>CALUII010000028.1 GCA_944320665.1 uncultured Alistipes sp. | reverse complement strand
CAGGTCGGCCTCGCGCACCTCGTCGAGCGTCGACTTGAACGACTCGATCAGCTCCGTGGGCAGCTTGCGGATGAAGCCCACCGTATCCGAGAGCAGGAAGGGGAGGTTGTCGAAGACCACCTTGCGCACCGTGGTATCGAGCGTGGCGAAGAGCTTGTTTTCGGCAAAGACCTCGCTCTTCGAGATAAGGTTCATGAGCGTCGACTTGCCGACGTTCGTATAGCCCACCAGCGCCACGCGCACGAGCGACCCTCGGTTCGAGCGCTGCACGGCCATCTGGCGGTCGATCTTCTGCAGCTCCTCCTTGAGTTTGGCGATTCGGTTGCGGACGATGCGTCGGTCGGTCTCGATCTCGCGCTCGCCGGCACCGCCACGCGTACCCGTACCGCCTCGCTGCCGTTCGAGGTGGGTCCACATACCGGCCAGACGCGGCAGCATGTACTCGTAGTTGGCCAGCTGGACCTGCGTCTTGGCATAGGCGGTCTGCGCACGCGACATGAAGATGTCGAGGATCAGGCGCGTGCGGTCCAGGATGCGGCACGGCATGGCCTGCTCGATGTTGCGCGTCTGCGACGGCGAGAGTTCGTCGTCGAAGATCACCACATCGATCTCCTCCTCCTTGCAGTAGGCGGCGATCTCTTCGAGCTTGCCCGGGCCCACGTAGATGCGGGCCGAAGGCTGCGGCAGCCGCTGGACGAAGCGACGCACGGCTCGGATGTCGGCCGTTTCGGCCAGAAATTCCAGTTCATCGAGGTACTCCTCGGTCTGACGGAGGTTCTGTCCGTCGCGGGCCACGGAGACCAGCACGGCCCGCTCGGCGGGGCAGGGTTCGTTGATGATGTTGTTCTTCTCTCGGGTCTGTTCCATAAGGTGAAAAACAAGGGTATCCTCCGCAAAAAGGATACCCTTGCACAACGTTCGGTTTATCGATTAGTTCTGCAGACGGAATACAACCGGCAGGTTGTAACGCACGCGGACCGCCTGATTACGCTGCTTGCCGGGCTTCCACTTGGGCGACTTCTTCAGCACGCGCACGGCCTCGTCCGTCAGCGAGCGGTCGGGGCTGGCCAGCACGTCGAGAATCGTCAGCGTACCGTCGCGCTCCACCACGAAGGCGATCGTCACCGTTCCCTGGATGCCGTTCTCGAGGGCGATCTGCGGGAAGCGGACGTTGTCCTGCACCCACTTGCGGAAGGTGTTGATATCGCCACCCTGGAACGTCGGCATCTCCTCGGCCACGAAGAAGGGCTGGTCGTCGACGATCTCCTCCTCCTTGATCTCGACGATGGGCTCGATCACGGCGTCCTCGTCGAACTCGTCGAACGACATCTCGGTCGTGATCTTCGTATCGTTGGTCACGATGTCGAGAATATCGGAGATCACCTTCACCTCGACCTTCTTGGGAGGCGTGGGGGGCTGCTCGGGCTGACGCGTAATCTCGGTCATCTCGACCTCGACCACTTCGGCCGCCTGTTCCACTTTCTCGATACGATACTCCTTCGGCGTGTAGGCGAACGCTGCGATCACCAGACCCAGCGACACGATCAGGCCGATTTCGAGCAGAAGACCCCGTTTGTTTTTGAGGTCTGCCTTGGGGGATTTTTTAAGTTCCATCTATTATCCGTTTAATTGTTTTCCGAGCGGTTCCGGACGGTGCATCGCATCGAGCCGGTTTATGCAACTACAAATATAGAGAGAAATTTCCGAAAATAGACACTCGGCACCCAAAAATCTTTATATTTTACCTACATTTGTCCGACGAAACATTCCGCGAGATGACCGACAGAGAATATTTATACGGCAAGACCCTCTCCGAACTGGAGGTGGTGACGGCCCGCGCGGGGTTGCCGCGCTTCGCCGCACGGCAGCTGGCCCGATGGCTCTACGTCAAGCACGTAAGCGACCTCGGGGCGATGACCGACCTTTCGGCCGCGGGACGTGCGGCGCTGGCCGCCGCGTACGACGTGGGGCTCGTGCCGCCCGAACGCGAGAGCCGCTCCTCGGACGGCACCAAGAAGTACCTCTACCGCACGCATGAGGGACATACGATCGAGTCGGCCTACATCCCCGACGGCGAACGGGCCACGCTCTGTGTCTCGTCACAGGCCGGATGCCGCATGGGGTGCCGCTTCTGCGCCACCGGGCGCCAGGGACTGCAGCAGTCGCTCTCGACCAACGAGATCCTCAACCAGATCGAGTCGCTGCCCGAACGCGACCGGCTGACGAACCTCGTCTTCATGGGGATGGGCGAGCCGCTCGACAACGTGGACAACGTGTTGCGTGCGCTCGAAATCCTCACCGCCCCGTGGGGTTTCGGATGGTCGCCCACGCGCATCACCCTCTCGACGGCAGGCGTGGCAGCACAGTTGCCGCGTTTCCTCGACCAGACGAAGGTCCACCTGGCCGTCAGCCTCCACAACCCCTTCCCCGAGGAGCGGGCCGAGATCATGCCCATCGAGCGGGCCTGGTCGATCGAGGAGGTGGTGCGGATCCTGCGCCGCTACGACTTCTCGCACCAGCGGCGCGTCTCGTTCGAGTACATCGTCCTCGAGGGGCGCAACGACTCGCCGCGCCACATCCGCGGATTGTGCCGCCTGCTGAACGGCATCCACTGCCGCATCAACCTCATCCGCTTCCACCGCATTCCCGACTCGCCCTACTACTCGCCCGATGCGGAGGCGATGGTCCGTTTCCGCGACGCGCTGACGGCCCGCGGCATACAGACGACGATCCGCGCCTCGCGCGGCGAGGACATACAGGCGGCATGCGGTTTGCTGTCGACACTCGAAAACGGAAAGGAGAAGAGATCATGAAACGACCCTTCAGGATGAAACGATGGATGGCCGGCGCCCTGCTGGCCGCGTGTGTCGCCCTCTTCGGGGGCACCTCCCGGGCCGAGGCCCAGGTGCGCTTCGAGAGCGGGACGACCGACGCGCTGCACGAACAGGCGCGCCGCGAGCAGAAACCCGTATTGATTGACCTCTACGCCTCGTGGTGCGGCCCCTGCCGCGTGATGGAACGCGAGGTTTTCGCACGGCGCGACGTGGGCGAATTCGTCCACGCCCGCTTCATTCCGGCGCAGTACGACATCGACCGCCCGACGGGCCGCGCCCTGGCCACGAAATACGGTGTACGAAGCATTCCCACCTGCCTGGTATTCAGCGCGGAAGGCGAATTACTGGGCCGTATTACGGGCGCAATGGACGCCCGCACCTTCATGCAGAGTCTGAGCCGGATTCTCGACGGATCCTCCCGCCCGAAACAGCAGTCATAACCCTAACGGCGTCGGTGCCGCAACCCGGCGAAGTGCCACGGCGGCACCAGACGTCAAACCTTGGGCGTATAGACCACCTTTTTGGTTTCGAAGAACGCCTCGTCGAAAAAGTCCGAGATGGAGTAGAGGGTCCACCGTTTGCGCGTGCGGGCCAGCTCCTCGGCCAGGTCGCCCCCCTTCAGATAGAGGATACCGTTGGGCAGCGAGCCATGCTGTCCGCGCTCGATCAGCGGCCAGATCCACCCCACGAAGGTCGCCATCTCGGTCACGGCCCGCGAAACCACGTAATCGTATCGTTCGTCACGCAGCGTCTCGACCCGGGCGCAGCAAGGGGTGAGGTTTTCGAGACCGAGGCTCTCGGTCACGCCGCGTACCACCGAGATCTTCTTGGCGATGGAGTCCGCCGCCTTGAACCGCGCCTCGGGGAAGAGGATCGCCAGCGGCACCGACGGAAAACCGCCGCCGCACCCCACGTCGAGGATCCGCGCCCCGGCATCGAACCGGCACACCTTGGCGATGGCCAGCGAGTGGAGCACGTGACGCAGGTAGAGCTGGTCGAAATCCTTGCGCGAGACGACGTTGATCCGCGCATTCCACGCCGCATAGAGGTCATAGAGCGCCGCAAAACGTTCGTGCTGCAGCGGCGTCAGTTCGGGGAAATATTTCTCGATCAGTTCCATAGGATCGTACTTGTATTCACATCAGTAATTGGCACCGAGAGTCCGGCTTCCATTTTTTGTACACGGAGGGGTGTCCGCAGCCCCGGCGCCACCACCCGGCACTCCCGCGGAGGCCGTCCTTCACCGGAAGGGTCCGACAGGGCCGAAACACGGCCACACAGCCCCTCCCTTCTCACACCGGTTACTCCTCGTTGCGGATCATGCGGCACATCTGTTCGCGGGCCCGGTGGATCTGCGTCTTCACCGTACCGAGCGGAAGCCTCAGGCGGGCGGCGATCTCCTCGTAGGAGTAGTCGTCGAAGAAACGCAGACGAATCAACTGCCGATACCGCGGCGTCAGGCGATCCATGTAGTGCTCGATCTGTGTCCGCTGCTGCAGGTTGATGATGTTCTCCTCGGGCGTCGGGCCGCTCGACGCCGGAGCCGTGAAGCGGTCGTCGATCGGCAGGTCGTCCTGACGTTTGCGCATGAAGTCGATGAAGGTGTTGCGGGCAATCGTGTAGACCCACTGCCCGAAGGTATAGTCGCTCCGGTAGCGGCCCAGGTTGACGTAGACCTTCACGAAGGTCTCCTGCAACAGGTCGTCGGCATCGTTCACACCCCCGAGGCGCTGCACGAACAGCCGGTAGATTGCCTCCCTGTAGCGGTTGAAGAGGTATTCGAACGCCGTATCGTCGCCCGCGAGCGCCAATTCGACCAGTCGGCGGTCGTCGGCAACGATGTAGTCGGCTATCTCCATACGCGTTCGTCTTTGCGCAGCAGCACGACACCCAGCAGCAGCGAGAGCAGCGGGCTCAGCAGGTCGTAGAGGAAGTAGCGACCGACAAGGCCCGTTTCACCCAGGCGGCGCGCCACGCGCCGCACCGCAAGCACCACAACCAGGTAGCGCACCAGCAGCAGCACGAGGGCCGCAAGCTTGAATTCGAGCGGCATCAGCACCGCGGCCGCAACGGCCGACGCGAAGAAGAGCAGACGCGACACCGGTTCGCCGGCCTGATAGAGGCGCACACCGGTCGGGTAGAAGCGTTCGGCCGATCCGAAATAGCGCTCCGTGCTGAGCCACCAGCGAAATCCGCCCCAGGGCTTTTCGACGAGCGACGCACGCGGCGAGAGGACCGTGCTCACGTTTTCGGGCGTCATGACCTGCTGCATGAAGAGGTCATCCTCACCGATATTCATATTGAGGTGCGAGAATCCGTTGGCACCGAAATAGAGCGACTTCGTGAAGCCCAGGTTGTGGAGCGTGCCCCGATAGGGGCGACGGCGCACCGCCCGGGCCAACCAGTTGGCCGAGTGCATCATGCGCCAGCAGCGCATCAGGAAGTTGCCCAGCCCCGGACGCCGTTCGATGCCGCAGTATCCCACGACCACCTCGCCCCGGCGGAATCCCTGGGCCATGAGCGCCAGCCAGCGGTCCGTACGCGGCACAACGTCGGTCGAACTGAAGAGCAGACACTCGTTGTGGGCCGACTTGATGCCCACGTTGAGGGCCATCTTGCGCGAGATCGGGAAGCGCGGATTGAGCTGGATCTTCGTCACGCAGACCTGCGGAAAGGTGAGACGCAGACGGGCCAGATCCTCATAGAAGTCGTTGTCCGTCCCGACGTAGACGAGCACCACCTCGAAATCGGGATACTCCTGCGCCAGCAGGAGCGGCAACCGCTCCTCGACGAAGAGGTAATCCTCCGAGAAGAGCGGGATGACGACCGACACGGCGGGATCCTCCTTCCGCACTTCGAGGCGGCGGTTGTTGCGGTAGGCGGAGATCCGCCCGTAGGCAAACAGATAATACCAGAGCTGCACGCACAACAGCACAAGCAACAACAGGGCAAGCACCAGGCCCGTCCATCCGTAGTGCGTCAGAAATAACTCGGGGAACTGCATCGGCTGAAACGATTGAATCGGTCGGCAAATATAATGCAAAAGCACCATAAAAGCAAGTCCTTTCGGCAGGCATCGCGGCCCGAGGCGACATACCGGAGCCGGCGCCCCCGTTGCCGGGCATCCGGCCGCCGCACGGTGCGAAATTTCGCATGTTTCGGCCGCCGATTTCCCGTTTTCACAATATTTTCGTACTTTTGCCTTTTAGTATGAGTATGAAATTTACCCTCCAACATAAGGACCCCGCCTCGCAGGCGCGAGCCGGTGAACTCGTGACCGACCACGGCACGATCCGCACTCCGATCTTCATGCCCGTCGGTACGGCCGCCGCCGTCAAGGGCATCTTCCACCGCGACGTGCGCGACGAAGCCCACGCGCAGATCATCCTGGCTAACACCTACCACCTCTACCTGCGGCCCGGCATGCCGATCATCGAACAGGCCGGCGGCGTGCACCGCTTCTCGTCGTGGGAGGGGCCGATGCTCACCGACAGCGGCGGGTTCCAGGTCTTCTCGCTGGCCGACTGCCGCAAACTCAAGGAGGAGGGGTGCCACTTCCGCTCGCACATCGACGGATCGAAACACCTCTTCACCCCCGAGAGCGTGATCGACACCGAACGTACGATCGGTGCCGACATCATGATGGCCTTCGACGAGTGCCCCCCGGGCGACGCACCGCGCGACTACGCCACCCGGTCGCTCGACCTCACCGAACGGTGGCTCGACCGGTGCTTCGACCGATACCACCAGACTCAACCCAAATACGGACACTATCAGGCTCTCTTCCCGATCGTACAGGGGTGCACCTATCCCGACCTGCGGGCCCGCGCCGCAGAAAACGTACAGCGATACGCCGCCGACGGATACGCCATCGGCGGTCTGGCCGTGGGCGAGCCGACCGAGGTGATGTACGAGATGATCGAGGTGGTAAACGCCATCCTGCCCCAGGACCGCCCGCGCTACCTGATGGGCGTAGGCACGCCGGTCAACATCCTCGAGGCGATCGAGCGCGGTGTCGACATGTTCGACTGCGTGATGCCGACGCGCAACGGTCGTAACGGGCAGCTCTTCACGGCGCAGGGCGTGATCAACATCCGCAACAAGAAGTGGGAGACCGACTTCTCGCCCATCGACCCCGAGGGCACGGCCTTCGTCGACCACCAATACTCGAAGGCCTACCTGCACCACCTGGTGGCGGCGGGCGAGATGCTGGCGGCACAGATCGCCTCGCTGCACAACATCGCCTTCTATCTGCGGCTCGTGGGCGAGGCCCGGGCGCACATCCTGGCCGGCGACTTCAAGCCCTGGAAGGAGCGGATGGTCGGACAACTCGCCCGTCGGCTCTGAATCTGAATACGCCGCCCGGGGAAGGCCGCCTGACCCACTCCGCATGAAGAAGCGCACGCTCAACATGCACAAATACTGACACTGACTGACAGACTGAAGAGAGACAGAAAGTTATGAAACTACGCTGGCCGGGACTCAAGATTCTGGACCGATACATCATCGGGAAATTCCTCGCGACCTACTTCTTCGCCATCGCGATGATCATCGTCGTGGTGGTGATCTTCGACTACGTCGAGAAGATCGACGACTTCACCGAGCTGAAGGCTCCGCTGAAGGCCGTCGTCTTCGACTACTACCTCAACTTCATTCCCTACTTCATCAACCAGTTCAGCGGCCTGTTCACCTTCATCGCCGTGATCTTCTTCACCTCGAAGATGGCCTACCAGACCGAGATTGTCGCCATGCTCTCGAGCGGCATGAGCTTCCTGCGCCTGATGTGGCCCTACTTCATCGGCGCGCTGATCATCACCACGCTCTCACTCGTGCTGAGCCTCTGGGTCATCCCCGTCACCCAACGCTCGACCGTCGAGTTCGAGAGCAAGTACCGCAAGAACCGTCAGAACACCCAGTACGACCGGCATATCTACCGCCAGCTCGAACCCGGCACCTTCGTCTACATCCGCGGCTACTCCGACCACTCGAAACAGGCCCAGTTCTTCGCCCTCGAACACTACGAAGGCAGCACCATGACCCAGTCTCTCGAGGCCGCCAGCGTCAAGCTCGACCCCAAGACCAAACGCTGGACCGCCAACCGATACACCACACGCGAATTCGACTCGCTCGGCCGCGAGACCTTCACGCCGCGCCGCAACCTCGACACGCTCATCAACCTCGAAATCGCCGAACTGGGGCGCGTGCAGGACCTGGTCGAGACGATGAACATCTCGCAACTCAACGAGTTCCTCGAACAGCAGCGCAACAAGGGATCCGATTCGGTAAACATCATCGCCGTCGAACGGGCCACACGCATCGCCTATCCGCTGGCGACGTTCATCCTCACACTGATCGGCGTCTCGCTCTCGTCACGCAAGGTGCGCGGCGGAACGGGTCTCCATATCGGTATCGGCACGGCACTATGCTTCTCGTACATCCTCTTCAACCGATTCTTCGAGGAGTTTGCCAAGAGCGGCACGATGCCCCCCGGACTGGCCGTCTGGACACCCAACCTGATCTATCTCTGCATCGCGATCTACCTCTACCGCAAGGCCCCGAAGTAGCCGCGCCAACCCTCCGATCCGTTTACTGACCCCCAAGTCCTGAAGACGATGAAGATGAAACAACAAACCCATAATCTGTGGCAGCAACTGCGCCAGCGGCCGCTGCTCTACCACCTCGTACTGATCGTCGCCACGCTGCTCGTGCTGGCCGTGGCGGCCCACCTGCTCATGCTCGCCGGCACGCGCCACGGCGCACGGCGCACGGTGCCCGACTTCGCGGGCATGCCCCTCGACGAGGCCCAGCGGGTAGCCCGGAAGCACGACCTCCGGATCCAGATCAACGACTCGCTCTACGTGCCGGCCTACGACGGAGGCATCGTCCTCGACCAACTGCCCGAAGGGGGCGTCGAGGTGAAGCCCGGACGTACGGTCTACCTCACGATCAACTCCTTCCAGCAGCGGCGCGTGCCCGTACCCTACGTCGCGGGACGCTCGCTGCGACAGGCCAAGAACATGCTCGAAATCGCCGGACTCGAGATCGCCCGCCTGGTCTATCAGGACGACATGGCCACGAACTACGTCCTCGCCGAGTTCTGCGAGGGGCGGGAGGTGCGGCCCGGAAGCCACATCGAGACCGAAGCCGGAAACGGCGTGACACTCTACGTCGGCGTCGAGGGCGGCTACGGCACCGTGATGACGCCGAGCGTCGCCGGATACACGCTGCGCGACGCCAAGAGCCGCATCTGGGAGTCGGGCCTCAACGTCGGACGCATCGAGTTCGACGACGAGATCGACCTGCTGACCCAGAAGGAGGCCCGCGTCTACCTCCAGACGCCCGGCCCCGAACGGAGCGTGGCACTCGGAAGCCACGTCGATCTGCGGCTGACGCTCGACCCAAAGAAGACGACCGAGGCGCGCACGGCGGCTCAGAAAGCCGCCCAGGCTGCCCGACAGGAGCTGGAAGAGCAGCGCGCACGCGACGAGGCCGTGGCCGATTCGCTGGCCCGCGTCCGCCTCGAGGAGGCGCTGAACGGCGACCCGTCCGCCGACACGGAGGAGGCAGCTGCGGCGTCCCGGACGGTCGACGCCCCCCGCAGCCAGGGCCGCGACGGCGGAGCTGCCGCCTCGTCGCGTCCCGCCACCACGGCGTCGCACCGCGACAACACCCTCTTCCGCATGCCCGAGCAGTCGTCCGAACGGAACGACCGGGCCGCCTCGGCTCGCGACCGGGCTCAAGAGGAGGAGACCGACGAATTCTTTTTCTGATGATGCTGACACCGACACGCAATATGACCGACGAACGATACAGTGACGACGACCTGATCGGGTTCGACGACGAACTCGACGATCCGATGGATCCGGACATGGATCCGGACGAGACCGAGGGGGCCGACGGCAGCGGCACGGACGAACGCTACGAACACTTTGCCGTGACGGTCGACAAGGGGCAGGCGCTCATGCGCCTCGACAAGTACCTCACGGCTCGCATGGAGCACGCCTCGCGCAACCGCATACAGACGGCCGCCGACAACGGCCAGATCCTCGTCAACGGCACGCCCGTCAAATCGAGCTACAAGGTGAAACCGCTGGACCGCATCTCGCTCGTGATGCCCTATCCGCGCCGCGAGACGGAGATTGTGCCGGAAGATATTCCGCTCGAGATCGTCTACGAGGACGACGACCTGCTCGTGGTCAACAAACCGGCCGGCATGGTCGTCCATCCCGGCTGCGGCAACTATACCGGCACGCTGGTCCACGCCCTGGCGTGGCACCTGCGCGAACTGCCCCTCTTCCAGACGGGCGACGCCCGTGCCGGACTGGTCCACCGCATCGACAAGAATACCTCGGGACTGCTCGTCGTCGCCAAGAACGAGAAGGCCCATGCCCACCTGGCTCGCCAGTTCTACGAACACACCACCTACCGCCGGTACGAAGCGCTCGTCTGGGGCAACTTCGACACCGACGAGGGGACCATCACGGGCCACATCGGCCGTTCGCCCAAGGACCGGCTGCAGATGTACGTCTTCGCCGACGGGTCGCAGGGACGCCACGCCGTCACACACTGGCGCGTGCTGCGCCGCTACGGCTACGTGACGCTGGTCGAGTGCCGCCTCGAGACGGGACGCACGCACCAGATCCGCGTCCACATGTCGTGGCAGGGCCACCCGCTCTTCAACGACGAACGCTACGGCGGCGACCGCATCCTGAAGGGGACGACCTTTGCCAAATACCGCCAGTTCATCGAGAACTGCTTCGCGCTGATGCCCCGCCATGCGCTCCATGCGCGTTCGCTCGGCTTCGTCCACCCGCGCACGGGCGAGCAGATGCGCTTCGAGAGCGAACTTCCGGCCGATTTCCGCGCCCTGCTGGCCAAGTGGGATGCCTACACGGCCTCGCGCGACGGGATCACGGACGACGAAATCTGAACCCACATCATACGCCATGTTTCTACCGACCACACTCAAAGAGGTCCGTGCCCGCGGATGGGAGAGCCTCGACGTGATCCTCTTCACGGGTGATGCCTACATCGACCACCCGGCCTTCGGGGCGGCCGTCGTGGGCCGTCTGCTCGAGGCCGAGGGATACCGCGTGGCGATCGTGCCGCAGCCCAACTGGCGCGACGACCTGCGCGACTTCACCAAACTGGGCACGCCGCGCCTCTTCTTCGGCGTCTCGGGCGGCGCCATGGACTCGATGGTCAACCACTACACGGCCAACCTGCGCCTGCGACACGACGACGCCTATACACCGGGCGGTCGTGCCGGCTTCCGCCCCGACCGCACCGTCACGGTCTACACGCAGATCCTCAAGCGGCTCTTTCCGCATACGCCCGTCATCGTGGGCGGCATCGAGGCCTCGCTGCGCCGGCTGGCACACTACGACTACTGGAGCGACGCGGTGATGCCGTCGATCCTCACGACGAGCGGCGCCGATCTGGTGATCTACGGCATGGGCGAGGGGGTCATTCAGGAGGTGGCCCGCGCACTCCACAACGGATACAATGCCAAGCGGCTGCGACGCATCCGTCAGGTGGCCTTTCTGGCCGACGAGGAGTATGTCTCGCGCCTCGACCCCGAGACGACGATCCGCCTCCACTCCTACGAGGAGTGCGTGCGCGACAAACGCGCCTTCGGCGAGAATTTCACCGTGATCGAGACGCAGAGCAACCTGCTCGAACCGCGCCACACGCTGGTCGAGCCGACGGGTGACCGTTATGTGGTGGTGACGCCCCCGAACGCCACGCTCTCCACCGAGGAGCTCGACCGTTCGTTCGACCTTCCGTACGAACGGGCCCCCCACCCGCGCTACGACGGCAAAGGGGCAATCCCGGCGTGGGAGATGATCAAGTTCTCGGTCAACCTCCACCGCGGCTGTTTCGGCGGCTGCTCGTTCTGCACGATCTCGGCCCATCAGGGCAAGTTCGTCCACTCGCGCAGCGAACGGTCGATTCTGGCCGAGGTGGAGCGCATCACGAAGATGCCCGGATTCAAGGGCTACCTCTCCGACATCGGCGGCCCGTCGGCCAACATGTACCGTCTGGGGGGGCGCGACCGCACGCTCTGTGCCCGGTGCCGGCGCGCGTCGTGCCTCCATCCGCAGAAGTGTCCCAACCTCAACGACGACCACCGCCCGCTGCTCGCCCTCTACGAGAAGATACGCGCCGTCAAGGGGATCAAGAAGGCCTTCATCGGCAGCGGCATACGCTACGACCTCTTCGACCGGAGCGACTACCTGCGCACGGTGGTGAAGTACCACACGTCGGGGCGCCTGAAGGTCGCACCCGAACACACCGAGGAGAACGTGCTGCGGCTGATGCGCAAACCGCCCTTTGCGCTCTTCGAACGGCTCAACGACGACTTCCGCCGCATCTGCCGCGAGGAGCAGCTGCCCTATCAGCTGATTCCCTACTTCATCTCGTCGCACCCGGGCTGCACCGAGCGCGACATGCAGGCTCTGGCACACAAGGTGCTGGGCCGGCTCCACTTCACGCTCGAACAGGTGCAGGACCTCACGCCGACACCGATGACCCTCTCGTCGGTGATGTTCCACACGGGCGAGAATCCCTACACGCACGAGCCGGTCTACGTAGCCCGCACGCAGGAGGAGAAGCGTCGTCAGAAGGCCTACTTCTTCAACGAACGGGGTGCCGACGGCCCGAAGGGGAAGGGCGGTCCGTCCGCGCCGTCGGGCGGCCGACGCTACGGAGACGGCACGCCGCAACGTTCCGCCGGCTCACCGCGAGGCAGTCAATCGGACCACGTCCCTCAAAGTAAAAGATACAAAGGAAAGAGTTCTCGGCGATAAATGCCCGGTCCTCGCCGTCCGATGCGGCGGAGGGCGGAGCTGCCTCCGAAAGTGCGGCGGTACAGGCCGGCAACCGGCGCCGTTCGGCACGAAACACGCTCTGCCCCGACGGTCAGAAGACCTCCTGCAGGATCCGGACGGACTGCACGGCATGGATGGCATCGAGATGGTAGCCGTAATAGACCAGCAGCGACTGCAGAAACGAGACGCGCTGATGGCGATTGAGCCCGACACGGGGCAGATCCGCGACATCGCACGAGATGAGCGTGTCGAGCGTGCGGGCATCCTCCTGCGAGAGGGAGGCAAAGTGGGGCGGCGGGGTGGCGACGTAGAGCCCCTCGCGGATGTCGAACCAATCCCCCGCCGTGTAGCCGTTGCCCGGGTAGAAGCCCAGGAAGCGGCTCAGATGAGACAAGAACCAGAGGTGGAAATTGGCCACACCCTCCTCCATCGCATCGAGTGCCGCCACCGAATTCCATACAAATTCGAAGAGCGGCCCGTTCGGCTCGCTCTCCTTGACCAGGCGGTAGAGCACCTCGGCCATGAAGAGCGCAATGGTCGATTTGCGGACGTCGAACGGCACCGTGCGCAGTACCACGCCGCTGCGGATCTCGCGGAACGAATCCATGCGGCGGTGCGGCGACTCGAGCCCCTCGAACTCCAGGGCGAACATCGGCTGGAAGAGGGCCAGTTTCGACCCCCGGCCGCGCGCACTGCGCACGCCCTGCACCATGTAGCTGCGGCGGCCGCCGACGTCGGTCAGCAACTGCACGACCATTGACGAGTCGCCGTACTTCAGCGTGTGGAGCACCACACCGCGTCCCTTGTAACTTTTCACCGCGCGCTCTCCCCCCTGCTCAACTCAACACCCGTTATCTATCTATTGCTTGCGGGCACGAACCATGGCCCAATCCTCGTGGCGGCGCACCTCAACCGGTTCCAGCCCCTCGGCCCGCGCGGCCGCCTCGACCGTCGGCACATCCTCCACAAGGAAGCCGCTCATCAACAACTCTCCCCCGGAGCCGAGCATCGTTCCGAACGCCGGCATGCACCCCAGCAACACGTTGCGGTTGATGTTGGCCAGCACGAAGTCGTAGCGGCGTCCCGCCACGCTGCGCACGTCGCCCTGCATGGCGTGCACACGGTCCGTCACACCGTTGGCCGCGACATTCTCGCGGCAGTTGGCATCGGCCTGCTCGTCGATGTCCACGGCATCGACCGAGGCGGCGCCGCGCTTCGCCGCGACGATCGACAGCACACCCGTGCCGCTTCCGAGGTCCAGGCCGCGACGTCCACGCACATCGAGATCGAGCAGCGCACCCGCCACCAGGCAGGTCGTGGCGTGGTGACCCGTACCGAAGGCCATGCGCGGCGTGATGAGCACCTCCAACTCACCGTTCGAGGCCGGCGTGTGGTGCGGCGCACGGATCAGCAGCCGCCCTTCGACCTCGACCGGCGTGAAACCACTCTCCCAGGCAGCATTCCAGTCCTGCGGCTCGATGGCGATGTAGCGGCGCCGCACGGCGCCGCAGGCATCGAGCATCGCATCCACCTCGGACATGCAGTCGGCCAGCGCCTCCTGCTGGATATAGGCCTTCAGCGTGCGGGCCTCGGTCAGAAAACTCTCAAACGGAAAGTCGGACAGACGGGCCGTCAGAATCTCGGCCTCGAGATCGTCCGCAACGGGAACGTTAAGCTCGACGTAGTTCATGGCGTAACAGAAAATATATTATGTAAAATTTTTCGTACCTTTGTTCCCCGCAAAGGTATGGATTTATGGCCGAAAACGCGAAGAAATGGGAAGATATTTCCCGCCGCTACCGCACCTACATCAAACTCGAAAAACGACTGGCTGATCACACCGTCGAATCCTACATGCGCGACCTGCAACAGTTCGCGCACTTCATCCTGCGTCTCTACGACGTTCCGCCCCGCAAGGTCGAATCGACGATGATCGAGCGTTACCTCGCGTGGCTCTACGACCGGGGGCGTGAGAGCACCTCGCAGGCCCGCATGCTGAGCGGCCTGCGCAGCTTCTTCAACTTCCTGCTGCTGACCGACGCCATCACGGCCTCACCCGCCGAATTCATCACCGCGCCCAAATGCGGGCGTCACCTGCCCGACGTCCTCACGACCGACGAGATCGACCGCATCATCGCCGCAGCCGACGGGCCCACGCTCAAGGGCAAACGCGATGCGGCGATGCTCGAAGTGCTCTATTCGTGCGGGCTGCGCGTTTCGGAGCTCACCTCGCTGCGGCTCTCGGATCTCTTCTTCGGCGAGGGCTACGTGCGCGTCATCGGCAAGGGCGACAAGCAGCGCCTCGTCCCCGTCAGCACCGCGGCCCGCGACCGCATCGGCCGCTACCTCGAGGAGCGGGGACAGCGGGCCGACACCGACACGCTCTTCCTCAACAACCGCGGCACGGCGCTCACGCGCGTGATGGTCTTCACCATCATCCGCCAGGCCGCCGCCCGCGCCGGCATCACCAAGCGCATCAGCCCCCATACGTTCCGCCACTCCTTCGCGACGCACCTGCTCGAAGGGGGGGCCAGCATCCGCCAGGTGCAGGAGATGCTGGGCCACGAGAGCATCCTCACGACCGAGATCTACACCCATCTCGACCGCACGCATCTGCGCGAGACGGTCGAACAACACCTGCCCATCTGATGCCACTTCCGTAGAGGGAGCCGGCTCCACCGCCAGGCGGCACGGGGCGCCCGCCTCCCCCCTCAGCCAATGACGTGCGCCACACTTCGCGGCGTAAGCAACATCCGTTCATAATCGAGGCCGGACAGCTGCACAAGCCGGCAGCGACATCCGAACAGACGCTCCGCCCCTGCCGGCACCTCATTCGCCCCCATGCGTGCGTCAGCCTGCATGCAGGCACCCGCCTCGGCCTCCCGGGGCAGGGCCCATCCGGCGGCGAGGCCACGCTCCATAACGCGGCCGATCACCTCGTGCAGCGAAGCGCCGGTCGCAGCCTGCTCCCGGCGCAGACACTCCACCACCCCCACCTCTTCATCCGTCACCGACGCCGGCGGCACGGGAGCACCCGCCGCCACTCCGTCCCATAGCAGCGGGACCAGCACGCCGGCCCAAAACTCCGTGGCAACGCTGCGATCGGCCTCACCCGCCAGGTGCTCGATCCGCACGATGCGTCCCGCCGCGTCGAACCCGAGCAACGGACGACGCAGCCACCCACCGGGCAGCCAGAGGTAGTTAGAGGCTATCCTGCGCCCGGAAAGCATCTCCGAAGAATTCGTCGGCAAAGATCCGCACGTCGACCTGCTGGCGATAGAAGCTGTCGATCGCCTCGTCGACGGGCAGCGTATATTCGATCTTCAGGTCGCGCACCGTCACCGACAACTCCTTGCGCTGGCGGGGGAACTGCGCGAAGCTCACGATCAGTTTGCGCGCCGCCGTATCGGCCGTAAAGGTGCGCGTGAAGTCGGCCTCCACGCCTCGACGCAGCAGAAAACTGTAGCTGTTGCGTCGCGATCCGTCCGCGCACTCGGTCCACACGCCGCCGCGCAGCCCCGGATTGCGATCCAGACTGTCCACATAATAGGTGGCCGTGATGCGATAGTCGCCCCGACGCAGCGAATCGAGTTCGATGCGCAGCAGCGTCGAGTCGGCCAGACGCCGCGCGCGGATCAACGTGTCGCAACGAAGCGTACGATAGAGCGCCCGGCTCGATACGTGGGCAATCGTGTCGAGTACGGCCACCTCGCGTTCGTAGTATCCGCCCTCGTCGTCGAGCAGGGCGATCGCCCGCTCGACCACGTCGCTCAGACGGGCGCTCTTGCGCTTCGAGAAGCTCTCGACCGTCCGTTCGACATCCTCGACCGTGTAGCCGTAGCGCGCGAAGATCGGCTGGTAGAGGTTCAGCGAGTCGGTCGGCATGTGCCGGCTGCCGATGTAGGCATTCGTCAGAAAGGCGTCGCGGAAGATCATCGCCAGCTCCTCGTCCGGAATGATCCGCTGGTGGGAGCACGCCGCCGACCACAGCAGCAGACTCAGGGTCACGCGCCGCAGCAGCTGCGGCAACCGTTTCACGCGTTGCATATTCATCGTTTCGAATACAGATTTAGCGGTTTTTATTTGAGGCTTTGTTCTCCGTCCGGCCCCCGTCGCGGATCATGCTCCGCACCGTGATCCGCGTGATGACCGTCACCACGCAGGCCAGCGCCACCGCGACGGCCAGCAGGTCGCCCGCACGCAGTTCGACCGGATAGCTCTTCGTAAGGAAGGTGTCGGCCGGGAGCTCCACCACGCCGTAGTGCGCCTGCAGCACCACCAGCCCCACACCCAGCACCGCACCGATCGCGGCGCCCAGGCCGCTCACATAGTAGCCCGACCAACGGAACAGGCTGCGGATCTCGGGAAGCGGGGCACCGAGGGCCCGCAGCGTGGCCATATCGCGGCGCTTGTCGGTAATGAGCATCGCCAGCGCCCCGACGATGGAGAACGAGGCGATGACCAGGACCAGCAACGAGATGAAGAAGATGCCCCACTTCTCGTACTTCATCACCGCATAGAAGGCCGCATTGCGCTCGGCGCGCGTCTCCACGCGGAACGCCTCGCCGACCACCTGGGCTACCGCCGCGCGCACCCGCTCCGCGTCGGCCCCGTCCGCTACGCGCAGCAGCAATGCCGAGGCCCGGCCGGGCCAGACGAGCAGCTCCTGCGCCAGGCGCAGCGAGGTGAGCACGTAGCGTTGCTCCGTATCGAGATCGAGCACGTAGATGCCCGACACGGGAAGCGTGCGACGCACGTAGCCCGACTGCGGCAGCAACGTCGAGAAGTTGCTGCGGCGCAGCGCATAGAGCGACACCTCGGCATCGGCCAGCGTACGGATCGCCAGCTCCTGGGCCGTGGCCCGTCCCACGACCATCCACTCCAGGTCGCCGCGACGCACGCGGAATTCGCCCGCCTGCATCGCCGCATCCAGCGAAAAGAGCGACCCATAGTGATCGTCCACGCCCCGCACCGTGGTGGTCACCGTACGGCCGTCGCGTTCGAGCAGCACGCCCTGCTCCAGCACGAAGCTGCAGGCGACGACATCCGCCACGCGCGACAACGCCGCCGTGTCGAGCGTCTCGATCCGGAACGTCTGGCCGCGCACGGGTTCCACCGTGAGGTCGGCATCGAAGGCCGAGCCCGTGGTCCGCACGAGGCGCTCAAAGCCGTTAAAGACCGAGAGCAGCACGATCATCGCCGCAACGGGCATGGCAATGGCCACCACGCTCAGCCCCGAGATGAGGTTGATCACCGACCGGGATTTGGGCGCGAAGAGGTAACGACGGGCAACGTAACGGGCAAACATCGTTCAACGGCGGATTGCGCAGGGGGGCGGGCTCCGGGAGAGGGAGGGCTACTTCTGCTGCGGGTTGGCCTTGGTGGGGTTCATCGCCTGCTCGAGGTGCTCGATGTACTCGAGCGAGTCGTCGAGGAAGAACTGCAGCTCGGGCACCACGCGCAACTGCGTGCCGATGCGGCGGCCCAGTTCGCCGCGGATGAAGCGGTTGTGCTGATCGAGCGCCGCCATCGTCTCGGGCGCCTTGTCGAAGGGGAAGATGCTCACGTAGATCTTGGCGTAGTTGAAATCGGGCGATACACGCACCTCGGTTACCGTCACGAGTGTGCCGCGCACGATGTCGCGGCCCTCCTTCTGGAAGATCTCGGCAATGTCGCGCTGGATCTGCCGCGCGATTTTCTGTTGACGTGTTGTCTCCATAGGACTCTATCTGTTTTTATGCATACGTTTTCTTGTCAGTTCAGGTTGTAGTTGAACGACTCCTGGCGTTTCTCACGCTTCGGACGCGGAACGAACCACTCGTCGAAGCCCGCCTTGTTGAAGCGGTAGGCCACACCGATGCTGAAGGTGAGGTTGTCGATCGGCGAGCGGAGCGGCGTGTAGTAGAACGGATTCTCGGGACCGTCGTTCATGTTGCCCGAATACTTGTTGCGGTTGCGCACAATGTCCGAAAAACCAAAGTAGTAGCGCACGCGAGCCATCACCTCGAACCGCCCGACAAGCACCGCAAATCCGCCGCCGCCCGCCAGGCCATACCCCCAGCGGTTGTCGCGCGCCACGTGGAAGTCGTAGTCTCCCGAGACTCCCTCGATCTCGTTCCGATAGGTCGAACCGAAGTTGTAGCTGAAGGTCGCCGCCGCCTCCAGAAAGATGCGGATCCGGTGCCCGATGTAGAAGTGCGGCTGCCAGACCACGGGCATCACCACGGAGTTGAGTTCGCGCGTGTAGTACTGGTAGTCGGCCTCGTTCTCGGTGGTCGAGGCGTAGGGCGCATAGGAGAAGCCGCGCTTCATCACCTCGAGGTCGATGCCGAAGCCGCCCACGAAGCGCTGCTTGCCGTAGTGGCGCCACGTGAGGCCCGCATTGTAGCCGCCCCACAGCGGACGGGTCTCCTGTTTGGGATAGAAGCGTGCCGTGGTCATGCCGAAGCCGCCCGTTATGCCCAGCGTATGTTGGGCCGTGGCGCCCGCCGTCACGAGCAGCGCACACACCGTAAGGATGATCTGTAACCGTTGTTTCATCTTCTCGTCGTTGTGTATGTTTGCCTACATCAGTCCGCCCAGCGAGCCCGACGCACCCCCCAGACCGCCGAAGCCGCCCAGACCGCCGAAACCGGTGCCCTGCTGCTGTTGCTGTTGCTGGGGTTTCTCCTTGCTGCGCTTCTCGGCCTCCTTGCGCAGGCGCTGCGCCTCACGCTCGTCGAGCATGCGGATCAGCGACTCCATCGTCACGGGCGCAAACAGGCGGTCCATATCCATCGTCACCTCGAACTCCCAGTTGGCCTTCGTCGTGAAGATCTCCTCGCCCTGGTCGTTGCGGTAGAGTTCGGCGCGTTCGGGCTGACGACGCTCGATGACGTTGCCCGTATCCCAGCGGCCGTTGCGGTTGGCATCCTCCACGACGCGGAGCTTGATGTCGCCCGGCGAGACGTAGTTGAACTGCACGGTGCCGGAGGTGACGTCACAACGCTCCTGCAGCAGTTTGTCGCTGCTGTCGAGCAGCTGCACGATGTAGCGCATCGAGTCCCGCTGCGACTGGACGTTGACCTTGACCACGGCCTGCTTCTCGGGATCCATGGCCGTGTACTTGCCCACGATCGAGTCGTTCGAGAAGCCCGCCACGTCGGTGAAGACGCCCTGGGGCAGCGTCAGCGTATACTCGCCGCCCAGGGTCCACGACGCCTTGAAGCGCCACTTGTGCATGTTGGCCGTGTCGCGTTCGAGCTCCACGGGAAGATCCGTCGTGACGTTGTCGGCATCGGTCCGCGTGAGCAGCACGGCCGACGTGTCGACACGGACCAGCGGATAGTCAAACTCGATTTCGAGGTGCTGTTCGGGATTGATCTCGCCCGAGGTGGAGAACTTGTAGGCAAAGGGGTTCTTCTCCTTGGGGGGCGTATACTCCTCGCCGGCCGCCTCGGCCTTGGCACGCTCCTTCTCCTGGCGTTCGCGCTCCTTCTGCTGCTCCTTGGTCTCGATCAGACGCCACGCCAGCTTCAGATCCTCGGTCACGGGGAGCAGCCGGTTGATCGAGTCGTGCTTGAGGTAGGTGATCGTACCCTTGATCGTGTCGGGCAGCTCGGCCGACGGCACGTTGAACCACAGGGCCAGCGTATCACGCCCCTCGGTGATCGGCTCGACGATCACGCGATCCGAAGGGATGCTGTCGAAGCGCAGCTCCTCGATCTGCGGTCGGGCCGCATTGAAGTAGAGCATCGCCTTGTGCTGCAACGGACGCTCGCTCTGCGAGAGCATCTGACGCCGGAAGGCCCGGTCGGTAAACATCCGGAAGTAGAGTTGCGGCTCGGCCGTCGGGTAGCGGCGGATCGAGTCGTACCAGATGGCAAAGTCGGGCATCTCGAGCGGGTTGTAGGTCCCCTCGATGAAGCCGATCTGATCGACCGCCGGATCGTACATCTGGTTGTCGTTGCGGTCCTCGATCGCATAGACGCGGTAGGGCACCGGCTTGAGGTTCTGCGCAATGAAGATGCCGTTCTTCTCGGCCCGCGCGATGACGTGCGGCTCGTACTTGAAGACCGTCGAGTCGTACTCCGGCACCTCGGGTATCGAGTCGGCGATATAGAACCAGATGAAGCTCTTCGAGACCGAATCGGCCTCGTAGCTGTCGGCCGTGTAGCCCGACATGAGCATCGAGTCGATCTCGTCGCCCGTCGAGAAGACGTAGCGCATGGCGTGAAGCGGATTGCCCTCGTTGTTGTCGCAGATCGTACTGCCGAAGTTCAGGGCGTAGGTCGTATTGGGCTTCATCGTGTCGCGCAACTGCACCACGACGCCCCGGCCGCGGATGGTGAGCGTCGGCTTGTACTTCATCTGCGGCGAGGTGAAGAACTCCTTCTGCTGGTCCTTGAGCTGGACGAACTCGTCGAACTCGATATAGATCTTCGTCTGGTCCTTCATCCGCTTGGTGAGGTTGTCGGGCGTCATGGCCACGATCACCGGCGGCAGCGTATCCTTCGGGCCTCCCGTCGGGGTGAGCGTGCTGGCGCACCGCGCGAAGAAGGCCGGAACGAAGAGCAGAGCCACGAACAGACGCAGGGCTCCCATCCACCGGGCCCGATCGTTGCGGCGTGAGGTCGTCCGTATGTTGTTTTCCATCGTCATATCACTCTTGAGTGTGTGTGTCTAAACTGCAATTGATCATATGCTCCGCGGCATGGCGCGCACTCATCGACGCCACCATTCGCCGCCGTGCCATGCGGCGGCACCCGTCGCCTCCGTCGTACCTTCCCCCTCTCCATCCGGACCGGCCGGCGTCGTCCCGGAATCACCGGAATCGCCGGGATCAACCGGCTCCCCGGGAGTCTCGGGCTCCTCGGGGGTATCGGGCTCCTCGGGCTCGGGCACATAGAAGTCGTTGAACATCCACCAGTCACCGTCGCGGTAGGAGGTTCCCTCCTTCCACGGGCGGAAGGCCACCGAGAGGATGTAGGGCGAAAGGTTCTCGTGGAACTCCTGCTGGCGGTAGGCGTAGAGCTTGTGTTCGGTATCGACGGCCACGATCAGCGCCGAGGAGAGCTGGATGCGCATCTGCACCCAGTTGACCGATGCCGGGATGGTGTCCGACGCAGGGTAGGCCGTGGCGACGGCCACGGGATCCGACCGTTTCGTGTCGGGGGCATAACGCATCGAGATCGTGCCGGCCAGCGCCTCGTCGTAGGAGGCGACACACCACTGTGTGGTGTCGGCCTGGAAGGCATAGGCCCGCACGCCGGGCAGGCTCCGCATCTCGAAGCCGGTCGAATCCTGCACGTAGGGGCGCAACACGTAGAGCGTATCGTAAGCGACACGCTTCGAGCAGCCCCAGCAGGAGAGTGCGGCGCACGCCGCCAAGACCGCACCGCGGAAAATTCGCTGGATCATCATCGCTTGGTTTCGTTTTTCGTACATATCGTTTCGAGCATCTCGCGCACGCTCCGCCCCGTAAGCGGATGGCGCCACGCAGGAACAAGCTCGCACATCGGACGCAGCACAAACTCGCGTTCGGCCATCAGCGGATGGGGCACCGTGAGCCGCTCGGTGCGGATCACCGCGTCGCCGTAGCAGATCAGGTCGAGATCGATCAGGCGCGAGGCATAGCGTTGGCCCGTGCGGTTGCGTTCGGTCTGTTCGGCGTCGCGGTCGCGACCCAGGTCGCGCTCGATCGACTGCAGCACATCGAGCAACGCCTCGGGGGCGAGTGTCGTCTCTATTTCGAAGGCCTGGTTGACAAAGCGGCCTGCCGCTTCGAAACCCCAGGGTTCGGTCATCAGCTGCGACGAGGCCTGCACCACACGGCCGCCACGTTCGGCAAGTAGCACGGCGGCACGTTGCAGCCGTGCGGCCGTATCGCCGACGTTGCCGCCGGCAAGGACCACCGCCCGAATCGGACGTGCGGATGGTGTTGGGGTCGAGGTATCGTGCATCGCAGGGGTCATTTCAGTCGTCGGATCAGTTTGCTCACCGCCAGGGCGAAGTGCGTGAAGACGATGGTCGGATTGCCGTTCTGCGAGATCTGTGCCCGCGCCGACTCGATCTCCGCGACAAGGGGCTCGATGTTCTGCGACCCGACAAACGGGGCAAACTTTGTGCAGAAGGCCAGCTCCTCGCCCCACAGGTAGCCGATCCGCTCGCCCAGCCCGGCGTGGAGCACGTAACTTTCGCGCAGCAGGCGCGTGGCGTTGGTCAGAAAGGCGCGCTGCTGTTCGCGCGGCAGCTGCGCCACCTCCTCGGCCCACGCGATGAGGTCGAGGTGGCGGTCGTTGTAGCTCAGCCGCATGAGCGAGCAGAAGAGCTCGAAGTGCTCCTTGCGCTGCCCCTCGTCACCGCCCGACACGAGGCGTTCGAGTTCGAGCAGGTCGCCCGCGGCCAGGCGGGCGAACGTGCGGGCCTGCGCCGGGTCGGACACGCCGCGACGGCGTGCCTCGGCCTCGAGCACCTCGGGCCGCAGGCGCGGCACCGCCACCTCCTGCGTACGCGAGAGGATGGTCGGAAGCAGCAGGTCGGGACGCTCGGAGACCAGCAGAAAGAGGGTCCGCTCCCAGGGTTCCTCGAGGATCTTGAGGATCTTGTTCGCAGCCTCCTCGTTCATCGCCTCGGGCAGCCAGATGAGCATCGTCTTGTAGGGGGCCTCGTAGGGTTTGAACGAGAGCTTGCGGATGATCTCGTCGGCCTCGCGGGCCGTGATCATGCCCCGCAGCGTTTTGCCCAGGTCGAGCCGGTCGTACCACTCCTGAGGCGCGAAGTAGCCCCGCCGATCGGCATAGAGGCTGCGGAACTGCGGCAGGAACTCGTCGCTGCGCACCGCCTCGCCCGACTTCTTGCCCTGTTTGTTCACGGGGAAGGCCAGGTGCAGGTCGGGGTGTTCGAGTGCCGCGATCTGACGGCAGTCGGGGCACTCGCCGCACGAGTCGCCGTCGTGGCGGTGGCGGCAGTTGAGGTACTGCACGTAGGCCACGGCCAGCGCCAGCGTCCCGGCTCCGGCCGCACCGCTGAAGAGCTGCGCATGGCTCACCCGTCCGGCGTCGACCGCCTGCACGAGCCGCCGCTTGAGCTCCTCCTGTCCGATGATATCTGCAAATCGCACCTTTTGCCTCCTTCGATTGGTTCGTTATGCTGTCTTGTCCCTACCTTGTCCCGGCGGTCATCCGCGCCGCAGCACGGAGCGCACCATCGCCCCGAGGTCGATCCGCTCGCGACGCACGGCATAGGCCAGGTAGCCGGCAAAGAACACAGTATGAAACGTATAAGTGATCCATTTATTGTCGATTGCGCCGTCGAGCGCCTCGGCACCGAAGAAGAGCGCCAGGGCCACCACCACGTACTCGCCGATGCGCCGCCAGTCATAGGGCGTCGGGAAGAAGCGCCGGTTGAGCCACCAGCTCACGGCCACCATCACCGTCTCGCTGGCCAGACGGGCCCACGCCGCGCCGTAGTAGCCCCACTGCGGGATGAGCCACAGGCCGAAGACGAGGATCGCCACCAAACCCGTTCCCGTGACGACGATGGCCAGCGACGTCCGCTCCTCGCGCTTGTACCAGAACGAGAGGTTGAGCCACACGCCCGTGAGGACGTTGGCCCCCAGCACCACGGGCAGAATGAAGATCCCCTCGCGGAACTCGC
>CALUII010000027.1 GCA_944320665.1 uncultured Alistipes sp. | reverse complement strand
CGGCATGATGGGACTGATCGGCATGATGGTTAAGAACGCCATCGTGCTGGTTGACGAGATCAATCGCCTGCAAACCGAGGAGCGTCAAACGCCCTATACGGCCGTCATCGAGGCGACCGTCTCGCGTGTACGTCCCGTACTGATGGCCTCGCTGACGACCATCGTCGGAATGATTCCTCTGGTCGGAGACCCGATGTACGGGTCGATGGCCCTGACGATCATGGGCGGTCTCACGGTCGGCACGATCATCACGCTCGTGTTGCTGCCGCTCTTCTATGCGGCGATGTTCCGGATTCGCAAACCTCAAAACGCATAAAACATGAAAACCAGAATATATGCAGCCCTTGGGGCCGTCCTGCTGTCGGGTCTTGGTGCACAGGCGCAGCAGCCCCTTCCGCTGTCGCTCGCCGAATGTCGCGAGCGGGCACTGGCCCACAGCGAAGAGCTGCAACAGGCCGACAACCGGCTTGAGCAGGCCCGTCTGGATCGACAGATCGCCTCAACAGCCTCTCTGCCGAAAATCGAAGGCTCCGCCACCGGAGCGTACGTACTGCCCGACATCGACATGATGGGGATGGAACTGCGGATGCGTGGTACCTACATGGCAGGCCTTACGCTCACGCAGCCGATCTATACCGGCGGCAAGATCTCGGCCGGACGACAGATGGCCCGTATCGGCGAAGAGATCGCCGAAGAGCAACGACGCATGACTCGCATGGACGTATTGGTCGAAGCCGATCATGCCTATTGGTCACTGGTGGCCGTTGACCGCAAGGTCCGCATGCTCGAGAGCTATGCCGCCCAGATGGATACGCTTTATGTTCAGACGGCCACGGCCGTCGAGGCCGGCATGGCACTCGAAAACGACCGGCTGCGCATCGAAGCCAAACGCAGCGAGATTCGTTATCAGCTCCAGAAAGCCCGCAACGGGGCCGATCTGTGCCGCATGTCGTTATGTCGCGTCATCGGTGTCGGACACGACTTGCGGCCCGAGCCCACGGATACCCTTTTTCAACCGTTGGCGCCCGGAGCACTGCAGGCCGATCTGGAAGCCCGGCCGGAGTTGCGGATGCTTGAGCAACAGGTGGCCATCGGCAAACAGCAGATTCGCGACGCACGTTCATCCATGCTCCCGACGGCGGGACTCTCATTGGGATACACCTACTACGGCAATATCAAACTGCAGAGCATGGTGGATGCCGGTGGCGGTCTGGTGGTGCCTTATACCCAGGAGTTTCGCGACGGAATCGGCCTGGCCATGCTGGCCGTGAAGATCCCGATCTTTCATTGGGGCGAGAGCCGCAAAAAGGTGCGCAAGGCCCGTCATGAGCTGCAGAATGCCCAACTCGATCTACAGAAAAACACACGCTTGATGACACTCGAAGTCGAACAGGCCATCCGCAACGTCGAAGATGGCTACCGGATGATCCAAACCGCAGAACTGGCCCTGCGTCAGGCCGAAGAGAATTTGCGCGTAATGCGCAACCGCCATGCGGCACAGATGGCACCGCTGACCGATCTGATGGACGCACAGTCACAGTGGCAGCAGGCGGCCAGCAATCGGATTGAGGCACAGACTCAATACCGGATCTACCAGACGGAGTATCTGCGTGCCACGGGGCAACTCGAATAGCACGGACCGTATGTTTTTCCGGGTGAGACGCCCCATCCTCACACCGGACTTCTGATGGAAGTTCGGTGTTTTATTGCCGCATGCAGTATATAAAATATATTTGGTATACAAAAGAGATTTTTATATATTTGCCCCCAGGAAGAGGACCCGGAGCGTCCCAAAGCCCCTCTCCACAAACAAACAAGACCAATGAAACGAACCATACTCGTAGATGCCCGGTTTCCGGCCTGCCCGGTGCGAAACGTGCTGGCCAGGCTCTGTGACAAATGGACGTTGCTGGTACTATACCTGCTGGAACGGTCGGAAAAGGGAACCCTGCGTTTCTCGGAACTGAAGCAAGCCATGCCCGACATTTCACAAAAAATGTTGGCCACCACTCTCCGCACACTCGAAGAGGATGGCTACCTGTCACGCACACTCTTTGCAGAGATCCCGCCTCGGGTAGAGTATGCGCTCACACCCCGAGCCGAAGCACTGCGCCCCATTCTCGAGGAACTGCTCGCCTGGGCCATGGAAAACATGGATGCAATCATAACCGATCGTTCAAAAGCCCGTGCCAACCTGGCCCCGGATTCGGAAAACACAGAGAGAAAGGAAGATAAGAGATGAAAGCAGCACAATTGGATCGTTACTCGCGGCACGGCAAACTGATGGTCCGCGATATTCCCGTTCCGGAACAGGGACCAAACGAAGTATTGATCAAGGTCCGGGCCGCAGCCGTCAATCCGCTCGAATGGCTGATCATCAAAGGAACCATCCGGCTGATTCAGGATTACCGTCTGCCCCAGACGTTGGGCAACGAGTGCTCGGGCACCGTAGAACAGGTCGGGGCCCATGTCCACGCATTTCAACCGGGCGATGCCGTGTATACGCGACTGCCCCTGAACCGAATCGGCGCTTTTGCCGAATACGTCTCCGTAGATCAGGCCGCCGTAGCAAAGATGCCCGCAGGATACGCCTTCGATGCGGCGGCCGCCATCCCGTTGACCGGTCTGACCGCATGGCAGGCAATGGTCAACGAACTCAAGGCCCGACCCGGTCAGACCTTGCTGATTCCCGGCGGATCGGGGAGTTTCGGACAGATGGCCGTACCGATTGCACGGTCCTTGGGCCTTCGCACATTCGTGACGGGAAATGAACGGGCACGCGACCAGTTTCTCTCACTGGGCGTGGAACGTTATATCGACTACAAAAAGGAGAACTACTGGGAGACCCTGTCCGAACTGGATCTGGTCATCGACACGCTGGGAGGAGGCGAAGCATTCGACCACGAACTCGCCGTACTGAAGCATGGAGGTCAACTGCTGAGCCTGCGCTCCGCACCCAACCGGGAATTTGCCCTTCGGAACGGCTTCCCGTGGTACAAGCAGGCCTTGTTTACACTGGCCGGACTGAAATACGACTGCCGCGCCCGCCGCCAGGGGAAAAGATACCTCTTCATGTTCGTGCAGGCAGACGGCGAAGCACTCCGAACGATCACACGCCTTGTCGAACGAGACCACATTACGCCAGCCATCGATCCGCGACCCTACACCTTAGATCAAATCAATGAAGCGTTGCGGCACGTGGCCGAAGATCCGCTCCAGGGGAAGGTAATCATCCGCATGTAATACAACCACATCCATGAAAATTCATGAAATATGCTTCAGCCCGACAGGCGGCACAAAACGTGTGGCCACAATCCTAAGCCGGGCCCTCGCCGAAGAAACAGTCACGGTCGACTTGACGGCACGCACGGACGAATACAAAACCCTAACGCTGACCAAAGAGGATGTAGTACTGATTGCCGTACCTTCGTACAGCGGACGCGTCCCCGCGATCGCCGCGACCCGACTGTCGCAGATCCAGGGGCACGGTGCCCGGGCCATTCTGGTCTGCGTATACGGCAACCGTGCCTACGAAGACACCCTGGTGGAGTTGCGGGATACGGTTCTCCAGGCCGGATTCACCGTTGTGGCCGCCGTAGCAGC
The DNA here is from genome assembly GCA_944320665.1 of uncultured Alistipes sp. GTDB lineage: Bacteria > Bacteroidota > Bacteroidia > Bacteroidales > Rikenellaceae > Alistipes. The sequence continues at coordinate 21,479 of CALUII010000027.1, read as the reverse complement.
CATAGCCGAACACTCGATCGTCCGGCGCTATGCCGCCGGACGCCCCGACACGACAGATGAAAAGGAGCTGCAGTCCTTTGCCCGGCAGATCTGTCGGAAAATCGACCGCGCCGATTGCCGTGAGCCGAACATTCCAGGTCATCGTCCCTACCGCAAAGCGGCATCCGCAGGTCTGGTTCCCAAGGCCACGAAAGCCTGCGTACAGTGCGGATTGTGCGCACGAGAGTGCCCCACCGGAGCTATTGATTCTCACGACGCATTCCGTGTGGACCCCAAGAGGTGCATTTCGTGCATGCGATGCATCACCCTCTGCCCCCACGGAGCTCGACGAATCAACCGACTGCTGCTGTGGATGGCCGGCCGAATGCTAAAAAAAGCCTGCTCGGAACGAAAATCCTGCGAGATATTCCTCTGAACTTCTGTTGTCAAAAGGGCACCGACATCGGCCACACAATGGAAAAGCCCCCGCACTCAACGGATCCACTCCCGGCCCAAACTCAACGTGCAAAGAGACTCTATGCGCACGGCGAAGTCTCCAACGCTGTTGGGAACGTAGGGGTATAAATCCGGATTGGAGCTGGAGTACGGAAGATAACGTACCTCCATCGTTCGAATGGTACCACGAGGATCGGAACGACCGTCGTTGTTATCGACCATGTACAGCGTATCGATCATCCCCTCGTCGTCGAACTTCACCCCCCACAAGGTAACGGCATGCGTATTCCAGGCCTTCCCGAGGTTGACCACGAACAGGATTCCCTGATGCGACGACAGCGCCTGACGGATGAGGGCATTGAATCGATCGCGCTTCAGATCGGTCCCGACATATTCCGCTCCAAGAGAATGCAACCCGAGCTGCTCACGAAAAAAACCGGCATGGGGATCCACCGGGTCCGAATCATACAGGTTACGGTGGAAAACCCCGTTGAAAAACCAGTTGATGGCTTTCAGCGGATAGTCGCCCTGATTGGAGAAATACGTTTTGTACAACTGAAATACCTCGCTGTGCAACATATCCGAAGGCACGGCCTGCGGCCCCGTATAGGCCTTCATGGCATCCGTATCACCATTTTGCGCCAACCACCAGTGAATCAGATTGGAGGTCGCAGCCGCCCAGCACATCAAACCGTCTCCTCCGGCCGTGACATCCGAAGGATTCAGCTTGTTGCAGTCGAACCAACCGCAACCCTCCTTCCAGGCAAGCTGCGTATGGTCGAAATTCCACTGATCCTCGGACGGAGGCTGCACGCCATAAACCCAACAAGTTGTACCGGCATAGGGATCCGGTGCATCACCCGCTTGCTGCAAATTCAAACGGAAGGTAAGCTCCTTGCCGGAAATCAACCCTTCGAAAGGCTGTTCACCCACGGTCTCGGGTACATTCAGTATCTTCTCCCGCTCCCCTATCCGAATCCGCAACCACCCCTCTTCGGGCATATTTTCAACAAGTTGCGGAGACAACAAGGCCACTCGTGAATGGTCCTCAAGAGCACACATCGTAACCCACCGGTTGCCGGAAGCAGCCAGCAACGAACCGCTTGCAAGGTCAAACAGCAACTGCCCCGGGGTCAGTACCTGTACCTCGGCCTGCTGCAACTCCTCATCCGAATAGGACCCGTCCCTACTTTCGAGAACAACGTGCACACGACTCAATGCATGCTTGAAATACAACGGCACACGCTCACCCGCCCGCACGCGAACCTGCGCGCACAACAAATCGGAGCGATCGAGCCCCTCTTTACACGGATAATCAGACAAAAGGTGGAGGTAATCCGAGGCGGTCTGACCGGCCTGATGCAGACGAACCGCCGGAGACAGATGCCAGGCGGTAAACTCCACCTCGGAACCGAGCTCCTCCCAGCGCACAGTAGGCACCCAGGCCCCGTCCGAGAGATGAAGCGTATAGTTGCACTCACGGCCGTCAATCAGATCGTGCGTATGCACGACAATCGTATCTCCCGGCGCAAAACGACCGGTTCCATCGGCACCGATCACGGCACGGGAACCGGCATTTTCCAACACCATCTCCCACACCACGCGATCGTCGGGCCGAAAATCGCCATCAACCTCCGACGCAACATCACGACACGCGCACAACAAAACCACCCATAAGGCCATGCCGCAAAAAGCGGCCCGATCAAAGCATCTCTTCATCCGGTCAACTATTCAAGAAACGCAATGATCGTAAAATTTTCCGGAATCTGCAAATACCCCGACTCAGTCCGGGCCACGCTCAATCACCGGAAAACCACGTTTTGAACTCGTTAACGCGCTGCTTGCTGACCAGAATTTTTTCGCCGGACGGGACCTTCAGATTGATCGACAACCGGTTGTTGAACCACAAATCAATATCACGAACGGCATTGCGTGAAATAAGATACTGCCTGTTTACACGGAAAAAGGAGGCCGGATCGAGCCGTTCGGCCAATTCGTCGAGCGTATGCGGAAGGACATAACTCTCCTGACTGCTGACAACGGCCCGTGTCGAACCGTCGGCAATACAGAAATATTGCACCCGTTCAACGGCCAACGGCACGAGTTTGTCTCCACGGCAGGGAATCAGAAAATGGGTCTTGTAATGATCCCTTTTCTGCAAATTGCGGATCAAGGCGGACAACGACTCCTGTGCTTCGGGAATAGGCTGCAGGGCCTTCAGTTTGTCGAGCGCACGCCGCAGATCGGCCGCACCGATAGGCTTCAACAGATAATCGACACTGTTGACCTTGAATGCCTTGATGGCATACTCGTCGTAGGCCGTAGTGAAAATAATCGGGCAGTCGATCCGACACTGCTCGAAGATCTCGAACGAGGATCCATCGGCCAGATGGATGTCCATAAAAACCACCTCCGGCGCAGGATGCGTTTCGAACCAGGCGACGCTGTCCGTGACACTGTCCAGCACCCCACACACCTCGGTTTCGGGAGCCACCTCCTTCAACAAAGCCGTCAAATTACGCACGGCGGCCTTCTCGTCTTCAATAATCAGCGCTTGCATGGTTCATATCGGATTGACAGAGCGGCAATCGGACACAGAAGCGACCGGCTTCGGTCGATATCTGTATCTCTTTTTGCCACAGCAGGTTGTAACGTTTAGCCAGATTGTCCAGTCCAATGCCTGGACCGGACGGTGCCACGCGCTTGGGTTGAATCGGATTGCAGACGAGAAGCATCCGCCCCTCCGTACGTATGGAGATCGTCAAGGGATTGCGGTTGCTGATCTCGTTGTGCTTGATGGCATTCTCGATCAGCAATTGCACCGACATCGGCGGCAAAAGTAATCCTCGCGACCGTTCATCGATCGCGATATCAAAACGCAGGTTATCCTCATAACGCCGCTTCATCAGATAGATGTACGCCCGGGCAAACTGCATCTCTTCAGCCAGGGTTACGCACCGCCGGTCGCTGTCCTGCAGCGTGTAGCGTAATACCTGCGACAACTCCTGCGTATAATCGAGCGCCCTGTCCGGCGATTCGCGGATCAGCGATTGCAACGTATTGAGCGAATTGAAGAGCATGTGCGGGTTGAGTTGATTCTTGAGCGACTCATACTGATGCCGCAGGCTCTCCGTCCGCAAGGCCTCATTCTCGACAACAATACGCTGCTGCTTGAGGATCAGGTGAAAGATGTAGTTGCTTCCGGTGACGATGCAGGCGATAATCAGATCCCTCAACGGATGCAGGTAGTGGTGTACCATGGCATCGATAGCCGGGATATCGAATTGATGATGCAACCACACGAAGAGTTGTCCAAAGAGGCTGCTGGCGCCCCAGGTCAGCAGAAACGACAGCACCATCTTTCCCTTCGTAACGCGGACCATCGGTGTATTGAACCGAAAAACCCGCATGTTGATCCAGAAGAGCAACAGCAACGAGACGAATGTAAACAGAATTTCGTTGATGACATCCTTCGGCACCATACCCGCAAACAACTCCTCTCGTTCGAAACGATCCGACAGCGACAAGACCTCGGGGAAATGGATGAGCACGGCCACCACAGCCGATACGATCAGCGTGGAGAGCAGGTAACGATCCTTGAACAACTGCGAGATTTTCACGATGCAAAAATAATATTATTTCCGCACGATGCGGGCCGTAGCATACATTCCGGGACGGAACTGCGGATCATGATCCGCAATGCGCACGTACACCTCGATCGAACGGTTCTCGTTGTTCACCTGCTGGCCAATCACCGCAACGGCACCGTGAAAGACCTGCGGATCCATACCGTTGACCCGGAACTCCACCCGATCGCCGATACGCAGGTGTGCCAGATCCTTTTCGTAGGCCGTCAGCCGCAACATCATACCCCCCTTGGAGACGATCTCGCAAAGCGGTTCGCCGACTCCGAAGTGCCGGCCCACATTCATCCGCACGTCGGCCACATAGCCACTGATCGGAGCCTTGATCTCCATGCAGGGAACGATTCCCCGCTCCAGCAACTGCGTCGTATCGACCCCGAGCAGCGCCAGCTGAGCAGCGGCAGCCTCCATCCGGCTACGCATCGACAGGTATTCGGCCCGACTCTGCTGAAAACGTTTCTGCGAGGCGGCCTCTTCACGGGCCAAGGTCTGCTGACGCAGGAATTCGGCACGCAGGTAATCATTCTGTGCATGGCTGTCCAGATAGACCTGCTGCAGGGTGATAAATTCGGGATTTTCGAGCGTAGCCAGCACGTCACCCCGGGTCACGTAGGCTCCGGGCAGCAACGACGCGGTGCGAATCGAGCCGCCCATCGTGAGGGTCACCGTGGCACGGTCCTGCGGCGGCACGACCAGAAGCCCGTTGAACGTCGGCTGATTCGGCACCGAGGTGGCTCCCGAAGCGGCATCGACCTCGGGACCGGCATCAGACCCGGTTGAAAGATCGGGCGCAGCCGATACAACGGACTCGACAGAGGCGGCCGTATCGACCGCGGCAGTTGCAGGCGCTGCAGTCGGAGACGAACTCTTCGAACCGGAGCAGGCCGCAAGGAGAACCACACAGGAGACAAGAACTATGTTTTTCATAAGAGTTAATGTATTTTATCGATATAATTCGTATTCGAGCGCAGCGATATTGTATTGGTTGAGCGTTTCAATGTATCCCCGCCGGATTTCAAGGGCCGTATTGAGGCTCATGATGTATTCGGCAATCCCGGTTTCGCTGTTTGCCAGCTGCAACCGGGCGGCCTGCATGAGCGCCTCGGCTTCGGGAAGTGCCGACTCCACGTAATAGCGAAGACTTTGGTCGTAGCGCCGCAGACTGGCCTCAAGTTCGGTCACGCGGTTGGTCACGGCACGCAGGTTGAGTTCCGCCTCGTAACGGGCTATGCCGGCATCGGCCTTGGCCTGACGGATGCGGCTGCGCTGCGTGTTGAAGAAGATCGGAAACGAAGCCCCGATAACGTAGGCATTCAGCCCCTTGTCCGGAAGGATATTCTGGCGCTGGTATCCGAACGACAACTCGGGGAAAAAGCGGCTTTTTTCGACCTCGACCCGTGCCTCAGCCTCACGGACCTGGGATTCGTAGTAGCTGCGCTGCAATTCGGTCGAAATGTCTGAAAGAGCCTCAAATCGCGACAGCAGGCTGTCCGTCGGTTCGATCGGCCCTTCGGCATAGCAGGCCCATTGCAGACGGGCCGCAGCCACCTTGTGCTCCTCTTGCGCCTGAAAGAGTTTGTTGCGCATCTCGGCTGCCACCGTCACCGTCATGCTCCGCTCGAGGCGGGTGATATCGCCCTGTGCATAGCGCAACTCGCTCGTACGGGACAACTCGGCAGCCAGGGCATTCTGATCGGCATAGAGCCGACACAACTCCTGCGTATAGAGGAAATCGGACCAGGCACGCTTGACTTCGGCCACAATCTCACGCCGGACAAGTTCCATGTAGTGTATTCCGGTCTCGGTCTGGCGCCGTACGAGGGCATTCTTGTAGAAGGGGGTCAACAACGATCCGACCGACTGCGTGATGCTGATTTCGCGGTCGTTCCGTTCCGTACCATTGAGCTGGCCGAACGAATAGTCGACCGTGGTCGGAGCCAGTTCCCAGGATTCGCCACGCATGGCCTTCGTCCGTTCGAGTGAGGTCGCAGCAGACTTGAGCCGCGGATGGTTGTCCAGCGCCATCGACACCGCCTCGTCGAGTGTAACCCGCTGCTGACTCTGTGCGTCGAACGGTGCCATCAGCAACACCGGCAGAAGCAGCATGGGGAACCATCTCCGAAGCAACGGATGACGTCGCAACAGAGCGGCCGAACCCACCAATTTATAGAAGACCGGCACCACGAAGAGCGTGAGCAGCGTCGAAACGAAGAGGCCGCCGATCACCACCGTGGCCAAGGGACGTTGCACCTCGGCACCGGCCGTCGTTGCCACTGCCATCGGCACGAAACCCAACGAAGCGACCAGTCCGGTGAGGAATACGGGACGCAACAGGTGCTGCGTACCTCGAGAGATGATCCGACGAGTTGACAGATGATAGGTCGTTTGGTTTTTCAGATCATTGAAGTGATTGATCATCAGGATGCCGTTAAGCACCGCCACACCGAACAGTGCAATGAAGCCTACACCGGCTGAGATACTGAATGGCAGGCCACGCAACCAGAGAGCCAACACGCCGCCGATGATCGAGAGCGGCACCGTCGAGAAGACCACCAGGGTGTAGGTCACGCTCTTGAAGGCAAAGAAGAGCAGCAGCAGGATCAGCAACAACGCCACGGGAATGACGACAAGCAACGTTCGAATGGCATTTTGCAGGTTCTCGAACTGTCCGCCGTATTCGAAATAATAACCCGGTTTGAGTGCAACGTGCTGTTCGAGGCTCTGACGAATATCGGCCACCACTTGCTGGATGTCCGCATCACGCACATTCACACCGATCACCACGCGGCGTTTCGTGGCGTCGCGATTGATCTGCAGCGGTCCGTTCACCAGGTCGATGGTCGCCACCTCACTCACCGGAATCTGAATGCCTTCGGCCGTACGAATGAACAAGCGGTCGAGATTCAGATCGGAGACCTTGCGTTGGTCGAGCCGCACAACCAGATCGAAACGGCGTTCGTTTTCGAAGACCGTGCCGGCGACTTCACCCGCATAGGCGGAACGAATGATGCTGTTCAACTCCTCGATATTGATGCCGTAGCGGGCGATCTTCGAACGGTTGTAGTTCACCACGAGCTGCGGAAGGCCCATGGCCTGCTCGACCAGCACGTCCGCAGCACCGGGCACCTGCTCGACGTAGCGGGCCGCCTCCTTGGCCTTGGCATAGAGTTCGGCCATATCCTCGCCGTAGAGTTTGATGGCGATGTCGGCCTTGGCACCGGTCATCAACTCGTTGAATCGGAGCTGGATCGGCTGGCTGAAGTTGAACTCGGCCCCCGAAAGCGTGTCGAGCGACGCCTTCATCTTCTCGACCAGTTCGGCACGCGACGAGGCGCTGGTCCACTCCTCGAAGGGTTTCATGACGATCATCACGTCGGCATCCTCTACGGCCATGGGATCCGTCGGCACCTCGGCCGTACCGATTTTCGCCACAACGTGCTTGATTTCGGGGAAATTATCCATCAGGATCTGTTCGGCGCGTTCCGAAAGTTCAATGCTGCGCGTCAGCGAACTTCCGGCCGGGAGGGTCATCTGCATGGCAAAATCCCCCTCGTCGAGCGTCGGAATGAACTCCGCTCCCAGACGCGTAAAGAGCATCAGACTGCCGACAAAAGCCGCTACCGCAACGGCTACAGTCGTCCAACTAAATCGCAGACAAACGGCCAGGGCCCGCTGATAGAGGCGATTCAGCCACGTGAAGAAGCGGTCGGCAAAAGTCGGTTTGGCACTGATGCGGCGGCTGAGGAAGAGTGACGACATCATCGGCACGTAGGTCAGCGAAAGCAACAATGCACCGATGATACAGAACACAAGCGTTTTGGCCATGGGAGTGAAGTACTTGCCCTCGATACCCGTCAGCGTAAGGATCGGGAAGAAGACGATCAGGATGATGATCACCGCAAACGTAGCCGATCGCACGACATTCCCGGCACCCGAAATAATCTGTTGATCCATCTGCGCACGCGAGAGGGTTTTGCCCATGTTTGCCCTGCCGTACAGATGGGCAAGGATTCCCTCGACAATCACGATCGACCCGTCGACCACTATACCGAAATCGATGGCTCCGAGACTCATCAGATTGGCCGAAACACCAAACAGGCGCATGAGGATGAAGGCAAAGAGCATCGCCAGCGGAATGACCGACGCCACGATCAGCCCGGCCCGGACGTTGCCCAGGAAGAGAATCAGTACCACAAATACGATGATCGCCCCTTCGATCAGGTTGCGGATCACGGTCGAAATGTTGCGATTCACCAACTCCGAGCGGTTCAGATAGGGGCTGATCTTCACGCCTTCGGGGAGCATCTTCTGGATCTTCGCCACACGCGACTCCAACTCCTTGGTCACCACATTGGCGTTTGCGCCCTTGAGCATCATGGCGATACCGCCTACACACTCCCCTTTCCCGTCGCGAGTCATGGCTCCGAAACGTTTGGCCGATCCGAACTTCACGGTGCCGACATCACTGACATGGATCGGAATGCCTCCGCGGTTGGCCACAACAATGTGCCCGATGTCGTCGAGCGACGAGATCATACCCTCGGAACGGATGTAATAGGCTCGGTCAACCTTTTCGATATAACTTCCGCCCGTATTCTGGTTGTTGCGGCTCAGCGCCTCGAAGACATCGCCAATCGTGATGTTGAGCGAATAGAGCGCGTCGGGATCGACCGCCACCTCGTATTGTTTGAGGTATCCGCCGAAGCTGTTGATCTCGACAATGCCGGGAATACCCGACAACTGGCGCTTGACGATCCAATCCTGAATCGTGCGCAACTCCATGGCATCGTATCGGTTTTCGTAGCCGGGTTCGACCTCGAGCGTATACTGATAGATCTCACCCAGACCCGTCGTAATGGGCATCATCTCGGGGGTACCCAGCTCCGGGGGAATTTCTCCGGCAACGGTCTGGATCTGCTCGTTGATCAGTTGTCGGGCATCAAGAATGGGGACGCTCTCCTTGAAGACGACCGTCACGACCGACAGGCCGAAACGCGACACGGAGCGGATCTCCTGCACGTTCATGATGTTGCTCATCGCCACCTCGATCGGGAATGTGATGAGCTGCTCGACCTCCTGTGGGGCCAGCGTAGGCGATACGGTGACGATCTGCACTTGATTGTTGGTGATGTCGGGCACGGCATCCACCGGGAGTGTCAGCATCGCATAAATGCCGCCGGCCAACAGGAAAAGCGTAGTCAGTCCGACGAAGAGTTTTTTCGTGACCGCAAAGCGGACAATGGTCTGAAACATGATATCGGAGTATTGATTTTTTGTATGAAGGTAGCGGTTTCTACCCAAGCCGGCTTCAGAAAAAAGTTGAAGTGTCCATTTTGAGGTATGAACCTGCACTTTCCGCCGATGAATCCGAGCGTGGACACGACACAACTCAACCGGATCGGGTATTGTGGTACAAACATCCGTAAATTATCTACACACGTTCTCACGCCCACTCTCTATCTTTGCCGCAGAAACGAGACATGACACACATGATACAGGAGACATCTATTCTGGTTGCCTACTTTTCGTGCACGGGAACGACTCGTCGCGTGGCCGAAAAAGTGGCAAAAGCTGCACAGGCAGCATTATTTGAAATCAAACCGGCACAACCTTACACTGCAGCGGATCTGAATTGGCACGATCGCGCCAGCCGCTCCTCGGTCGAGATGAGCGACCCGACCTCGCGACCGGCCCTGGCCGGCATACCGCCCCATCTGGATTCGTACGATACGCTCTTCATCGGTTTCCCGATATGGTGGTATGTAGCCCCGACCCTCATCAACACCTTCATCGAACAAATCAATTGGACCGGCAAACGCCTTATTCCGTTTGCCACCTCAGGCGGCAGCGGCATAGAGCACTGCGAGGCGCAACTTCACCGGCAATATCCCCATGCAGCGTGGCGCAGCGGAAGGTTGCTGAATGGCAATCCCTCGGCGGAACAGCTGGCCGCATGGATCGCCGAAGTACTCAAGGCGTAAAAAGTCCGCACCCCTGCCGTTTCGCATGCAAACGGCAGGGGCTGCGTGGGACTGCGAGAACCGTCGGACGGCTCTCAGTAAAGCACTTGCGTCAAAAGTTCAGGCGAAAAAAGGGCCGTAAAATAGATATCCCGGATGTAATTCCGCGGCGTAATCTTCACGAGACCGTTGTCGGAGAGATAGCGGAAGCCTTCGCTGCATACTTCCCGACGGGCCGGCCACACCCGACGCGACAAGGTTCCGTTGCCCAGAGTCGATTCCGTAAAGAACCGACGCATCGCCACATCCAGGTAAAGATGGGGATAGTCACGAAATACCACACCAAGACGCACATCGGAACGTCCGTTCACCGACTCGACAATCAATGCCCAGGCAATTCTCCGATGAGACGGTATGTGGTAATAACGGCGAAAAAAGGCCAACGAGTTATAGTGAGGTTCAGACATGAGCGGATGCAATAAATGGTTTTGCGTAAAGGTACGAATTTTTCCCATAAATCACCCCCCTGCTTGGAGGGAAAAACAAATTCAGAGCCACCGCAGTGCCCGTGTAGCGAAAAGAGTCGTATCTTTGCAGATATACGGGGCCGCTCTCTGTGCACGGCCCCGATAAGACAAAGCACTCAGACCATGAAACACCGTTTGGAAAGTGCCACAGACGTGGCTGCCTGTTGTCTGGAACTCGGCATTCTGCCCTTCTTTCGCTGCGGCATACCGGGTTTTTCGATCGAGGAGCGCATCGCGCCGGAGTATTGGTTCTCCGACGAAGAGGGAGCTTGGGAATGGAAAGGGGCCATCATTCGCGACGGACAGTGTGCCTACGGTAAATTTTTCAACCGCAAGGCCGGATTTGTCAGTCGGGCCTGGCTGCCCGACTGGATCAATTACCGACGTGCCAGGTCACTGGCCCCGAACGACGATGTCGCAGCACTCGACGACGTGGTAATGCAGACCATCCAGGTCGAAGGGACGGCCACCATACAGGAGTTGCGCCGCATGCTTGGGTTCGCCCAAGGAGGTCGTTCACGACGAAGAGAGGCTGCAGAAACATCGCGGACCGACGAAGAGCAGCTATCGCTCGACCCCATCCTGACCCGATTGCAGATGGAGATGCGTCTGGTAATTGCCGATTTTGAATACAAGATCGACCGTCACGGCAAATCCTACGGCTGGGGGATTGCCCGTTACACCACCCCCGAAGCACTCTATGGTCCGATGGGTGTACAACGCACCCCGGACGAATCGTTCGCCCGTATTTTGGCTCACTTCCGTCAACTTTTCCCCAATGAGAACGAAAAGCAATTGTTGCGTATAATAGGCTGAGCGCCCCGCCATCGAGCGAAAAAGCATTTTATGAGGATCTGAACAATGCACATTTACCCACTGTGTACCAATACACTACGTTGCACCTTAGGATTCAGATGCAGAATAAACGATAAAAAACGCACAAAAAATTTGCAAATTCAGAATTTTGCGGTATCTTTGCACTCGCAATAACGAATTGCTGGTGCGTTAGTTCAGCTGGTTAGAATACGTGCCTGTCACGCACGGGGTCAGGGGTTCGAGTCCCCTACGCACCGCCAGCAAGAAGGTGTAAATCTTACAGTTACAAGATTTACACCTTTGTTTTTTTCATATACACCAACACCCAACTACGTCCATGGCCGATGATTACCTGGGTCGTAAGATGGAGGAGTACCGGGCACGCACCGCGGCTCCGACGTCACGTCCCGTACCCCGCATGACTCTCAATCGCCTGTTGCTGAAAAATCGCAGCCAGCGCGGTTATGACCCCCACTTTATTGTACGCGAAGATCAATTGCGCAGCATCATCGAGGTCAATACACGCATCGCCTCTGCCCGCAACCAGCAGGTATTGCGTTTTCGCCCCGTACTCGCAGAGGAGGCCCCTCGGGTGTGGCCCCACATACGCCTCGGAGGGGCACTTCCGGAACTCCATCTGCCCATTCCCGGCACAGAACCCAATGCCTTCATCATCATCTGCGCCACGGTGCCTGAGGATCGCTACGTAGACATGGATCTGGGCATATCGGTCCAAAGCATGTTGTTGCGTGCCGTCGAACTCGGGCTGAACGGCATCTGCATCGGTGCATTCGATCGTACCCGGCTGCGGGAGTTGTTTGCGCTTCCTTCAGATCCACTGATCGTTTTGGCCATAGGCAGGGGAATCGAAAAGATTGAATTGGTCGAGATCGAGGCTGGAGAGAGTCACAAATACTACAGACAAAACGGCACACACTATGTTCCCAAACTTCGCCTCGATGAATTGATCCTAAAATAAGTCCAAGTCCCTTCAGAAACACATCCCCCGTCCAAGCCTATCGTGAAGCTTGTAACGGGGGATATTCGATTTACAATCAGTCGTCAGACGTTACTCAATCCACCGGATTGAGGTCAACACGGAAAGCCCTGATACGCAACACCTCGTCACGATAGGCATACCCGCCATTACCCAACTCATAGGCATACTTCTGGTAACCGTCGCTTCCACCGCCACCACTTTGAGCATATCCCGTGGGGTCATTCAGATCCACCTTCGTAGCTCGTGCCCGCTCGGAACTCTGACCGCTGGTCCGCCCTTCCGCCTCACCGGCCGATGAACTCCAATAATACTCCTCCTGGAACTCTCCGAAAGTCGTATAGTACTGTGTCAGGGCGTCCTCCATTTGGGTAATTCCAGGCAGGAACCATTTGCTCTCATTGCTTCGTTCGTAGTAAACTGCGACCTGAGAATAACGCATGGTAACAGTTCCGTCCGCATTGCGTTTGTTGCGGTTGAAACAATACTCAAATGCAGAACGCGGCTTGTCATTCAGAGTCATCACCCCCTGCTGCCAAAGCCAGATTACAAAACTCGTATAGGGATGGCCATCCGTTCTGATCAAGCTCGGAGAATCGTATGCCGAAAAAATATTCAGATAATCGGAATACAACTGCGGGATAGTCGTCCACAATTCTGGATCTCTTTTCGCCCACTCCAATCCACGATACGTTTGACTGGAGGCATACTCGTCAAGCGGGTCGTAGTGATCGAGGTACTCTTCATACTGCTCCATGTAGATGATCTGACCGTTTTGCATTGTTACCGGCAGGAGGTGGGTCTGTTCAATAAGCAACGTTCGCCGTTTGCGTTCCACCCCATTCTCCTTGTAGATCATCGTGACGGTTGCCGATCGATCGGTGGGCAGTAAATTTTCATCGATATAGAAATAGACCCGATCCCGCGAATCCTGAATCGTTGTCCGCGTATTGTTATAAAGGGCTCCGCCCGACTTCAGCAATCCCTTGGTAAAGAAGGCCCGCTTGCCGTTGCCGGCGGTCCACGGGGTACCGGTTGCCAAATGGTCTCCGCCCTGCGTATACTCCGAGAACCCCGATGCCGTAACCGTTCCCGCCGCCATATCCGCAGCAGCAACCCGTTCCATACGTATCCAGTCGGGCACACTCCCCTGGACGGGCGTTTCACTGCCGTCGGGCACTTCGCCCAGGATCACCTCCATGGTCGGATTCAACGACTCGGGCGCGAACAGAAAGACATCCATTGGGGTAACACAGAAATGAGCATCGTGGTTTCGTTCGCGCAACATGGCAATGTAGTATTCGTTGTCACTCTCGTTGATATCGACACGCGCATCGAGCGTATACTCACCCGTTTCGACATCCTGCGCCGTCAACCCCGTGATCGTAATGTTGTTTTTATACTGATGGTTGCGCTTTACGCAAAAGTTATCCGTGTGGTTGGCACCCAGATAGAGCTGATAATTCACTTCATACGTTGCCCCATTATAGGTCATGTAAAAACCATGCAGATTGACCGATGTCGCCTGATCATTGGCCAAATAGGGTTTGTAACGCTGCCGACGCGAAACAGGCAGGCTGTCCGGATAGAGCGCCTTCTCGCGCTCCGCAGGTGAGAGCGTCTCGGGATCCACGTTCGGATTGGCCCACTCTTCACCCGGATCGATCTTCCATTCGGGTTGCTGCTGATTTTCGAACATGTAGAACGTCAAGGAGATCTCTCCGTTCTTGTTGTAGATCGTACGCTGAAGCGAAGCTCCGATTTCCGTGGTCCACGGATCAGCCCAACCGGTTTGGTCCGTTTCACCCGGCGCGGTGAAAGAGACCCGCGTCGGCAGATTCCGGGCCGTCCAATCCATCAGATAAAAGGCCGGGAGATTACCGTCCTGCACGTCGCTGTCGAGCTTCAGCGTGAGATCCACACGAGCCATCAGTGCCTGAAGTTCGATCCGACGCTCACCCTCGGGCGTACCGCCCGTCAGATCCATCACCTCGGATCCCACCATCGGGATGCCCCGCGCAGGCATCCCAAGCGAGAGTTCATCCGCCTCGAGTGCATAATCCAACGACTCGAGATCCGAACGGTTATTGATTCCGTCGGGGCGACCGTCACCGTTTGCATCGCGTCCGAAAATCTCCGGATCGACATTTGCCACGGCATAAACGGTCGCTGAAGTGGCCAAACCCGGATTGGAAAACAATGTATTGTCAATCTTCAACAGATTCACCCCTTCGCCCGGGGCATAGTAGCCGCCCTGAGGCGCGGCATCGGGGTAACCGGTAAGATAATTGCCCTCGAGATAGTTGCCCGACTCGTCGAAGAAAAAGATATAGAGGTTATTGATTCTCTTTTCGTCGTCATTCTTCGTATCGCTCGCACGAGTTGTCACCCGACAGGATTCCATCGGGTCACAACTGAATGACAGCAGCGTAGTTGTTGTTCCCGACGGGACACCGGGATGCTCCTGGAGATCCACCTCGTTGCACCCGGCCAAAGCGACCGACCACACGAGGCCGACACAGGCCCACAACCGATTCGTTATGCGTATCATAATTTGCTCCTTTCTGAATCGTTATTCGAATACCACATCGTCATTATCCTCACTGTTGTCATCCGCGGCTCCGTCCTCCCACTGTTCACTGTTGCTTACCAGGAACTGCAGGACGAACGTTTCACCCACGAAATTGAGTTGGGCCGTATACTTCACACCGGGACGCGGTGTAAACGTACCGGGACGGGGAATGGACTGACTCTTCTGTTCTCCGTTGAACGTGTAGTCGATATTGACAGTCACATTTTCGCCAAAACTGCTCCCCGTACCCGAGATCAGAAGCAAATGCTCTCCGCCGATCAATCCCGACGTAGTAATGGTCTCACCATCAGCCGGCGCCGACAACAAAAGGTCGGTATCGAGCAAACTGTAGGTTCCGGCATATCGATTGTCGGAAAACGAGAACGACACGCTGCTACCCGTCAGATCGACGGTCACATCACGGTAAAAACTTCCGCTCAGGCTGACGTTGTGCACCGTAAGGTCATACGTACTGAGGTTATTCACCTCAAACCCCAGCCCCGTCAGCACATGACTGAAATTGAATTGCAGAGGGCCATCCGTTCGATGACGGTCATACAATACAGCCAGCATCGCATCGGGTGTCAGGCTATGATCCAACGGATCACTGAGTGTCGTGCCCGTCTGCGGCATGGTAAAGGTCAGCACAGGTGCGCCGGCGACGGTCGCCCCATTCGGTTGATCGATGGTGAAGGCTCCGTCGTAGGGATACCAGGCGAAGAAACTATAACGATAATCATCCGTCCCGGTAATAGCAGCATTGCTGTTGTTGTTCGTGTCAAATCCCTCGCGATACCAATATTTGGGATCATTGTTGGCCCCTCCATTGCGATCATAGAGGCAACCGTTCGCAGTCACGACCACCCGCTGATTATAGAATACTTCGGGCGAGGACTGCGCTTTCTTGAGGGTCCAGGGATTTTGTCCGGAGGCATAATCCAGATTCGACGTATTCACCCGGTAAGGCACACAATACCCCATCACGCCGAATTCGTCGCCCACCTCGAGCGCATCGCGGAAGGTACTGCGCGACTCGACCGAAAGGAACGGCACTCCGAAAAGGATACGTTCCGACGGCTCCATTGACGGAATAACCGGCTCCTCGCGTTCACATGACGCCAAACCAACCGACAGAAGCGTCAGACAGGTCAGCCAATGTCTCGTTTTCATAGATGAGCTCTACACTTTTTACAATTTCACACATCAATCCACAATGATAACTCCTCCAATCGCTTCGTCCCAGGCATTGACCGACGGTGTTGCGAACAAGATGCGGTCGTTGTCCGACAGGCTGAACGTGTAGCGATAGAGGCGCCCCGGCGTCCACGACGTGACGGCCAACGACGTGAGTTGAATGGTCGCTGTCTTCCGGTCCACGCCGCCGGCATCCGTCGAGTACTCCACCCCAATGTAGTAATCCCGCGTAAGCGATCCGGGCATCGGCAGTGCATCGAGCAGTACGGAGGCCTCCAGCCCGATCACTTCGCCCGCATCGGAACGGAATTCGGCCAATGGCGCATCGGCCGTCGTAAGATCCGCACCCGCAGTCCACCCATCGAGCAATGCGTTCGAATCGGTCAGTTCACCGGCAGACAATGCGAGGTCACCGGTTCGGGGTGCACCGTACAGGCTCACGCCATAAACGCGGGGAGTAAATCCCTCGATTCCGGCCGAGGCCGCATCGCAGGAGGCGACAACCTGCACACGCGCCAACAGGTGCGTGAAGGAGAAGGCTACCGGAGCCGGCGTGCTGCCCGACATCACCGACGAGGAGGCCGCCATGAGATCGACCTGCTGCGAAGCATCGAAACCCGTCACGGTCAACGTCCCATCCTCTGCATACCGGGCCGATGCGGCCGGGAGAAGATCCGTCGCCGGGTACAATGCCTGGAATGCATACTCCTTGCCTGCAAGCCAGAACTGCAGGTTGTCATAACTCCAGTTCGCACCGTCCGACGTAGAGACTTTCGTGGCATCGAACACCTGACTGTACTCGTCGGCAGGCGTGTACCACCCCCACACGGCGAAGGCATCGCTCGCAGCAAAGCCGTCGACCGCGGCACGCGTGACCGGCATGGCAAAACCGATGGTCGCGGCTTGCGGTCCCGGAACCACGGACTGCGTCTGAGCGCACCCCACGGCCAAAAGGAACATAGCACCGCACAAACCGGCTCGCAGACCAAAGCACTTGTTTCGTTTCATGATTCGGATCATTTTATCCTTCTGAGTGACCGGGTGGGGAGATTCAACCCCGCCCGGCCTATGTGCGTCCGGCACGGACTTTCCGTCCGGACTGTTTTACGTGTATCGGGATCGCGTCAATATCCCATTGTTACTGCAGCGACAGATCCTGATCGCCCTCTGTGGCTTCCTCCCAAGGCGTAACCGACTGAACCGTAAACTGGATGTACTCCAGATCGATGCTCTCGGGCGTAATCTTGGCTACGTAGTTGTACTTGTAACCAGGCGTCCATGCGCTTACCTGATCCACGGGCAGAGTCGTCGTAAACGTCTTATTGTCAGCAATCGTCACACCAGCTGCCGTGGTTGCCGTAACCTTGAAGGAGACCTGAATATTACCGGGCACCGACTGCGGAATCACGACAATGTTGTCACTCGAAGTTCCCTCGGCTGCCGTGATCTGAGCAATCGTCAGATTGTAATTCTGCTCACTCGATGCTGCGCCCCACGAACCGCCCAACTGACTTGCGCCAGTCGTGCCATTGGCCGTAAAGGTAGCCGTCGAGGGGACACCATTGATCGTAACATCAGTAAAGGTCAACTGAGTATCCACATCGAAGCCACTTTGGAACGTCAGCCCGACGATCGACAGCAGGTGGTTGAAGGTAAACCCTACCGGATTATTCCCACTTTCCAGACCGGTAGCCGTTGCGGCCGCATAGATCAGGTCCTTCTGGTTGTTGTAGACGGTATAGTCCGTCAAAGTCAGGTAACCGGCTGCGTTCACGGCAGGAGCTGCAATGGCATCGGCCGGAGCATAGGCCGCAAATACATAGCTGGCACCGGCAACCCACGGACGCAAACCGCCCGTATAGGTCCAACTGCTGCCACTCTCGGCCACCTCAACGTTATTGAACACCTGTACGGCCGCGCCGCCTCCCGACGTGTATTGACCGAAAACCTGGAACGAAGAGAGCGTTACGTCAGTAATTTCGCTCACAGCACGCGATTCAGTCGGATAACCGATGTGTGCCCCTGCGAAACCGATCACGTCTGCCGCCGGAGCATTCACCGTCTCCGTCGTACTGCAGGCTGTCAGAGCCGCTGCGGCTCCGAGCAGCAAGAAAGTCATTTTTTTCATGGCTTGGTTGTTTTGTGAGTTAGTTGTGTAATAAATTTATGGTTCTTTGTTTTTCCTCAATTCAACGGCAACTCGATATCCTCATACTCACCCCATCCATTCACCTCCACATCGAATCCCGACTCAATTTCGGCCTCTTCGCGCGACACCGAGAGTCCCGACACGGTAATCACTCCGCCACGAGGCTGCTGTGCCATCTGATCCGTGATGTCAAACTCAAAATTTTTGAGCGTACCGTTATTCAGCATCACCTCCAGATTCAAGCCGTGGACGTTATCCGCCCGCGTAGCCCGTGATCCGGGCACATATCCCGGCACTCCGAACGACGTGACCACCGCCTCTACCCCATAATCCTTCACTTCGCAGTCATAGAGTACCGTCGTCGGCTCTTCGTCCGTGTGTCCGTCGGCCAGATAGACCGTGCCGGCCATACCGGCCATTGCCCCTCGAGCCTGGGCCACGTGCTCGATTCCCTCATCGAATTCGTAACGGACCAGATACGTGTAGACCAACGGCTGCATCTGTACGGGCAGGAGCACCGGCTCCTCGGTCCGTGTGGCATCGAACGTCTCGACGCGGCACCAATAGAGCACGTCGGGGGCATTGACCGTACGCTCGTCGCCATGCAGTTCGGAGTATGTGGCCCGCGAGCGTGCACGGGTCGTAACCGTAGCATAGCCCAGCGAATCGAGGTTGTCGAAGACGATATAACGCGTATCGTTATTGTAGAAGAGCAACGATTTGCGTCCCTCCGACATCGGCAGCAGGCCTCCCTCGGCCGGCAGGTGGCGTTCGGAACGGGTGCTGTCTGCATTGTAGACAAACGCCGCAATACCCGCAGCCGGATCGGGCGTAAACTCCTCGTACTCGTGTCCAAAGTTGTCGTCCCAATTCTCCTCCCACGACATGCCGTGGTCGTATTCCCACTCGCACTCCCACGAGGGCACCACCTCGACCCGCACATCGAGTCCATGCAGGTTGTGGTCATAACACAGCTCCTTGCGGCATCCGCCCAGCAGCAACACCCCGCCACACACCAGAAGGAGGGCGCCTTTCATTTCCGACATTTTCATTGCAAACCTCCTTTCTTGCGGCTGTCCCAAAGTCGATACACGAGTGCGAACTTCACCTTCACCGGCCCGAACCAGTTCGTGCGACTGCTTTGTTGGTAGACGTAGTGTCCATCGATCGGAAGATACTCCTCGTACCACGTGCGCAGGAATCCGATGCCGATCCCGGCCTCGAACGAGAACGAACGACTGATCGGGAACATGTAACCATAACTGATTCCCGCCGTCCAGAATTCGCCCTTGTACCCGCGGCCGCCGTTCTCGAGATCATACCAGCTGCCTCCGCCGAAGAGTCCGACATAGTGTCCATGCCAGGGTTTCTTCGTACAGAACCAGTAACGGCCCTCGGGCAGAATCGTTGCAATCTGGTAGTACTTATGCTTGCTGTCGCGTTTCCACCACGCCACATCGCCCTCGACGGCCACCGACCACCGATCGTCAATCCGGTATTCGACCTCGAGCGAAGGCATAAGCACCGCATCGTAGAGCAGATTGGTCTTAATGGCCAAACGGTGCAACGGTTCTTCGTCCGCAACTCCGGTCCGAGCCGCACGAAGAAGCGAGGCATTCGTCCGGCTCCACTCCCGCAACGACGCGTCGTCGCGCTCGGGGAGAGGCTCCGCAAATCGAAGCGATGCGACCACACTCCGCTGCGGTTCCACGCCAGACTGCATGACCGGCTGCGCCCCCGACTCTTCGTCATAGCACAACTGCAACGTCGTATTGCGCAACTCGGGGAAATGGTGCGCCAGCAAATAGCGATACGATGCCCCGCCCATCAGATCCATCAACTGTTTCTTCCGACCGTCCACGATACGGCCCCGTTCATCGAAAATCCAGATCGGCGTGTGATGCAGGATATCGAGCACACGCTCCCGACCCGGCACATCGGCATCGCGAGACACCAACTCGGTCAATCCCGTCCAATCCACCCCTTCGGCCTCGATGCGGATCAGTGAGTCGGGCAGTACGACAAATTGCCGGATGTAAGCCAAAACGTTGTCCACACGTTTGCCACTCAACCGTTCATTTGCACTTTGCGAGCCATCGGGCGAAGCATGCCCTGCCACCGACAGCAACACATAATAGCGACGCGACGAATCGCCCTGCACCTCCTGCAGCAATTCGACAAATGAATCCATTTTCTGGCGATTATCTCTATAAGCCAGTTCCAACGACGAATACCCCCGACGAAAATAGACACATGTTGCCTCTTCATCGGATTGGGCGCGGACTGCGGCACACCATCCGACGATTTGCAACAGGATCAGAATCAAGGTACGACGATATATCATACTCATTTTCAATTAGCATATGATATGGCAAATGAGCCAACTGCATGCAGGGATCGTATTACCCCAGACAGACGACACCCGCAAAAATTACACCTCTTTGCTTTCGACAAGAGACACGAAGGGCCATACACGGCCTTCCATCGCCTCACAACCGGAGGAACGGGCCGTGGGGCCAGATAAAAATGTAAATACTTGATTATTCGGATAAAATTCCGTAAAATACGCGCGTGACTGTGTGTGTGTGTGTGTGTGTGTGTGTGTGTGTGTGTTTATTAATTTATCGCACATTACCAAACAATTAGCACACTTTTTTACAGGTTTGTCAAACACGAGAATACACCCTTCTCCCCGCTTTGCGGAAACAAGGAGACCACTTGCGGCAGAAATATTTCTCCCTGCATGGTTCTTTGTGATGTACCCCATGTTATACATAACAGCGTGTCGAATGATTATATATACTACAAAGATAATGAGATTTTCCTCATTCCAATACGCTAAAAAGATTTATTTTTTTCACATAAACTTTACACATTTAACAAATAAATCAATTATATTCCAATATTGAACACACGAATGGAATAATCGCAACAGGCAGTAATTAAAAAAAAGAGAGCCGAAAGATTACACCTAAGATTTTCCCTTTTCAAGACAAAAGCGCCCATACTCACAACAGACCGCATTGAATTGATGCCTTATCAAACGACACAACAAGATGGGATAGATACAAAAAAAGAGAGTTGATGAATTTGTTTCACCAACTCTCTTTCGTAGCGGGAGAGAGACTTGAACTCTCGACCTCATGATTATGAATCATGCGCTCTAACCAGCTGAGCTATCCCGC
>CALUII010000026.1 GCA_944320665.1 uncultured Alistipes sp. | reverse complement strand
CTCGACGCCCTCGACGTATTTGTCGATGAAGTCGCGCAGCGACCCGTCTGAAGGTGCAAATTTGTTTTCCGGATCCTGGACGTGGAAGAGGTAGCGGTCGGCCACGGCGATGAAGAGGGCGAGTTTCGTGGGGTAATAGTTGAAGATCCCGGTTTTGGTCAGCCCGACGCTGCGGGCGATCAGCTGCAGGCTGACGCTCTCGTAGTTCATCGACATGAAGAGTTGCAGGGCATGTTGCAAAATCTCTTCTCGATTGGTTTTCATGTTCGGAATGAATATTTATCCGCCAAAGATACGACCAATATGCGGAAAAAGCACGATCTCTTCCATCGAATATCGCGCTGATTGTGTATTTGTGGATGGGTGGGAGATCGGCAGAGAAGTGTTGAAGCGTGGAAACTTGCAGGTACACCAAATAATAAAAGCAAGGGCAAGGAACTCGTGTAAGTATCCTTGCCCTTGACGGTTCGTTATGTAACGGGAGAAGAGAAGGGCGTCAGTGTGTAAAGACGCGGCCCAGTTGTTTCTCCTGTTTCTCGTAGGCGATGCGCGACGGCGTGGGGTATTGCAGCTTTTCGAACTCGGCCACGGCATTGCGGATGTCGCCGATCAGCATGTCGGCCATGTCGCGCGACATGCCCTGACGGATCACGATGCGCATCACGATGATGTCATCCATCGATTTGGGCAGCGTATAGGCCGGTACCATCCATCCG
Organism: uncultured Alistipes sp.; assembly: GCA_944320665.1. Taxonomy (GTDB): domain Bacteria; phylum Bacteroidota; class Bacteroidia; order Bacteroidales; family Rikenellaceae; genus Alistipes. Next base: position 25,206 of record CALUII010000026.1, on the reverse strand, counting down.
CTCTGTTGCAGCCGGGCCTGCAGGTCGTAGAGAGTCCAGCGTGCCGTCTTGTTGTAATCGGGTTTCATGTACCAGATGAAGAGCGGGTTGGCCAACTTGCGGGCATAATTCTGGAAACACGGCATGTGGTCGATCTGGTCGTGGCAGTATTGTGCGATGTCCATCGAATTCTGCTGAATCTCCTTGTATCCCTCGAATCCGAGGCGGATGAAGTTGTAGTACTGCCCGAGTACCTGAGCTGCCGGGCGCGAGAAGTTGAGTCCGACCTGCGTGATGTTGGCGCCGAGGTAGTTGACGCTGAAGGCCATCTCTTCGGGCAGGTATTTCTTGTCCTTCCATACGACCCATCCCAGACCCGGATAGACCAGGCCGTATTTGTGGCCCGAAGTCGAGATCGAATAGACCCATTTGAGTCGGAAATCCCACTTTACATCCGGATTGAGGAAGGGGAGAATGAAGCCGCCCGAGGCTGCATCGACGTGAATGGGAATATCGTATCCGGTCTTGGCATTGAAGGCATCGAGTTCGTGGTCAAGAGCTTCGACGTCGTCATTGAGGCCGGTCCAGGTGACCCCCGCAATCGGGACGATACAGATGGTGTTTTCGTCGCACATGGCCAGTGCCTGTTTGGGGTCAAGCGTCGGATGGTCGAGTGAGAGGGGTACGGTGCGCAGTTCGATTTGCCACAGTTGGCAGAACTTCTCCCATACGACCTGGTAGGCCGAACTCATCACCAGGTTGGGTTTGTCGAACGGCTTGCCGGCTGCCTTGCGGCGATGGCGCCAGCGGAGCCATGCGGCAACGCCGCCGAGCATGCAGGCTTCGGACGAACCGATGCCGAGGGCTCCGGCCTTCCAGTCCGCTTTTTCGGGCGAGTGCCAGAGATTGGCCAGAATGTTGATGCAACGTCCGCTCATGACGGCAATGCGCGGGTACTCCGTTTCGTCGATGTAGTTGACATTGATCGCTTCGTTCATCAATCGGGTGGCATACTCGTCCATATAGGTGGTGACGAACGTGGCCAGATTCAGTCGCGGTTGCGTTTGTGCATAGGTCTCGTCCTTGACCATCTGATAGGCAATTTCGGGGGCAGTCTTGTGCTGCGGGATGCACTCCGTAGGAGCCGATGCGCGCATTTCGCGCGAACCATAGACGGCCGTGGTGATGTTGTCACGGCTTTCGATTTTCAGATCCATAGGCAAAAGATATTTTTGTGTGGTTGATACATCTGCGATAAATCCATAAATTGTGCCAGGCGTCTCGCGCGCTATCGGCTAAAAAAGGGTGGAAAAGATTGCCGAAGAAGAAAAAAAGTATATATATTTGTGATATCATAATAATATCAAACTGTATGGGTATGGAACAGCGTAACTTTGTCTACAAAGGTTGGAAAACAGGGGGCTTTACCGCTTTGATCTTGATTCTGCTGGGCGTCGTGGCGGGAGTCGCCGCCGTGGTATGGGGCACCGGAGCCGACGCTCCGTTGGGCGTGGTTGTGGTTTTGGCTGCTGTGGTATGGCTTGTGTGTATGGTGATCTGTTTCAAGGGATTTATGCTTTTGGAGCCGAATGAGGCGCGTGTCATGCTTTTTTTTGGCAACTATCGGGGAACATTCTATGATACGGGATTCTGGTGGGTCAATCCGTTGATGTCGGCCAAGAACATCTCGATCCGTGCGCGCAACCTCAATGTCGAGCCGATCAAGGTGAATGACAAGACGGGTAATCCCATCTTGATCGGTTTGGTGCTGGTGTGGCGCATCAAGCGCGACGACATCTACAAGGCTGTTTTTGAGATCGACACCCCGACCGGTGCCGGACAGGTGGCCGTTTCGGCCAGTGCGCGAATGAATGTGTTGGAGAACTTCGTCAGTGTCCAAAGTGATGCTGCACTGCGTCAGGTAGCCGGATGCTATGCCTATGACAATAATGGTATTGCGGATGATGAGCTCACGCTCCGATCCAACAGTACGGAGATCAACGAGCAACTTGAGCAGACGCTCAACGAGCGGTTGGCAATGGCCGGCATCGAGGTGATCGAGGCGCGCATCAACTACCTGGCCTACGCACCGGAGATTGCGGCCGTGATGCTGCGCCGGCAGCAGGCCGATGCGATCATTTCGGCCCGCGAGAAGATCGTCGAAGGGGCGGTGACGATGGTTAAGATGGCTCTCGACCGATTGGCAGACGAATCTGTGGTTGAATTGGATGAGGAACGTAAAGCGGCGATGGTGAGCAATCTGTTGGTGGTGCTGTGTGCCGACGAATCGGCACAGCCCGTGGTGAATGCCGGAACCCTGCATCATTGATTGCAACATGGTCAAAAAGGATGCGGTAAAGAGTTTTGTGCTGCGTGTGGATGCGGCGACGATGGAGGCGCTCGAGATGTGGGCTGCCGACGAATTTCGCAGCGTCAACGGGCAGTTGCAGTGGATCATTGCCGAGGCATTACGTCGCAGCGGACGTCTGCGAAGAGAAAAAAAGAATCAGAAACGACAGCATGATGAGAACGCGAAACAACAGGAGCCTTCAGCCGCAATCGACGAATAGGCAATCCACGTCGGAAAGTGGCTGTATCTTGTCGGGAAAACGGCCGGATGAATACGAAGTGAAACCTAAGATAACATGGCGTATGGTATTATCCGGTAGTTTTTTGCGCGAATGGATTTTTTCGTCACTGTGGCTTGGTGTCGTGCCGGTTGCGGCGGTTGTCTTTGTGACGAGTTTGCTCCTGCTGGTTGGCGTGGCAGAGAGTCCGATGGACTATGCGCTTTCCCGCTCCGGCGTGGCGGTTCTGGGTGCTGTCGGCTGTTATGCTGTCGGGATGGGATTTGCGACGGTTCGTCGTCTGGGAATAGAGATCGGGCCCGAAGCGGAACAACTCGACGAGAGGGAGAGGCAGAAGTCGCTCTCGTGGCTGGATTGGCTGGTGCTGGCGATGGTGGTCTTGATGTTTCTCGGGTGGCTTTTCCGACCGACGGTCTCCTATTGGTGGGGAACGGGTAGTTTCGAACAGGCTGTGACGGGGCCCGTGATGCGGCTGATGTTCCTGGGGGCTTATGCTGTCCCGATTGTATGGAGTTGTTGGCGTGATAAATAGTTGTAGCATAATGAAAAAAATCGTTGTTTTTACCGGTGCCGGCATGAGTGCCGACAGCGGACTGGCTACCTTCCGTGATTCGGACGGTTTGTGGGCCAATTACCGGATCGAAGAGGTCTGCACACCTGAGGCATTGGCGCATGATCGGGCCAAGGTGATCGAATTCTACAACATGCGCCGGCGTGAGATGCTCGAAAAGGAGCCCAATGCCGGCCATCGGGCCATTGCCGAATTGGAGCGTTGGTTCGATGTGGAGGTGGTGACGCAGAACGTTGACAACCTCCACGAGCGGGCCGGATCGACTCATGTGACTCACCTGCACGGGGAGCTGACTAAGCTGCGGTCGTCGCGGAATCCGGAACTGGTCGTGCCGATCGAAGGGTGGGAACAGCGGCTCGATGCCACAGCTCCCGATGGATCGTTGTTGCGGCCGTATATTGTCTTTTTCGGTGAGTCGGTGCCGATGTTCGACCGCGCGACGCAGATTGCAGCCACGGCTGATTTGATGATTGTTGTCGGCACGTCACTGGCGGTTTATCCCGCCGCAGCTCTGGTCCGATACGTGCGGCCCGAGGTGCCTATCTATCTGGTTGATCCCGGAATGCCCGATACGGCTATGATTCGTAATCCATTGACACACATACGAGAACGTGCTGCCATCGGGATGCCGCAATTGGCTGCCCGATTGATTGCCGACCGTTCGTGAGAAAGGTGGTGTGTACTGCATGTGACTCTCTCGAAGAAAGGCTCGCATCGAATATATTCTCGATGCGAGCCTTTCTCTTTGTGGTCCCGGGTGGGGCAGACGGCGGTGCCAGCTGCTGAACCTGTTTTTTATTTATAATAGCTGATTTTGTAGCTGGTTACCTCATTACTGTCGGCCTGTCGTGCATCGATCTGAGCGATACGTCCCGTAGTGTCCATCGTATAGGTGAAAGTGCAGGTGACGACTGCACCGGTTTGCATCTCTTCGTAACGGTACTCCGTGGGCAGGTTGCTTTCACAACGCCCGGCCCATCCGAAAAGCATTGCATCCGATTCACGCAGTCGTTCGCTTTGCACGTCGCGCGTAATCAGATAGGCGAGATTGAGGTTGGCATCATTGGACAGTTCCCCGGGTGTGAAGCGCACCTCGGCCAATTCGGCTGCAGTTCCAATCGCGTTTTTGGCTCCGTAGCGGGTGATGCGGGCCAGATTGCAGCGTGAGCCCGAAAGCAGGTACTCGTAATTGTCCCAAGCCGCGTCCGACGGCTTTTCGTAGTAGAATCCGTTGGAGTTGTAGGTGTAGGCGGTCAAGGTCCCGTCCGATGATTCGACCTGAGCTACATAGCCTTCGCCATTGAGGGCCAGGCCCAAACGCTTGCCGTTGCTTTGTTCAATCTCGATTCGTCCCGATGGGTAGGTATAGCGATAGATGGCCGTCGCCAGATCGCTGCCTTCGGCCCGGGTTTCGATCTGCTGGCTGACTCGCTGCCATTCGTCGTAGGTGAAGTCAAGCAGGCGGATTCCATCGTTGTGTTCGATGCGGATCTGACAGATCGTATTGCTGTTTTGCGTCTCGGGTTGGCGGATCGTACTTTCGTCGTCCGAGCATGCGGTCAGCAGGGCTATTCCGCATAAGATACCGCTCCATCCGATGGTTCGGAGTGTGTGCATGAATTGTTTGATTTTTAACAATTTGAACTCTTGTCCTTGAAGTATATGTCGAGCAGCTCCTTGGCGGCGACAAACGAGCTGAGACGCGCATCCAATACGCGTTTCTCGTAGTCCGCAATGCGCTTCTCAATTTCGGGATCCTGATAGAAGCTGTTGCGCAGCGCTTCATTGATGCTCTCATACATCCAATATTTGTTCTGGCGGTTCCGGTTGTGCTGGAAGTATCCGTTGCGTTCGGTGTGGTCGAGAAACTCTTCAACCCCTTTCCATACCTCTTCCAGGCCGGTCTGTGCTACGGACGAACACGTGTAGACCTTGGGACGCCATTCCGATTCGGCCATCGGGAAGAGACGCAGGGCGCCCTGGAACTGTGTTTTGGCCAATTCGGCCTTGTGTACGTTTTCTCCGTCGGCCTTCGTAATGACCATCATGTCGGCCATCTCCATGATGCCGCGCTTGATCCCCTGCAGTTCGTCGCCGGCGCCCGAGATTTGTAGCAGCATGAACATGTCAACCATCGAGTGTACGGCTGTTTCGGATTGTCCGACGCCGACCGTTTCGATGAAGATCACATCGAATCCGGCGGCTTCGCATAAGACAATCGTTTCACGCGTCTTCCGTGCTACACCGCCCAATGAACCGGCCGACGGAGAGGGGCGGATGAAGACGTTGGGATTTGACGAAATGCTCTCCATGCGGGTTTTGTCGCCGAGGATCGATCCGCCGCTGCGTTCCGACGAAGGGTCGATGGCCAATACGGCGAGCTTGTGGCGCAGCGAGGTGACCATGTTGCCGATGGCTTCGATGAAGGTCGATTTGCCGGCACCCGGTACACCCGTGATGCCGATGCGTACGGAGTGGCCGGCATGGGGCAGACAGCGTTCGATGATCTCCTGGGCCTGGGCATAGTGGTCCGGATTGCTGCTTTCGACAAGGGTGATGGCCTGGGAAAGAATCGTGATATCGCCCCGCAGGATGCCGTCGACGTATTCGTCGGTTGTTAATTTGCGCTTTTTGGATTTGCGGAAATGCGGGTTGATGATTGGCTGATCGGCTACGCCGGCCGTGACATTGAGTGCACTGTCGTGGTGTGCATCGATATACTCTTTTTCGTAGTGGTCAATTTTGGTGAATGACATGGCTATTGCGTGATTTTTTCAATGTTTGCAACGGTTATTTGAAGGGAATTTCCCATCCATAAGGCACGATTTTTGGCATCTACCAGCACACCGAAAGGCAGGTAGCTTACGCCGAAGTTATCGAAGCTGTGTCCCGATGGGTCGAAACCGACGTAGAGGTGTTCCGACAAGTAGGGGCGCAGCAGGTGAGCGACCTTCTCTTCCCGTTCGCGGGTTACTACGACGATGTGCAGTCGGCCCTTCATCTGGCGGGCTGTGGCTTGCAGTTGGTCGAGCGAGGCGCTCCCGGCTCGATTGGACGAATGGTAGAACTCGATGTAGGTCAATGGCGTGGCTGCCGGACGACGGTTGTCGAGCCACTTTTCGACCTTGAGATCGGGCACTCGTTCGCCGAGGGCGATGTTCTGGGCACGGGAGTTGCCGAGCCCGGTGAACAGCAGCAGGGTGAGAAGCAACAGGCCTTTCATAGGATACATCTATTTTCAGCGAAGATAGTAATTTTTGCCATAATTGACGAATAACTCCAGTTTTTTGTGATGAAAATCGGCTTCAGCGCATTACCGCATCCGGTTGTGGGTTCAGTGGGAACCTACAGCCATCACTTGTGCAAAATTCTCGCCGAAACGGCGCCCGAGCACCATTGTTATGCTGTTGATGAAGAGTCGGAAGCAGTGCCGGACATATATCATTGCTTCGGTTTGCCGAGACGAAGTGACCGGAGGTGTTGTCATGCTCAAGTAGTAGTTACTGTAACAGATCTTAGATTCTTGATTTATCCGAAGATGTATTCGTTGCTTGATCGACTGATCCACTTCCGTGTGTATCGACATTTTTATCGAGCGGCCTCGTGTCTGGTGGTCATGAATCGGGAAGCGGGGGAGGAGTTGTCCGATCGACTCGGAATAGATCCGCAACACATCGAGGTGGTGATGGCACTGGGGGTACATCCCCCCATTGAGTATAAAGATGAAGCGTTACTGGAGACTGTGAGGGGTAAATATGCTCTTCCAGAGCGATATGTAATTGTATTTTGTGTTCCGGAACCTCGTCAGGAGCTGTTCGAAATTTTCGATGCGCTACGAGCGGCTGATCCGGAATGTACGCTGCTCGTCTGTGGAAGGCACAGTGCGTATTCGGATTTTTTATTGCGCTATGCGCGCGGTACGGGTGGCGCGCGCAGATTGGAATTTATTTATGAACCTGGAGTCGAGGAGCTGCCGTTGTTGTTGCGTGGGGCGTGTGCTTGTGTGTCAATGGCCGAGAGCGGAGCGGAGGGAACCTTGCATCCTTTGGTCGAGGCGTTCCGGTCCGGAGTGCCGCTTGTGCTGAGCGATACCTCCTGTCATCGGGAGGCGGCGGCCGATGCGGCTCTCTACGTCCCGATCGGAGCAGAGAAACAGTTGGCGACGGCATTCAAGCATCTGCTGCGGCAGGACGATCCTGTACGTCAAGGGTGTATCGATCGGGGAAGGCTGCGTGCGGCGCACTTTTCGCCGGAGGCTGTCGCGCAGCGTATGCTCGAAATTTATGCCTCGTTGCCGCCCGTTTCGAGGCGTCGAAAAGGGCGTGTGCATGGTTGAAAAAATAACAAAAATCTGTTTTTATTTCCGAAATAGATTTCTATCTTTGTGTGCGCAAATAAAATATAGTGAATCGATTTTATTCGGAAATCAAACCACTTAATAAATTTTCAATCATGAAAGTATCTCACATCGAGCATCTTGGCATCGCAGTGAAGAGCCTGGATGAGGCAATTCCCTATTGGGAGAATGTAATCGGTCTGAAGTGTTATGCAATCGAGGAAGTACCCGATCAGAAGGTGCGTACGGCCTTCTTCATGCTGGGTCAGACGAAGATCGAGCTCCTCGAGCCGACGTCGGAAGAGTCGACGATCGCCAAGTTTATCGAGAACCGCGGCATCGGTATCCACCACATGGCCCTCGCCTGCGAGAACATCGAGGAGCAGCTGGCTGACGCCGAGGCTCATGGCATCCGCCTGATCGACAAGACGCCGCGCAAGGGCGCCGAGAAGATGACGATCGCCTTCCTGCACCCGAAATCAACGCAGGGTATTCTCACCGAGCTGTGCGAGAACAAGAACAAATAATAGTGAGATTCAGAACAAGATCAGCAAGTTGATCGAGAACCGTGAGACCGCACGCATGGGCGGCGGCCAGAAGGCGATCGACAAGCAGCACGAAAAGGGTAAGTACACCGCCCGCGAACGTATCCAGATGTTGCTCGATGAGGGCAGTTTCGAGGAGTTTGACATGTTCGTTACGCACCGTTGCTACGACTTCGGTATGGAGAAGAAGCACACCTTCGGTGATGGTGTTGTGACGGGTTACGGTACGATCGAGGGTCGTCTGGTTTATGTCTTCGCACAGGACTTCACGGTGACGGCCGGCTCGCTGTCGCTCTCGATGTCGGACAAGATCTGCAAGGTGATGGATATGGCCATGCGCAACGGCGCCCCCTGCATCGGCATCAACGACTCGGGTGGTGCCCGTATCCAGGAGGGTGTGAACGCCCTGGCCGGCTATGCCAATATCTTCCAGCGTAATGTAATGGCTTCGGGTGTTATCCCGCAGATCTCGGCTATCTTCGGCCCCTGCGCCGGCGGTGCCGTTTACTCGCCTGCGCTGACGGACTTCATCATCATGAAGAAGGAGACCTCGAACATGTTCCTCACGGGCCCGAAGGTCGTGAAGACCGTGACGGGTGAGAATGTAACCCAGGAGCAGCTCGGCGGCGCCATGATGCACACCACCAAGTCGGGTGTGGCTCAGTTTGCCGTAGATACCGAGGACGAGGGTATTGAACTGATTCGCAAGTTGCTCTCCTACATGCCTCAGAACAACATGGAGGATGCTCCGCTGGCAGTCTGCACCGACTCGATCACGCGTCTGGAGGACTCGCTCAACGACATCATCCCCGACAACGCCAACAAACCGTACGATATGGCCGAGGTGATCAAGGCCATCGTCGACAACGGCGAGTACCTGGAGTCGGCTGCAGGTTATGCCAAGAACATCATTACCTGCTTCGCCCGCTTCAACGGCCAGTCGGTCGGCATCATCGCCAACCAGCCGAAGTTCATGGCCGGTGTGCTCGATATCAACGCCAGCCGTAAGGCCGCCCGTTTCGTGCGCTTCTGCGATGCGTTCAACATTCCGCTTGTAACGCTCGTCGACGTGCCGGGCTTCCTGCCGGGTACAACCCAGGAGTATGGTGGTGTCATCACGCACGGTGCCAAGTTGCTCTTCGCGTACTGCGAGGCTACGGTGCCGAAGGTGACTGTTACGTTGCGCAAGGCATATGGTGGCGCTTACATCGTGATGTCGTCGAAGCACATCCGTGGCGATATCAACTATGCATGGCCTACGGCCGAGATCGCCGTGATGGGTGCCAGCGGCGCCGTCGAGGTGCTGCACGCCAAGGAGCTTGCTGCATTCGAAAACGCGGAGGAGAAGGCCAAGTTCGTGGCCGAAAAGGAGCAGGAGTACAACGACAAGTTCTCCAATCCGTACAACGCAGCCCGCTATGGCTACATCGACGATGTGATCGAGCCGCGTAATACGCGCTTCCGCATCATTCGCGCCCTGCAGTCGTTGGCAACCAAACGTCTGCAGAATCCGCCCAAGAAACATTCGAATATTCCGCTGTAATAAATCGAGACTATGACAATGTTATCTGCAATAACGGATTGGGGCTGGTCTGAAATGCTGTGGACCGCACTGATCAGTATCTGCCTGGTATTTATCGTGCTGGTGCTGTTGGTGCTGATCATGCAGGGCTTTGGCGTGGTGTTCAGCCACCGTCCTTCGAAGACTCCTGTTACGGAGAAGCAGCCTCTGCTGCATGAAGAGGAGATTGCCGCTATCGCAACGGCACTCAAAATGTTCCGCAGCGAACTGCATGACCGTGAGTCGGAGGTGCTCACCATCATGAGCATCAAGCGCTCGTACTCGCCGTGGAACTCCAAGATCCATGGTTTAACCCAGATGCCTGACAGAAAATAGATTAAAAAACAATGAAAGATTATTCACTGAAAATCAACGGACATAATTACGACGTGCAGATCGACGACGTGAACGAGAATTCGGCTCTGGCTCGCGTGATCGTCAACGGCACGTCCTATGAAGTAGAGATCGCCGGTGCCAAGACCGCAGCATCGCGTCCTCAGGTTGCACCCGCACCCAAGGGTGCCAACAGCGCGATGATTACGCCGGCTACGGCAGCTCCGTCGCCGCGCATTGCGGCAGCTGCTCCCACCTCGGGTCTGACGGTGAAATGCCCGCTGCCGGGTACTATCCTCGCGCTGAAGGTCAACGTCGGCGACAAGGTAACGGCCGGTCAGACGCTGCTCGTGCTCGAGGCCATGAAGATGGAGAACAACATCGATGCCGATCGCGCCGGCGTTGTAAAGTCGATCCTCGTACAGCAGGGTGCTACGGTCATGGAGGGCGACGACTTAATCGTTATCGAATAGGCGTATGTGGAGTTTTCTGAATACGGGCTCCAGCTTCGTCTGGGATAGCCTGCGAGATTTTGCCGGATCGACGGGTATCGCCGGCCTCTTTGCCTCGATGGGTTGGGGCAATGTGGCCATGATCTGTGTGGCTTTTCTGCTGCTCTACCTGGCGATCAAGCACAAGTTCGAGCCGCTGCTGCTGCTGACTATTGCATTCGGTATGCTGCTGACGAACCTGCCCGACGCCAACCTCTATCACACCGAACTCTTTGAGGGCGGACACGTGCACTGGGACATCTTTGTGGCCAATGCCGGACTGCTCGACTACCTCTATCTGGGTGTTAAACTCGGTATCTACCCCTGCTTGATCTTTGTGGGTGTGGGCGCCATGACCGATTTCGGTCCGCTGATTGCCAATCCCAAGAGTTTCCTGCTGGGTGCTGCGGCTCAGATCGGTATCTTTGTAACGTTCCTGGGCGCCTTCGCATTGGGCTTTACGCCCGATCAGGCCGGTTCGATCGGTATTATCGGTGGTGCAGACGGCCCGACGGCCATCTACCTGACCTCGATGCTGTCGCCTGAACTGCTGGGCCCGATTGCCGTTGCTGCCTATTCGTACATGGCCCTTGTGCCGGTGATTCAGCCGCCTATCATGCGTGCCCTGACAACGAAGAAGGAGCGTGCAATCAAGATGCAGACGCTGCGTCCGGTATCGAAGCTTGAGCGCATCATCTTCCCGATTGCCATTGCCGTGATCATCGCCCTGTTGCTTCCGAGCGCAACGCCGCTCGTTGGCTGCCTTATGCTGGGTAACCTGATGAAGGAGTGCGGTGTGGTGGATCGTCTGAGCAAGACGGTACAGAACGAGTTGATGAATATCGTGGTGATCTTCCTGGGTCTGACTGTCGGTGCTACGGCTACGGCCGAGGCGTTCCTCAATTTCCGTACGCTGGGTATCCTCGTACTGGGCGTGATCGCTTTCGGACTGGGTACGGCTGGCGGTGTGTTGCTCGCCAAGTTTATGAACCTCTTTGTGAAGGAGGGCAACAAGATCAACCCGCTGATCGGCTCGGCTGGTGTGTCGGCCGTGCCGATGGCTGCCCGTGTATCGCAGATTGAGGGTCAGAAGGAGAATCCGAGCAACTTCCTGCTCATGCACGCCATGGGTCCCAATGTGGCCGGCGTCGTGGGTTCGGCCGTTGCTGCCGGTATCCTGCTTTCGTTCCTCGGATAGCTTAAGCACAAAATTCAAATCGAGGGCGAGGCATCCCCAAAGGGGTGCTTCGCCCTCGATCTGTTACTTATATTATTATATCTTACGCGATTTGGGGCTCGATTGCTGCGAGAAGCGGAAAACAAAAATGAAAAATCTTTATTTTTAATGGATTGTTTTTGTATAACGAAAATAATTCGTACCTTTGCGCACCCGTAGAATGCGGGAATTGGATTACAAACAAGTTAATTTAAACGTAAACACAGTGGATTCATTAAGCTACAAGACGATCTCCGCGAATGCAGCGACCACGAACAAAGAGTGGTTCGTGATCGACGCAACGAACGAGGTCCTGGGACGTCTTGCATCGCAGATCGCAAAGATCCTCCGAGGCAAGAACAAGCCCTGCTACACGCCCCACGCCGATTGCGGTGACTACGTCATCGTCATCAACGCGGAGAAGGTGAAGCTCACGGGCAACAAAATGACCGGTAAGGTCTACACGCGCCACACCGGACATCCGGGCGGCCAGCGTTTCGCTACGCCGGCGGATTATCTGGCAAAACGACCGACCTTCGTGATCGAGAAGGCCGTGAAGGGTATGCTCCCCAAGACGCGTCTGGGAGAGGCTATCTTCAAAAACCTCAAGGTTTATGCAGGTGCAGAGCATCCGCACGCTGCTCAGAACCCCAAGACTATTAAGTTAAACGAGATTAAGTAAGAGTTATGGAAGTTGTAAACACCGTAGGTCGTCGCAAGGCCGCCGTGGCTCGCGTATTCGTGAAGCCGGGCAAAGGGCAGATTACAATCAACCACAAGGATCTCGCCGTATATTTCCCGCTGGAAATTCTCCAGTATCAGGTGAAGCAGCCGCTGCTGGCCACCAATACGCTGGAGAACTACGATATCACCATCAACCTCGATGGCGGTGGTATCAAGGGACAGGCCGAGGCCGCTCGTCTGGGTATCGCACGTGCATTGTGCGAGATCGACGCGGAGTATCGCCCCGTGCTGAAGAAGCAGGGCTTCCTGACGCGTGATCCCCGCGAGGTGGAGCGTAAGAAACCCGGTCAGCCCGGAGCACGTCGCAAGTTCCAGTTCAGCAAGCGATAGTCGTACGACCGGATTTTCGGCAAGCACGGCCCGAGTTCCCAAATCGGAAAGACTGCATATTCATTATATTGTATTACTCTCCGATTGCTCGGCCGCGGAAAACCCGTCGGACCCTTTCTCCGGAAAGGTTACCAGGCGAGTTGAAGAAAAGAGAATTAAAATTTAACAGAACGAATCAAAATGTCACGTACTGATTTTAATACATTACTGGAGGCCGGAGCTCACTTCGGACACCTGAAGCGTAAGTGGAACCCCAAAATGGCTCCCTACATCTTCATGGAGAAGAACGGCATCCACATCATCGACCTGCACAAAACCGTGCTCAAGATCGATGAGGCTGCTGCAGCCCTCAAGCAGATCGCCAAGAGCGGTCGCCGTGTGCTGTTCGTGGCTACGAAAAAACAGGCTAAAGAGGTTGTTGCCGAAAAGGTGGCTGCCGTAGGTATGCCCTACGTTACGGAGCGTTGGGCTGGCGGTATGCTGACCAACTTCCCCACCATACGTAAGGCCGTCAAGAAAATGGCCACCATCGACAAGATGACCAATGACGGCACGTTCGATAATTTCTCCAAGCGCGAGAAGCTCCAGATTGAGCGTCAGCGCGCAAAACTGCAGAAGAACCTGGGCTCGATTGCCGACCTGACGCGTCTGCCGGCCGCTCTGTTCGTTGTTGACGTACAGAAGGAGGCCAACGCCGTGAAGGAGGCCAAGCGTCTGAGCATCCCCGTATTTGCAATGGTAGATACTTGTTGTGATCCAACCGACATTGATTACGTAATCCCTGCAAATGACGATGCCACGAAGTCGATCGCCGTGGTAATGGATGCCATGTGTGCCGCAATCGCTGAGGGCAGCGAGGAGCGCCGTCTCGAGAAGGAGAAGGAGGCTCAGGAGGCTGAGGCTGCCGAGGCCGCTGCTCCCAAGAAGGAGGGTAAGCCCCGCATCAAAAAGGCCGTAAAGGCTTCGGTCGATGCTGAGGAGGCTACGCTCGCTGAGGTAGTTGCTGCAACGGAGGCTCCCGCAGTTGAGGAGAAGGCCGAGTAGTTCGTTGTATAACGAATCGTCGGCTGCCCTATCCGCGGTTATTGGTAGAAACTCGTTGCGGATGTGGGCTTAAAGAACAAAACATACAATTTTTTACGAAAGGAAACACTATGGAAATCAAAGCTGCTGATGTAATGAAGCTCCGTAAGATGACCGGTGCCGGTATGATGGACTGCAAAAAGGCCCTCATAGAGGCTGAAGGTGATTTCGCGCGTGCTCAGGATATCATTCGCGAGAAGGGTAAGCTCGTCGTTGCAAAGCGTGCGGATCGTGCCGCTACCGAGGGTGTCGTTGTATCGAAGATCGTCGGCCAGAAGGCTTATCTGCTCTGCTTGGCTTGCGAGACCGACTTCGTTGCTCAGAATGCAGAGTACACGGCATCGGCTCAGGCTATGCTGGATATCGCTGTCGAGAACGATGCGGCCGATCGTGATACGCTCCTCGCTACGAAGAACGCCGAGGGTCGCACCGTCGAGGAGATGGTGACCGAGAAGTCGGGCCAGACGGGCGAGAAGATCGAGTTGGCATACTATGCTCGTATCGAGGCTCCCTACTGCGCTGCTTATGTTCACTTTAACAAGAAGCTTGGTACGGTGCTCGGTTTCAACAAGCCCGTTCCCGAAGAGGTGGCTCACACGGTAGCCATGCAGGCTACGGCTATGGCTCCGGTTTCGATTTCGGAGGCCGATTGCCCGGCCGAGGTGATCGAGCACGAGCGTAAGATTGCTGTCGAGGCCATGAAGCAGGATCCGAAGAATGCCGGCAAACCGGAGGCTATTCTGGAGAAGATTGCCGAGGGTAAGATGCGCAAGTTCTTCGAGGAGAATACGCTGCTGAATCAGATGGTTGTCGGTGAGAAGGAGACGATTGCCGATTATATCCATAAGGCCGATAAAGAGGCTACGGTTGTGGCTTACAAGCGTTTTGCTCTGGGTGAATAATTCACCCGAGGCAGCGACTGTTGTCTTATAAGAGAGAGGCCTCCGCGCATTCAGCGCGGAGGCCTCTCTCTTTTGTTTTATCGGGACTGGCGGTTAGTCTATGTGTGGTAGTGTCTGGCGACGTCGTTTCCTTGTCACTTGCCTTCTTTGATCCTGATGCTGCACGTATTTCGTATTGTCCGATCAGCGGTATCCAAGCCGGAAAAGGATAGCCAGCACAATACGTCGGATGATGGGCGGGCACTTGAGCCATGCTCGCGACATGCGTAGCCACTGGGACGATTCACACGAGATTTCGCGTCCGTTGGGGCGGATAACGCGGCGGACAATGCCTGCGACATCGTTCGGCTGACAATGTTCCCAAACGCGGTAGTTGCCGTCACCAGCCAATGTGAGTTGCGTCGCATCAATATGTACGATTCGGTGCAGCACGTGTCGTCCGTGGTAGCGGAACAGAACGATATCGCCGCAATGCAACTCTTCACCGGGGTGGTATGGTGCCAGAACCACTATGTCGCGTTCGTTGCGCAGCAGAGGACGCATGCTGTACCCTTTCACACGGAGTTGAACCTCGTGCCCTTCGCGGAGCATCTCCTCGACCTGAGCGAAGAAGAGTTGGTTGGAGAGCTTGATCATAGATTCATGTGG
This sequence comes from uncultured Alistipes sp., assembly GCA_944320665.1. GTDB lineage: Bacteria > Bacteroidota > Bacteroidia > Bacteroidales > Rikenellaceae > Alistipes. The sequence continues at coordinate 9,879 of CALUII010000026.1, read as the reverse complement.
GTTGGTTCAGGCTTATTCGGGCCGAATATGGTTTCGAACGAAAGCCGTGCGGCATCGGCATCGGGCAGGCATTCGAGGTGGTAGACCGGCACGCTGGCGATTACTTCGGAGAGCGTTGTGCAGATCTGATCCTGCAGCCGGGCGTCGTAGGCGAAGGCCGGCGGGCACGACGGCAGTAGGGCTCCAATAGCCTGGAGAGTCGACAGGCGGGTGATGCGGTTATGTGGCGCCTGACTCAGGCGTACGATGGCTCGGATGGGGTAGTGCTCGTTGCGGTAGCATGGGGTCTTGCCGCTCCAGGGGGAGCCGTAGACCGTGGGAATGCCGCTGTCGAGCCGCACGATGGGACTGTCGTCGTTGAGCAGTTCGGCGCCGGTAATGTGTTCGCGCCACAGACGGGTGTGGGTACTCTTGCCCGTTCCCGATTCGCCGAGAAACATCACAGCTCCATTGCCCCATCGGATCACGGAGGAGTGTACAGCCACGGTATGTTGTGCGATGGTGGCCAGACCATACATCATCCAGAGTCCAAAGCGGTACATGGCGGCATCGTGGCCTACGTTGCTGCGTATGACCGTTGAGTCATAGCGTTGTTCGTAGATTGTGGGAGCACCGCCACGGTGCGGTGTCATGTAGAAGAGGTAACCCGCAGCGTGGCGTCCGAAATGGCAGTCGGCATCGGCATCCTCGAACAGGAAGGAGTCCAACTCTTCGAAATCGTAGTGATTCAGATCGAGTTGGTGTCCTGTTTCGAGTGTGAGTATGGGGTCATTATCCGTTTCGGTTGAGGTGATGCGAAAAGGTTGCAGGGCACGGGCAAAGGAGTTTGCCGTACCTTCGCCCGTGAGGCGGATTCGATGTTTGGCGATGAGATAATCCATGATATGTGGCGAGTTTCTGGGTGTTTCAATCTTGTTTTTCGAGTGTAATGATGCGGTCGCAATATTCCAGAGAGCTGTCCCTGTGGGCGATAACGACGATGGTTAACTCTTTGTTGTGGTTTGAGAGTTCGGCAATCGAACGGTTGACACTCTCCTCTGTGCGGCTGTCGAGCGATGAGGTCGCCTCGTCGAAGAAGAGGATGTCGGCCTGCTTGTAAAGGGCACGGGCGATACCGATGCGTTGGCGTTGTCCGCCCGAGAGGCGGCATCCGCACTCGCCTATGGGGGTGTCGATGCCTTGCGGCAGTGTGTCGATGAACTCCATGAGGTGGGCAGCTTCCAGCGCCTGAAGGGCCCGTTTGCGGTCGATCTGTTCGGTGGGATAGCCCAGCGCGACGTTGGCCAGGAAGGTGCTGTCGGCAATGAAGACGCTCTGCGAGACGTAACCGATCGTATTTTGCCATTGGCGTCGGTTGGCCTGTGAGAGCGGGGTGCCGTCGATGGCGATCCGGCCCGACGTGGGGGTATAGAAGCCCAGCAGCAGGTTGAATAGCGTGGTTTTGCCGGCGCCTGAGGCGCCGCGGATGCCGATCCGCTCCCCTTTGCGGATGGTGAACGAGAGATCGTGAAGTGTGTCTTGCGAGGCGTCGTCGAAACGAAACGAGAGATGTTCTACCGCGATCTGTTGGGTGAATGCGAGTCGTCGGGCGTCGTTTTCGAGCGACGTGTCGGCATGTTCCAGATCGGCTTCACGCAGGATGCCGATCGTGTAGCGGTTGTACTTGATCGATGACCAGGCGGCCATTACGTTTCGCACCGAGGGCATGAGCCGCAGGGCGGCCACGGCGAAGATACCGAAGAGCAGGCGCAGTTCGTTGCCGTCGAAGCCGAGGCTGATGACCACAAGCAGGGCCATACCCACGCAGAGACCGACCTCGGTAAATATTTGGGGCAGCATGCCGATCGTGGCTTCGCGGGCGCGTGTCCGGACGATGTCGTTCATAGCTCGGTCGAAACTGTCGAGCTGAAGCCGAAAAGCGTTGTTGATCTCAATGTCGGGATATCCGCGGAACGTTTCGATCACGGTCCGGGCCTTCTCTCTGTGGGCACGATTTTCGATTTCGCCGTATCGGTTGAGACGGTTGCGTACGAGGGCGTAATAGAGCCAGGCGGCAGGTACGAAGATCAGCAGGACCAGTCCTGCTGCTGCGAGGTTGTAGCAGGCCAGCGCCACGAAGAGCAGGACGAAGAGCATTGCTTCGCTGGCGATGGAGGCGAGCGGGCGCAGAATGCCCGTAACGAACGTGAGGCAGACGACGTTGACGTTGCGGGCGAGTTCGGCCGAATTGGAACTTTTGATGAAAGCGAGGCCGCGGTTGTGGTATGCGACGTAGAGCCTGTGTGAGAGGTAGGCGTAGAGGTCGTAGATGTAGTTGCGTTCCGTGCGGTAGAGGGTGAGGGCCAGCAGCGACTTGACGAGTATCACGGCCACTACCGTGCCGCAGACGGCCAGGACAAAGGTGCGGTCGTCGGTGAAGCCTCCCCAGTCGTATGCTGCGGCGAGCCAGCGGTTGGTGTGGATGCTCTCCGTGTCGAGGATCAGCACCAGGACCGGCAGCAGCAGTGCCAGGCCGAGGAAGTTGAGCAGTGCCCGCATGAAGATCGTGCAGGTGACCCAGTAGCTGCGGTGGCGGAACGGGTGCGGAATGATATCGAGCAGTGAGGTGTGTTTCATATGCGATGATTGCGCGGCAGGCCGGTGTATGAGGTTAGACTACTTGTTCGATGGTGCCCAGTTTGACATACCAGAGATAGGCCTCCGTCTGCGCATAGCCCATACGGTGCAGCAGCGAGGCATAGTCGCGTAGCTGGCGTCGATACCTTTCGGGGTCGCGTTCGCCGAACTTGTAGTCGACGACCACGGCTCGCCCCGCACGGAGCATCACGCGGTCCGGGCGCCGCTGTCGGTCACTCTGTGGCACGATGATCTCCTCTTCGTTGCGCACGGCATCCCAGGGGCCTTCGAACCATTCTCGGACGCGTGCGTCCTCGAGGACCCGGGCCACGGCCCGGCGCAGTTGTCCGCCTTCGGCGGTCGAAAGCACACCGTCTTCCTGCATCGCGACGATGGCGGTGTCGATCTCTGCGGCCGTCGTTGCGTGTTCAAAGGCCTTGTGCAGCAGGATACCCATGTTGCGGGGGGCAAGTTCGGCCTGCTCTTCCTCTTCAAAGTAGCGTTGCGACGGCAACCGCAGTCGCAGGTCTGCCTGTGAAGTCGTATATTGCTGCAGGACGAGGTGGTGCGCTGCCTCCGGTTCCGACGCATGTTGCTCTGGTCCCGAGACCTCGCCGAATAGGTGGGCGATCCCTATTTCGGTTTCGGTGGTGGTACCGTGAAGATCGCCCAGCATGCACACGGCTCCGTCTGAGGCGATGCAGCCGAGAAGCAGGTTGCCCACGTGGTCGCGTGTGCGCGCTTTTTTGGGAATGTAGACATAGAGTGCCTCCTCGGCGCGCGTCAAGGCCACGTAGAGCAGATTGATGTTGTCCACGTGAGTGTAGACCACCTCGCGGTAGTAATCTGTCGAGAAGTGTGATTGAGCCATGTCGTTGCGGTAGCGGACCGGCACGGCGCCGAGTGATTCGGTTGCCTCCGTGTGGGCGGTGCTCCAGACAATGGGGCTTTTCGAGGCGTCGGGATCGAGCGGCCAGGAGCAGTAGGGAAGAATCACCACCTTGTTTTGCAGCCCCTTGGCCTTGTGGATGGTCATAATACCGACGGTGGTTTCGCTCTGGTCGACGCTCAATGACTGATTGCATCCCGTTTCGTCCCACCAGCGCAGGAAGAGCGGCAGGTCGGCCGTCTTGCGGGCGCAGAAGCGGATGACGGCATCGTGCAGCGCCTGGAGGTAGGCGATCTCGTCGCGCCGCTCCTGCAACTCATGGCGCATGACGATGCGTTCGAAAGCCTCCTCGGGTGAGAGCAGGCGAATGGCACGGCCGAAGGAGAGTTCGTCGTCCGAGAGGGGCGCGTCGTAATTACGTCCCAGATAGTCGTTGTAAAGGGCCCGGGCCATGGGGTCGGCGGGTTTGACGGCCAGACGAAGCACGGCTACTACGAAGGTGCAGATCGGTGCCCGGCCTACGGTCAGAGCCTCCTGCGTCATGACGTCGAAGCGGTAGCGAGGATCGCTGTTCCGTTGTTTGAAGGCAAGCAGTGTTTCGGCGATTTTCGTGCCCTCGCTGTTCGAGCGTACGAGGATCAGAATCTCCTTTGGCCGGAATCCGCGATCCAGCGCTTCGCAGATGGTCGCCACGACCGGAGGCTCTTCGTCGAAGGTAGCGATGCGCACATAGCCCGATGTCTTGCCCCGCCGTGCGGCACGTTGGGCCTGATCGCAGTAGGCATGGCTGAGCGTGTCGGTCAAAGCGGCCTGTTCGGCAGTTGGCAGGCGTCCCTCATCGGCAGCCTGTTGCAATGTGGCGTTCAGCCGGGCGTTGTCCGTAGCGACGATGCCGTCGATGATCCGGTTGTTGAACTCCACGACGGTGGGCAGACTGCGGTAGTTGTCGCGCAGTTGCACCACCTCGGTTCCCTCCGGGCCCAGGGCCTCTCGGGCCTGTGTGTGGAGGATGCGCCAGTCGCCGCCACGCCAGCGGTAGATCGACTGTTTGATGTCACCCACGAGCAGTACGGAGGTATCGTCCGTCTGGGCCATGGCGTTCTGCAACAGCGGCAGGAAGTTTTCCCACTCGCGCACGGAGGTGTCCTGGAATTCGTCGATCATGAAGCGGTCGAAACGTGTGCCGGCCTTTTCGTAGATGAACGGGGCGTCGTTGTGGCCGATGAACTCCGAGAGGATGTATTTTGTCTCCGAGAGCAGCATCATGTTCTCCTCGTTGCAGAGTGCCTGCACGCGGGCATAGAGGTCGGACAGCAGGGCAAAACTGCGGAAATTCTCGCGCAGCAGTTCGGTCGTGTGCCAGAAACGGGCGTGGCGGTCGTAGATCGCACACATCTCGTTGAGCAGCGGTTGCAGTTCGGCGCGCAGGGCCTGGGTTGCGGAGCCGGCCTTGCCCCAGGCGGCATCGCGCGTGCAGGCATCGCGCACGCGTGCGCCGTAGATATCAAATGTTCCGCGGGCCGTGCGGTAGAAGAAAGCCGCAAAGCCCTTGTCCTTGTACAGGAAATCGTTGATGCTCAGACCTGCCGCAGCGATACGTTCCACGGCCTGTCGGGCCAGTTGTTGCATGGCCTGCTGTGTGCGGCGCATCTCGCCCACGGCGCGATCGACGATTCCGCGCAACTCCTCCTTGGACCGGGTGACGGTCAGAGCCGGTCGGTTGCGCTCCTTGAAGAGTTCGCCGGCCAGCGCCAACACTCCTTCGCGGATGTCCCATCGGCGTCCTTCGTCAATACGTTCCTGGACGAACTCCATCATCCAGCGACGCAATTCGGCATCGAGTGTGATCTGTTCGACGAGCAGATCGGCACTGCGGCTGACAATGGCATCGGTTTCGATCTCTGTATTGTAGTCGGGGGCGATACCCAGCTCGCGGATGAAGGCGCGCAGAATGCGCTGGAAGAACTTATCGATGGTCAGCACCGTGAAGTGCGAGTAGTCGTGCAGGATAAAGGTCCGTACGGTGCGGGCTCGTGTGCGGATCTCTTCGGCCGAGAGGTGCAGTTCGTCGATCAGCGTTCCAAGGTAGGGGCTTGGCGCTCCCGAGGCGAGCTCATGGATACGCAGCAGGATACGCGACTTCATCTCCTCGGTGGCCTTGTTGGTGAAGGTTACGGCAAGGATGTGGCGATAGCGTTCGGGCGCATCGATCACGTCGCGTACGTATTTGTAAGCGAGCTGATAGGTTTTGCCCGATCCGGCACTTGCATTGAGGATTCTCGCTCTCATGGGGTGGCGAATTGCTGTCTAAAAACGAATAAAGATAGTCATAAATGGCGAATAAATGCGTGAGCCGCAGAAAAAATTCGTATATTCGTCCTATAAAACGTAATCATCCAGTTGTATGAAAAAGTTGATTTTAAGTGTGCTGCTGCTTCTTGTCGGCTTCGGCGCCTCGGCCCAGACCGAGCAGGGCCACAGCGAATGGCTGACCGAATTTGCTGAGGTGTCGTTCGATGGACCATTCCGTCTGACGCTCGAACAGGTGTCCGATTCAGAGGCTCCGCGCATCATATACGATACAAAGGGGGCTTATACGTCGCGTTTCCGTGCAGAAGTGCGCGACGGGGTGCTGGTCGTCTCCGAACGTACCGAGAGCCGCCGTACGACCGTGACCGAAGTGACCGTGCAGTGCCATGCCTTGCGCCGTATTCGTGTGAAGGATGCTACACTCATGACGGCCGATACGCTGCGGGGGCAGATGCTCGACCTGGTGGTCGGCGGACAGGCATCGGTCGAGGCGACACTCGATGTGACCGATCTCCAGACCGAACTGTCGGGCCGCAGCCGGGCGGTGTTACGCGGTGAGACACGCTACTTGACGCTCAAGGCATCAACCGGATCAGTCGATGCTGCCGGACTCGGGGCGATGGCCGTGCGGGCCGAAGCGTCGAACGGTGCGGTGGTTGCGGTGTGCAGTTCGGAGCGTCTGGAGGCCAGGACTTCGACCAATGCCCGAATCTCCTATGCGGGCAATCCGTCGCTGATCCGCGGTGGGGCCGGATTTACGGGAGGTGAGGTGTCGCAGGCTCAATGAGGTGTGCGTGACGAAGATGACGACGGGATTTCTGAATGAGGTGGCGTCCGACCTGTGGCGCCGGTATGGACCGAGGGTGACGGAGTGTGCCATGCTCTTCCCGTCACGGCGTGCCCGGCTCTTCTTTACCGAGGCGTTGGCCTCGATGACCGACGTGCCGTTGTGGCAGCCCGAATGGCTTACGATCGACGACCTGATGTCCGAAATTTCGGGATTGCGTGCCGGCGATCGCATCCGTCTCATTACGGAACTTTATGCAGTCTATGCCGAGTTCCATGCCGAGCCTTTCGACCGATTCTATGCGTGGGGTGATCTGTTGCTCAACGACTTTGATACGATCGACAAGTATCTGATCGATGCCGACCGGTTGTTCCGCAACATCTCTGATCTGAAGGAACTGGAGGCCGATGTATCGTATCTAACGCCGGCCCAGTTGCATATCCTGCGGTCGTTCTGGTCGAGCCTGCTGGTCGAAGCCGATCTGTCGGATGAAAAACGGCGCTTTCTGGCCGTGTGGCGTACGTTGGGTGAGGTCTACCACCGCTTTCGGCGGCGCCTCTCGGAACTGGGAATTGCCTATACGGGCATGATCCAGCGTGTGGCCGTCGAACGGCTTGCGGCGGGAGAGTATACCCTGCCGCCCGAACGACACAAACGGTTCGTCATTGCCGGATTCAATGCCTTGTCCGAGTGTGAAAAACGTCTCTTCCGTTTTCTTGCGGTACAGACCGAGACGGACTTCTATTGGGATTATGACCGATATTATACGCAGGACCGCCGTCAGGAGGCGGGACTCTTCATACGCGAAAACCTGAGGCAATTCCCGCCGCGTACCGAACTGACTCACGATGCGTTCGCGTGCGGCAAGCAATTGACTGCGGTGGCTGCTTCGTCCGATGCCGTGCAATGCAAATACGTGGCCGAGATTCTGCGTGACCTTGTGCGCCGCAACGGCGGCCGGCCCCTCGGCAAGGAGACGGCCATCGTCTTGACCGACGAAAATCTGCTGATGCCGTTGCTCTATGCCTTGCCGTCCGAGGTGGGGCAGGTGAATGTCACGATGGGTTATCCGTTGCGACAGACGTTGGCCTCGACTTTCGTTGAACGGCTGCTCGATTTGCAGCGCCATCGACGGACCAAGGGGACAGAGACCCTCTTCTATCATGTCGACGTGACGGGGTTGCTTACGCACCCTTATGTGACCGAGTCGGATCCGGCGCTTGTTGAGACGCTTCAGGCGGAGTTGGTCGAGCACCGTCGTATCGCCGTGGGAGCCGACCTCCTGGGGCGGAACGAGCTGTTGAGACGAATCTTTGTCCCGGCTGCGGGGTGGCGCGGCCTTTCGGAATACCTCGAGACGGTGCTGGCTGAGGTGGCCCGTCTCCCGTATGAGGGAAATGAGGCGCGGCAACGTGTGGAGTTCCTGGCACTGATTGCCGAGCACGTTGCCAAGTTGCGTAATTCGCTCGAAGCCTGCACGCTCGATATTCCCGACGAGGTCTACGTGTCGCTGTTGCGTCGTACGTTGCGCACGCTGCGCATACCGTTCGAGGGCGAGCCACTCGAAGGAATTCAGGTGATGGGTATCCTGGAGACCCGCAACCTCGATTTCCGCAACGTCATTCTCCTCTCGATGACCGACGATAACTTCCCGGGCAACCTGCTCACGCAGCCGTCGTTCGTTCCCTACAACCTGCGCATGGCCTACGGACTGCCGACGCCCGAACACCACGAGGGGGTCTATGCCTACTATTTCTACCGCCTGTTGCAACGGGCCGAAGCGGTTTGGATGCTCTACTGTTCGCGTGCCGACGACAAGTCGACGGGTGAGCCGAGTCGTTATATCTACCAGTTGGAGTTCGAAAGCGGACTGACGCTTCACAAGGTTGAGGTCGGGGTCGACGTGAATCTGGCGCCGGCCGAACCGATCGTCGTGCCGAAGGACGAGGCCGTCATGCGTCGCCTGCGTCGTTTCCTGGCCGGTGCCCGTGTGGCGGATGAGCCGATGGCTCCGAAAAGCGACGCTGCAGCGCAGGTTGGGGGGGCTGACCGGGAGGTGGTGGCCAAGGAAGGTGTCGCATCAACCGATGTTGTCGTGCCGACGCTCTCGCCGACGGCCTTTTCGCGTTATGTGGCCTGTCCGCTTCGCTTCTATTTCTACTCCGTGGCCCGCATCCGCCCCGACGAGGAGTTGACCGAGGAGGTGGACAATCCGCTTTTCGGTACGATTCTTCACGACGCGGCGCAACGCCTCTATGAACCGTTGTGTGGTGAGGCTCATCCGGCCGAACGATTGCGGCTACTTGTGAAACAGGGGGCTGTCGAACGGGTCGTGCGAGAGGCGATTGATGCCAACTGCCTGCACGATCCCGATGCCTCGGAGGAGGACTATACGGGCAACCTGCTGATCGTGCGTGACATCGTGACGAAGTACCTGCGTGGCGGAGTCATACGTTACGATGCTGCGCAGGATGCCTTTGCCGTACGAGGTCTCGAGACGGATGTGGCCTACGATTTTCCATTTGAGGCGGCGGGCAAGCGGCTGGCCATTCGCTTTGCGGGACGTGCCGACCGCGTCGACTCACTCGACGACGGAGCACTGCGCGTGGTGGACTACAAGACCGGTACGGCTCATCTCGATTACGACGGTGTGGAGTCCCTCTTCACGGGCAAGGGCCGGCAGCGCCTGCCCAATATCCTGCAGACGATGCTCTATGCGCTGATGCTGCACCACAGCGAATCGCGTGACGTGGAACCGGCGCTCTACTACGTGCGTGAGATGCATCGCGAGGAGTATGCCCCGCAATTGTGCGATCGGACGCATGAGGTTGGGGCACGTTATGCGTCGTTTGGTGCCGCATTCGAGGAGCAGGTGCGGCAGGTGCTGGCCGAAATGTTCGATCCGAAGGTCCCCTTCCGGCAGTGTGACGACGTTGATACGTGTCGCTATTGCGATTTCCGTGAAATTTGCCGCCGGTGATCCCGTCATCGAGTGCGTAGGTCGTTCTGTCGATGATGGAACTTGTCGGGAGCGGAAGAGCAAAACCCCGCAGGAGGAGAGCCCTGTGGGGGTCTGTCGTGTATGGCGTGGCGCGCTGATCTCTGGTGTGGACTGAAGGAGTGTTGGCTCAAGGGGCTCGGTCCTGAGCTCCCCGATGACTCAGAAGCGTACCGTGATGGCGGCGGCCCCGCTGCGGCGTGCTGCTTCGAGTCCGACGGCCGAATCTTCGAAGATCAACGTTTGGGCGGGCGTCATCCCCTCGGCCTGCATCGCCTG
>CALUII010000025.1 GCA_944320665.1 uncultured Alistipes sp. | reverse complement strand
GACCAAACAAGATTCACTTAATCGAATTTACGGACACGACATCTTCGGTGGGCAGGAGATGCTGTCTTTTGCTCCGAACTTGCAGATTGCTACTCCGCAAAACTATGTGATCGGACCCGGTGATCATCTGGGCATTTCGGTCTACGGGGCTACGGAGACCGACATCTCGCAGGTAGTTACACCCGACGGTACGGTATATGTGCGCGGAATTGGTCCCATTACCGTGCAGGGGCTGACGATCGAGCAGGCTCAGGTAAAACTCAAGAAGGAGTTAACCAAGATTTTCGGTGGTCTGGCGGATGGCAGCACCATGCTCAAACTCACGCTCAATGATATCCGCAGCATACAGATCAACGTCATGGGTGAGGTATATATGCCCGGTACGTTTACCTTGCCGTCGCTGGCTACGGTATTCCATGCGCTCTACGCAGCAGGCGGAATTACCGATACGGGTACGATTCGCAAGGTGCAGGTCGTACGCGACAACCGGATTGTGGGTGAGGTGGACCTCTACACGTTCCTCACTTCGGGCGACAAGTCGGGGGATATTGCCCTGCAGGATGGGGATGTGATCCTGGTGGCTCCCTACACGAGTCTGGTTTCGATTCCCGAGGGAGTCAAGCGTCCGATGCGTTATGAGATCCTGCCTGACGAAACCTTGGCTCAGGCCATCGATTATGCCGGTGGGTTTACCAATGATGCCTTTCGCACGGCGGTCAACGTTATGCGTCAGGACGACATGGGGCTGAAGGTATTCAACGTGCCGGAGGCAGAGTTCGATTCATTCCAGCTGGCCGACGGTGATCGTATTGTCATTGGCCAACGTTACCAGCGCGCGGCGAACAAGGTCGAGATCGAAGGCGCGGTCTACAATGCCGGGACCTATGCCATCGACGATCAGGTAAAGACCGTACTCGAACTGATCAACGTGGCAGGAGGTCTGCGTGAGGATGCCTTCCTGGACCGAGCCCTGCTGCAACGCGAAATGGCAGACTGGACCCTCGAAATGGAGTCGATTGACCTGAATAAATTGCTTTCGGGCGAGATTGAGGACATCACACTGCGTACGAACGACAAACTTTATATCCCGTCGAAAAGCAACCTGCACGAAAAATATACCGTCACCATCTCCGGCCCCGTACAATCGACCGGTTCGTACGATTATGCCGAAGGAATGACCATCAAGGACCTGATTGTCCGCGCGGGAGGTCTGCTTGAGTCGGCATCGCTGGTCAAGGTCGATGTGTCGCGCCGCATCAAATTGCCGCACAGTACGGAGTATTCTCCACAGCGCTCCCAACTCTTCACGGTAACACTCGGCGAGGGACTGCAGACCGAGGAGGGCAAGGATTTTGTTTTGGAGCCGTTTGACCAGGTCTACATCCGCAAGTCCCCGGCCTACAACGTGCAAAGCACCGTAACGCTGAATGGCGAGGTGCTCTTCGCGGGTTCGTATGCCCTGGATGGACCGGATGTTCGTGTATCCGAACTGCTGACCCAGGCCGGCGGCGTTACTCCGGCCGGCTTTGTCGAGGGAGCTTCGCTCCAGCGACTCATGACGCCCAAGGAACAGCAGAAAATCGACGAGATCATCTCGATTCTCTCGCGCCAGGCGTCACGCCGTGACTCGATCGACTCGAAACTCTTCTCGCAGTCCAAATACTACAACGTCGGCTTCAACCTCAAGGCTGCGCTCGATCAGCCGGGGTCGACGGCCGATATCATTCTTCAGCCGGGCGACATCATCACGGTGCCCGAATACAACGGCACGGTCCAGATCCTCGGCGCAGTACTCTACCCCAATGCCGTGGCGTACGAGAAGGGGAAAAGTCTGGATCAGTATGTAAAGGCAGCCGGCGGATACAGCCAACTGGCCCGTAAAAACAAGGTCTTTGTCCTCTACATGAACGGTACGGCTGCCGTCGGTCGCGGAGCGAAGATTATGCCCGGTTGTAAAATCGTGGTACCCATGAAGTCGCGCCGCAATGCCATGAGCTTTGCCGACGTGCTCGGTATTGCATCATCCACGGCTTCGATGGCTTCAATCGTTGCGTCGATGGCCACCTTGTTCAAATAAGAGCAGTAAAGATGAAGAACACAGAAACTGTTAACCCCCAGAACGTGCGTAAAAACAACCCGGAGCAGGAGATCGACTTGGTCGATCTCCTGCATAAATTGTGGGTACAACGACGATTTATCCTGAAGGTCGTCGCTGCATTCATGGTCATCGGCCTGCTGCTGGCACTTTTCGGTCGTAAGGAGTATACGGCCGGCGGACAGTTCGTTCCGCAGACCAGCAGAAGCATGTCCAGCTCCAGTATGTCGTCCCTGGCTGCTCTGGCCGGCATCAATCTGGGCAATATCATGGGCAACGAGCAGTTGATCTCGCCCATGGTGTATCCGAACATCGTGAACAGCAACAATTACAAACGAGATCTGCTGCAAACGAAGATCACGTTGGCGGACGAGGAGGAACCCATTACCCTGCTGACCTATTTGACCGACGAGAAATACGAACGGTTTTCGCTTGTCGGGACTATTCTCAAGTATACGATTGGACTTCCGGGCGTAATTGTACGAGCCATCAAGGGGGAGCCCGAACGCACAGAACTCAATCAGGAGGAATTCCCTTTCGTGGTGCTGTCCAAAGAGGAGAAGCAGGCGGTTTCGGCGCTGAAAGATATCCTCTCCATTGATGTCGAGGAGAAGTACGGATATATTGAAATCTCGGCGCAAATGCCTGAGCCCATGGCTGCGGCGCAAGTTGCTGAATCGGCCATTACACTGCTCGAACACTACGTCACGGAGTTCAAGCTGCAGAAGGTGGCCGACAATCTGGCCTTTGTACAGGGCCGTTACGAAGAGGTCAAGGCCGACTACGAACGGATCCAGGCTGAACGTGCCGCCTATAAGGATGCCAACCAGGGTCTCGCCACCAGCCGCGCCCAAACCATGATCGAGAATCTGGACAACCAGTATCAATTGGCCAACGGCATCTATTCGGAGATGGCAGCCCAACTCGAACGGGCAAAAATCCAGGTCAAGGAGACTACGCCGGTCTTTACGATGATTGACCCGGTGACCCTGCCTAATAAGCCCTCGAAACCGCGACGGATGATGACTCTGGTCGGGTTCACGTTTCTCGGTATTTTGGCTGCATGTGGCTATGTGTTGTTGAAGCCAACCGTGCAGCAGATTTTCCGGGATACGCCCGGCAACGATGAACCAACGTGTTGAAACAGAATTTGTCGAACGAGGCCATGAACCCGGTCCACAAGATGAAAAATCGGTCGAATACTTCGTCGCTTGAGGACTCTTTGCTGCTCTCTGAGCGGATCATCATGCGTCTGCTTTCGGCGGGACTCAACCCTTCGCTCCCGATTGCCTGCCCGGAGTTACAGCAAACGGATGCCGCAAAATGGAAGAGTCTCTTTCGTATGGCAGCCGTGCAGGGCATTCTGGCGATTGTGTACGACGCCGTGGTGCGCCTGCCGCGTGAACAGCAGCCGCCCAAAGAGTTGCTGTTGCAATGGGCCATCAATACGGACAAGATCGAGCACGATTTTGCCTATCGGCTCGACGCTTTGGAGGGCCTGACGGCTTTTTATGCGGCTCACGGGATTCGAGTGCTGCTGCTCAAGGGGACGGGGCTGGCCTCATATTACCCCGTCCCGTCGCACAGACCCTGTGGCGATATCGACATCTATCTCTATGGTCGTCAACGTGAAGCCGATGAATACATGCGTGCCGAATTGAACACGGCGATCAGTAAGGATACGCACCATCACACGGTATTTTTCTTTCGCGGAGTAATGGTCGAAAACCATTATGATTTTCTGAATCTGTGGTCGCATCGGTCGAACCGCCGAATCGAACACGATTTGAGAAAGTTAGCCGAGGAGCCCGGCGATTGGTTTGATGCGGGCGGGCAGCGAGTCCAACTCCCCTCGCCCAATTTCAATGCGCTGTTTCTCATGCGCCACATGGCCTCGCATTTTGCCGCTGTCGAGATCGGACTGCGACACATTGCGGACTGGGCCGCCTTCCTTCGGGCCGAGGGCGATCGGGTCGATTGGCCGATGATCCGGACCATTTATCGGCGTGAACGGATGGATCGGTTTGCGGATGCCGTGACGGGCCTCTGCGTCGAATACCTGGGGGTCCCGCAGTCGAAGGCGTACGATTATGTCCGTGACGAAGCGTTGCAGGTCTCCGTACTCAAGGAGACCTTCCGACCGGCCTTTGCCGAGCAACATCCCCACGCCGGGATGGTGGTGGCCGGCTGGTTCAAACTCAGACGCTGGTGGGCCAATCGGTGGAAACACCGACTGGTTTATCGTGATTCACTGCTCGGCAGTTTCATCTTGCTGTGCTGGGCCCATCTGATCCGTCCGAAGACTATTGTCAAGGTAAAATAACATGCACGGATTTTTGTCCGTGCGAGAAAGGACAAATGCTACGCCGCCCATGCTTCTCTTTCTCGGGAGAACATGGGCGGCGTGAGATTTTGATACGATCGGCTATCCCACTTTCGGATGGCTCAATTCGGCAATCTGCGCTCCGGTACAGGAGATCAGGTCGTTCGGCGATAACCGTAACTGCAAACCGCGGATGCCGGCACTGATATAGATCGCATCGTGGTCAAGAGCTGTCGCATGCAGATATGTCGGAAAGGATTTCTTCATGCCGATCGGCGAGCAGCCACCGCGGATATAACCTGTCACGGGTTGCAACTCCTTGACCGGAATCAAATCGACCTTCTTGTTGCCCGAAATGCGTGCGGCAGCCTTAAGATCCACTTCGTGGTCCCCCGGAACCACGCAGACAAAATAACCCGTACGATCCCCTTTGAGTACCAGTGTTTTGAAGACCGAATCCACCTCCTCGCCCAATTGTTCGGCCACGTGTACGGCATCGAGGTGCGTTTCGTCGACCTCGTATGGGACCAGCTCGTAGGCGATTTTTGCGCGGTCGAGCATGCGTGCAGCATTGGTCTTCTCCGTTTTGGGGTGTCCGGCCCCGCTCTTCTGTTTCATGATAGTGAAATTTTGTGGGCAAAGTTACGCCTTATCATGCAATTCTGCGTGGTCACCTCCACGCTTTTTTTGACATCTCCCTCACAGAACCTCTGTTTTTAGACTATCTTTGCGCCATGATTCGAGGAGTTATATTCGATATGGACGGCGTGCTGGTGAACAATACTCCGGTACACGTCGAGGCCTTCGGGATCTTTTGCCGCCGTTACGGCGTCGAGGGCTGGCAGGAAAAATTGAGCGGAGCCTATGGCATGGGAAATGACGACATCATGCGGCGGATCCTTCCCGCAGAACTTATTCAAACCAAGGGCCTGCCCGCCCTGGCCGCTGAAAAGGAGGCCATCTACCGCGAGATTTATGCACCGCGGATCCAACCCGTAGCCGGTCTGCGCATGCTGCTCGATCGGCTGAAGGAGGCCGGTATCGTGTGTGCCGTCGGGTCGTCCGGACCTCGAGACAACATCAATTTTGTTTTGGATCGTTGCGGTATCTCCGACTGCTTTGACGCCATCGTCGATGGAGAGCAGGTGAGTCACTGCAAACCCGATCCGGAAATCTACCTTACGGCATCGGCCGAATTGGGGCTGCGACCGTCGGAATGCCTTGTTTTTGAGGATGCGCGTGCCGGTATCGAGGCCGCACAACGGGCCGGAGTCGGTCGTATCGTGGCATTGGCAACGACCCTTTCGCACAACGAACTGGCCGATACGGCAGCTGACCGGATTATCGATGATTTCACGCAGATAGCCACGCTGGACGACTTATTGAATTAATAAACATATGAGAGCTCTTGCAACCATCGGACTGTTGGTTATCTCCAACAGTTTCATGACACTTGCCTGGTACGGGCACATCGCCTTCAAGTCGAAGCTGGAACGCTTCGGCATGCTGGCCATCATTCTGATCAGTTGGGGCATTGCCCTGTTCGAGTATTGTTTCCAGGTGCCGGCCAACCGCATCGGCAGCGTACAGTTCGGCGGTCCCTTCTCGCTCTGGGAACTGAAGGTGATTCAGGAGGTGGTGTCGCTGTGTGTCTTCACGCTTTTTGCCGTCGCCTTCATGAAGTCAGAACCGTTGCGTTGGAACCACTTGGCCGGCTTCCTTTGCCTGGTGATGGCCGTCTACTTCGTGTTCAAGAAGTAGAAAATAGAGAATCGCTCCGGCCATATAGCCGGAGCGAATTTGTGACAGGGGAGAGTGTCCGAGCAGGACATTCTCCCCTGCTCTTTTTCTGATGCGACAGATAGCAAGCTCCAAATACGGGAATCTTTATCGAACGTCCGATGGTTTTCGTCGACTCAACAGGGGTGAACGTCTAATATAATTGTGCGCATGCGAGGCAGCCCCTACATTTGTGGCAAAACGGGAAAACACATGATACGCACACTGTTGATCGCCGGATGTGCTGCGCTGCTCGGCGTAGAGCCGGCCTGCGGGCAAGATTCGATAAAGGTCTGGACATTGAACGAATGTTTGGGCTATGCCCTGGAGAACAATATTCAACTGCGCCAGAGTCGCAACGACTACCTCGCCGGAATGGAAGATACGAAGCAGGCTCAGGCGGCTCTTTTCCCGTCGTTGACCGCTTCGACCTCACAAGGATACACGAACTACCCGTCGTCAAATGCTGTCGACAAGAGCAGTTATACGGGTACTTACGGCCTGGAAGCCAGCATGACGCTCTATGGCGGCGGACGTCTGCGAACTGCCGTCAAACAGCAAAAGGTGCAAAATCAGATCGATGAACTGATGATCGAGGAGGCCGGGAATGATATCCGCATAGCCATCGTCGAGGCCTACATGCAGTGTCTTTATGCGGCCGAAGCCGTGACGGTCAATCGCAGTACGGCCGATGCCTCGAAACTGCAACGTGATCGTGCCGAGCAGATGTGGCTCAACGGATCGATCAGCAAGGTGGATTTTGCCCAACTCGAGAGTCAGTATGCCAGCGACGAGTATCAGGTCGTCGTCGCACGTACGTCGCTCGACAACTACCTGTTGCAACTCAAACAACTGCTCGAACTCGATATTACGGATGAAATACAACTCGCAACTCCTCAGACCGACGAGGCGGCGGTTTTGCATCCCCTGTCGGCAAAGACCGAAATTTATGCCAGGGCCCTCGATGCAATGCCCGAGATCGCTCGCGGATCGTTGGCTGTCGAGGCCGCCCGGCTCGGCATCAAGGAGGCACGGGCTGGATACCTGCCTACCCTCTCGCTGTCGGCCAGTGTCGGTACGGGGCATATGTCGGGGAATAGTTTCGAATCCGGATCACAGGTTTGGAATCGATTCAACGAAAACATCGGAGTGACGCTCAGCATACCGATTTTCTCGAATCGCGCCAACCGCACGGCCGTCAACAAGGCGAAACTCGCTGTCGCAAACAGCGAACTTGAATGGCTCGATCTGAAGAAAAATCTGTTGCAACAGGTCGAAAGCGCCTATCTCGATGCGGTTTCTGCACAAGCGCAATATCAGGCTGCAGCCGAGCAACAGCGCTATGCGCAACAGAGTTATGAGTTGACCAGCGAACAATTTGCTGTCGGAATGAAGAATACGGTCGAGTTGATCACAGCGCAGAACGATCTGACCACCGCACGTCATGCCGTGTTGCAGGCCAAGTATATGGCGCTGTTGAATATCGAGTTGCTCAATATCTATCAGGGCGGTGTCGTGAATGCCAATTATTGAAACTAACGAATGATGAATACGATGAAACACAAGAAGTTGTTGATGACGGTGCTCGGCGTGGGCGTGGTGTGTGTAACCGGATGGCTGTTGTGGCGTACGCCGGGGCGCCCCGAGATCGTACTCGAGACGGCTTCCACAAGCCGGATTACGATTGAAAATTCGGTGATGGCTACCGGCACGGTCGAGCCTGTGACCGAGGTGGAGGTCGGTACTCAGGTGTCAGGCATTATTGACCGACTCTACGTCGACTACAACGACGTGGTCAAGGCCGGGCAGCTGATCGCCGAGATGGATAAGGTGACCCTGCAGGCCGAACTCGAACAATCGCAGGCCGAATTGGCCAGTTGCAAGACGGAGTACGATTACCAAACGAAGAGTTTTGCTCGTACCCGCGCACTGTATGAGAAACAATTGGTCAGCGATGCTGAATATGACGAGGCGCTCTATCTCTACGAGAAGGCCCGCAATGCATATGCTCAGGCTCAGGCTGCCATCGTGAAGGTTAAACAGAATCTGGATTACGCCACGATCACCTCGCCGATCGACGGGGTGGTTATCAGCCGCGCCGTGGAGGAGGGACAGACCGTCGCTGCTGGATTCGAGACGCCTACCCTCTTTACCATTGCCAACGACCTTACCCAGATGCAGGTTATTGCCGATGTCGATGAGGCCGACATCGGGCAGGTGGCCAACGGACAACGTGTCGAATTCTCGGTTGATGCCTTCCCGGACGATACGTTTGAGGGAACGGTGCAGCAGGTGCGACTTGAGGCCACGACCGAATCGAGTGTGGTGACTTACGAGGTGGTTATTTCGGCACATAATCCCGAACTGAAGCTCAAACCCGGCATGACGGCCAACGTCACCATCCATACGCTCGATAAGGACAATGCGTTGGCTGTTCCGACCAAGGCGTTGCGTTTTGTGCCCGATGCCGCATTGCTCGAGGAAGCTGGAATGCAAATAAATACCGATACAGCCGGCGGCGTGACTGGAGCCGGTAACCGCGAAATTTGGGTTTGTGACGGCACTCAGTTGCGGATGCGGCGGGTGACGACCGGTGCTGCCAGCGGAGACTTGACCGAAATTACGGCAGGACTGGACGATGGTGAAGTGGTCGCTGTTGGCCTGCAGGATGCGGCCGATGGTGGAGCCTCCGCAGCTGCCGTAGAACGCAGCCCCTTCATGCCTACCCCGCCGGGAGGACACGACAAAAAAAAGTAAAACACAGCAAAATTTGCTTCACATCGAGTCATGAATAAGGAGGTCATACGACTGGAGCACATCCGGCGTGATTTTCATGTGGGCGACGAGACGGTCCACGCCCTGCGTGACATTTCGTTCACCATCAACGAGGGGGAGTTCGTCACGATCATGGGTACGTCTGGATCGGGGAAATCGACACTGCTGAATACGCTCGGTTGTCTCGATACGCCTACATCGGGTGAATACTACCTGGATGGTGTCGCCGTGCGGTCGATGGACAAAAATCAGCGGGCCGTGCTCCGCAACCGCAAGATCGGATTTGTATTTCAGAACTACAACCTGCTCCCGAAGACCACGGCTATCGAGAATGTCGAACTGCCGCTCATGTACAATCCGGCCTGCTCGGCAGCCGACCGCTATAAGCGGGCTGTCGCAGCGCTGCAGGCCGTAGGACTGGGTGACCGGCTGATGCACAAAAGTAACCAGATGTCCGGTGGACAGATGCAGCGGGTCGCGATTGCGCGTGCCTTGGTGAATGATCCGGCCGTCATTCTGGCGGACGAAGCGACAGGCAACCTCGATACACGTACCAGTTTCGAGGTGTTGGTACTCTTCCAACAACTGCATGCCTCAGGGCGAACGATCATCTTCGTGACACACAATCCGGAGATTGCCCGGTACAGCAGCCGCAACATCACATTGCGTGACGGGCACATAACGTCCGACATACGTAACGCAGAGATACTCAGTGCAGCCGAGGCATTGGCCCGACTGCCCAAAACGGATGATTAGAAGGAGATAACCATGAATTTCGCCAATCTTTTCAAAATTGCGGTCAAGGCACTCAGCAACAACAAGCTGCGTGGTTTCCTGACGATGCTTGGTATCATCATCGGCGTGGCTTCGGTTATCACGATGCTTGCCATCGGACAGGGCTCGAAACGCAGCATTCAGGCCGAGATCAGCGAGATGGGTTCCAACATGATCATGATTCGTCCGGGCGGCGACATGCAGGGGGGAGTCCGGCTCGATGCCGACGACATGGAGTCGCTCAAACTGCAGGACCTGCAGGACATCCAGTCCAAGACGCGTTATGTAACCTATGTTTCGCCCATGGTTAACAGTGCCGGACAGGCTATTTTCGGAGCGAACAACACGCCTACAACCGTCTATGGCGTCAATACGGACTACCTGGAGATCCGGCGTTACAAGGTGGCCGACGGCGACCTCTTTTCCGAGCAGGATGTGAAGACGGCGGCCAAGGTCTGCCTGGTCGGACAGACCGTGGTCGATGAACTCTTCTCGGGAAGTGAGTCGCCTGTGGGAAAAGTCATCCGATTCGGCACGATCCCGTTGCGGATTGTCGGCGTGCTCGAAAGCAAGGGCTACAACAGCATGGGTATGGACCAGGACGACCTGATTCTGGCTCCGTATACCACGGTCCAGAAACGTATGCTGGCCATTACGCACCTGCAGGAGATTGTTTGCTCGGCGCTGAGCGAAGCCTATACCGATCAGGCCATCGATGAGATCGGCGAGATTCTCCGCACCAACCACCGCCTCAAAGAGGGCGACGAAGACGATTTCACGATCCGCTCGCAGCAGGAACTCTCGTCGATGCTCACCTCGACCACCGACATGATGACGTTGCTGCTGGCAGCCGTTGCCGGGATCTCGTTGTTGGTAGGCGGCATCGGCATCATGAACATCATGTATGTCTCGGTGACGGAGCGTACGCGTGAGATCGGCCTTCGCATGTCGATCGGCGCCAAAGGACGCGATATCTTGGCGCAATTCCTTATCGAGTCGATTCTGATCAGCGTCACGGGCGGACTGATCGGCGTGTTGTTCGGAGTCGGGGCGGCCGTGGTGGTTCATGTGGCAGCCTCCTTTCCGATCTACATTCAGCCATGGAGTGTCTTTCTGTCGTTTGCCGTCTGCACGTTGACCGGCGTCTTCTTCGGATGGTATCCTGCCCAGAAAGCTGCCCAACTTGACCCGATCGAGGCCATACGCTATGAATAATTCAGCCGGAAATTCGTATCTTTGTACATCCATGCACACCATTCGATCGAAATATACCGGTTGGCTTGTACACGCCACAACGTGGGCCGTCGTCTTCGGCATGCCGCTCTTCGTCACCTCACCCGACCGGCCTCTGATGAGCGGGACGGAGTATCTGCGCTTCTTGTTGGTGCCGTTGTCGTTCATGGTGGTTTTCTACACAAACTACTTCCGGTTAATCGAGCGCCATCTTTTCAAACGACGGATCGGACGCTTCCTGCTCGGGAACCTGCTGCTGATAGCAGCGGTCATCGTGGTGCTCCATCTCCTCTTTCGTTATCTGCTGCCTCCAGGACCCCACGCCCCGGCAGATCGTCCGTGGCAAGATACCGTGCGGTTTTTTGCCGGGAATGCCATCCTTTATCTGCTGGTTGTCGGCGCCAGTGTAGCCATCCGCATGACCGGAGGCTGGTACCGTGCCGAGGCTGCACGACAGCAGCTCGAACACAGCCGTACAGAGGCCGAATTGCAGCATCTCAAGAGCCAGTTGAATCCGCATTTCCTGTTCAATACGCTCAACAACATCTATTCGCTCATCCAGATCGATACGTCGCGCGCGCAGCAGGCGGTGCATGACCTGAGCCGGTTGTTACGCTACGTCCTCTACGACAGCAGCCAAGCCATGGTACCGTTATGCGACGAGATCGCCTTTCTGCGCGATTACATTGAATTGATGCGTATTCGTCTGCCTCGCCACGTGCGGGTCGAGGTCTCGTTGCCCGAGTGCCCGTCGCAGAGCCCGGTTGCTCCGCTGCTCTTCACTTCGCTCGTGGAAAACGCCTTCAAGCACGGCGTGAGCAACGAGAAACCTTCGTATATTGTCATTCGAATCGACGAGACGTCCGAGGGGGAATTGCGCTGCAAGATCACCAACAGTTATTTTCCAAAATCCGACAGCGACCGCAGCGGATCGGGCATCGGACTGCAAAACCTCACGAAACGACTCCGGATGCTCTATCCCGGACGCTATACGTTCACTTGTGGTTTGAAAAGTGAGACCGACTACGAGGCTTGCCTGAACATTCGCCTGAGAGAATCATGAAATTGACCTGCGCCATAATCGATGACGAGCCGTTGGCCGTCGAACTGATGGAGTCCTACGTCCGGAAAACCCCATTCCTGGATTTGCGGGATTCGTTCGGCAGTGCCATGCTGGCTTTCGAGCAATTGCGGGAACATCCGGTTGACCTGCTCTTCTGCGACATTCAGATGCCTGCTCTCAATGGCATGGAATTGGCCCGCATGCTGCCTGCGACAACTCGTGTGGTCTTTACAACCGCCTTCAGCCGCTATGCAGTCGAGGGTTTCCGGGTCAATGCCATCGACTATCTGCTCAAGCCGATCAGTTATGAGGATTTTCTTGCAGCAGCCCGAAAGGCCCTCTCCTGGTTCGAGATGAAGGCCCGGGCCGAGTACCCTGCCGCTCCCGAACGTTCCGTCCCGGGACCTCGAACCGGTTCTCCGCGGCCCGTTGAACCCCAAAGCCTGTTTGTCCGGTGCGAGTCGCGTCTGCTGCAGGTCGATTTGGATGATATCTGCTATATCGAGGGGCTGAAGGATTACGTCAAGATCCACGTGTCGGGACAACAACATCCGATCGTGACCTTGATGACGCTCAAGGCTCTCGAGGAACAGTTACCCTCCGAACGGTTCATTCGGGTTCACAGGTCGTATATCGTACAACCGCAGAAAATAGACTCCATTGAACGCAACCGGATTGTCTTTGGCAAGGAGTATATCCCGATATCGGAGAACTACAGGCAATCCTTTTTTGATTTTTTGGCCGCTCATTCGTTGATCTTCTGATACAACCGAAAAGGACCGATTCCCGGAGTGCTCCGTCGAATCGGTCCTTTCGGTCTGTTCGTGCCCCGCTTTTCTATGCCTCAGGGCGTGCTTCTGGCTTCATTTCGTGATCCTTACGGTAAATCTGGTAGGAGTTGACCAGGTTCTGCCATACGATATATGCTGTCGGCGCGATCGATGAAATGGGGTTCAAAAACGACTGGGCCATCCATACGGCCAGTACCGTATTCTTCTGCCCGAGAGACTGTCCCCCGGCCGTGGCATCGCCGTAACGGCGGCCCAACATGCGGCCCACCTTGAACTGCAGCAGGCAGATGACCAGCGCCACGACAGCCAGCCCAATCTCAATAGTAAAGTCTGCTCCATGCAGGTCGAGGATGAACGACGTCGTGCGTGCAATCACAACAGCGAGTGAGACGAGCCACATGTAGAACGATATCTGGCTGTGGTCTCCGATCCATTGCGAGGCCTTCGGAAAGAGAAAACGGCATACCTGTGCCGCTGCAAAAGGCATGACCAGCAGCGGCGCTACGCGCGACAGAATCTGGACCAGCGTACAGTTGCCGTTACCCGTGAACGACAGTATGACGGGGGCGACCAGTGCGATGACCATATTGCACAAAAGGCTGTATGTGGCCATCGTCGTGACATCGGCCCCAAGCATGCCGCCAATAACGACGGCCGCCATGGCAATTGGTGCCAACACGCAAATCATTCCACCCTGGGCCAGCACCTCATCGACAGGCAACAGCAGAAAGTAGACCGCCAGACAGACAACGATCTGGAAAAGCAGCATCCACAAGTGGAGCATGCTCAGTCGCATCTGTTTGGGCTTTACGCGACAGAAGGTAAAAAAGAGCATCAGAAAAATCAACGACGGTGTGATCATCTGATGCGACAACTCCTCCAGTGCCGTGATCGGACGACATAACAAGGCACCGACTACCATGCCCATAGGCATCGCAATGGTTCGTACGTTGCGGTGCAGATCCTCCAGCAAGTGCATGATTCCAATCAGGCTAAGAGTTCCTTGACTTTGGCGGCAATCTCCTTGCCGTCGGCCTGGCCGGCAAGCCGTTTCGAGGCTACGCCCATCACCTTGCCCATCTCGCGGGCTGAGGAGGCGCCCACTTCGGCAATAATTGACCGAAGGGTTTCGGTGAGCTCTTCGGCACTCAACTGGCGGGGCAGGAACTCCTGCATGATGGCTACTTGAGCCAGTTCCTCGGCAGCCAGATCCTCGCGGTTCTGCTGGCGATAGATTGCCGCGGAATCGGTGCCCTGCTTGGCCAGCTTCGAAATGATCTTCACCACGTCGGCGTCAGGCAGCTCGGTGATTTCGGGTCCGGCCGTTTTGGCTTCGATGATGTACTTTTTGATGTTGCGCAGTGTCGTAACGCGCACGGAATCCTTGGCCTTCATAGCCTCCATGATTCCTCGTGAAATGGTCTGTTCAAGTGACATATGCATGTAAATTTTTACAGGTTGTCTTGTGTCTTCACCTCTGGCGCATCCATCGGCCGCAGGAAGCGAAGGATCTCCGCCATCATACGGGTGCGTACCAGAGAATCGTCGATCGCTTCGAACGGGAATCCCACTACCAGGGTACGTCCCGAATCTCCGGCTGCGCGCCACGCCACTCCGATCGGTGTACGATCGTCCGTACGGCATGCCACGACGAAAGCCCGGTCGTCGGCCGGAAGCAGGCAGTCGGATTGTTCGATGGCATAGAAATCGCCGCGCGGACCCGTCCGGAAACGCGTATCGTGTGGAAAAAGTCCTGCCTCCGACGGAAGGATTGTGATTCGTCCGTCACGGGCCTCCTGTGTGCCAGCAGAGTGGCAGTGCAGCACATCGCGTGCGAAACGGCTTCCTTCGTCCGATGCCTGCAGGCCGGTCATGAGGTCTGAGACGACGTAACATCCCGAAACAAAAAGTGCTCCGTCACACTCCTCGACGTAGTATCGTATGCGTTGTTGCAGTGTAGGTGAAAAGGTCTGAAACTCTGTGCCGCGCATCCCTGTTCCTGTCTCGATGCTGCGTTGTTTTCCGAGAATCAAATCCACCGCGTCGTAATGATCCGCAAGAGTGTCGAACCGTTCCCAAGCGTGCACAGAAGCTGAGGCTACGGACCATCCGGCTGCAGCGGCAGCCTCGGCGTGTACATAGGGATAGTCGAAACTGTTGCCTCCGAGTATATCGGATGCGAATGCGTCGCTGCAACTTCCCAGGGCGTCGTGTCCCGTTGCGCGGTAGCTGGCTCGATCGAATATCTGCTGCGGGCCGGCATAGGCTATGTCGTACAGGTACGGAACCCCACTGTCACGGTCGTTGCAAAATCCCACCATCGAATCGTTGCGGATGGTTTCAGGACCACTCACACGATCGAATCCGTTAACCACCAGAAGGCGTCCTCGCTCTTTGGGGGCCCGATAGGCCACCAGCGTCTCGCTCGTGAAGCTTTCGCCGCCGGCATTGACGGCAGCGACGCGGTAGCTGTGCAGCACCCCAGGGGCCAACGGTACGTGCAGATGAGGCTCTGTCGTAAAGGTCCCGTTGTCAAAGCCGCCGTCGCCGATGCGCGTGTAGACCACATAGCCATCGGGTGCGGCGGTCGGCTCCAGCGTGTCGACCACCGGTCGCCACGTAAGATCGGCTCCGTCGTCGGTCAGTTGAACCGCGAAGGCGGCGACAAGCAACGGCTGTACGGTATAGGGCTGGTTGTATTGCGCCGCCACGTGCTTCAATATACCCTTATATATCGCACGACTCACCAAAAACCGGAAGCGCGGATCGAGACCGTACTGCATGTCGGCAAAATTCTGGTGCGACATCATCTCAATCAAGGCCGTCGGTACGCACGGCACGCGGGCCTCGTAGTAGCTGCGGTTCCACAACCCGCGGCGAATCCAATGTGGCTCGAAGGAGCGACGTACATCTTCCACGATCTGGGTCATGACCAGGTCTGTCAGATCGCGTGAACGGTAGCGGCTTGCTCCCCCGGCGAAATGTCCTTTCTGATCACGCGTGCAAAAGATTCCGAGCGTACCGACCGTTTCATCGTCACGCTGGCGTACTCCTGAATCGGAATGGAGCCCCAGCGCCAGGTCGATCGGAATGCCCAATCCCACGCTGTCGGGCAGTCGTTCCGAGCCGCCCATCAGGGCATTGACCCAAAGGGCGCGGCACATGTAATCGTCTTTATAATCGTCCGTTTGTTGTTTGGGCGAGTAGACCGACTCGTCAAATCCGGCCCATTGTAACCAGTAGCGGGCCCCTTCGCACGAACGGGGGTAGCCGCTCGCCACCTCCCGGTAGACCGTCTCGGGATTCGTGCGCAGCGAATCGCACACCGTACGCACGACATTGCCGAATCCGCCTCCAATCTTCACGGCATCGGCCGTCACAATCCGACCGCCGTGCGCCGATCGGTTGCTGAGCGTGACGACCGCCTCGTCGCCACGCCTGAAACGGAAGGTGCCCAGGTAGATCCACGTACCGCCACCCATCCGTTGATTGACGCTGAAACGGCTTCCGCCGCCTGCATGATGGACCGTGTATTGGGCGTCGGTGGCGCTCTCGGGCAGAGACTCGTACGAGACGTAGACCCCGTAATCGCCCGTCTGATCGATCGATACTCGCCACGATGCATGACTCTCTGCACCGTTGCTCACGGTGCGGATCCGGCGCACTGTCCCTTCGCGGAAGGGATTTTCCGCCGCTCGGTACAGATAACGGCGATGAGCAAAACCCACCCCGCCGTCGTACCACGCTTCACGTCCGCTTTGCTCCTCGTATCGGCCCGGGGAAGGAATGCCCGGATCGTTGTCAATTAGGTATTCGATTTTCTGTATGTCGCGTTCGCGCGGCAGCAATACGTTGGCTCCGGCCTTTTCGAGCATCGGAACGAGAAAAGGCAAGACGTAGCTCTGTGTGTAAAGGTCTTCGCACGTCTGCCACTGCAGCGTACGTTGCCACCGCCAGCGGTTCTCGCGCTGATCGAAGTAGCGTCCATGGCTTTGCCACAGGGCGATGTGTCGTCCGTCAAGTCCTTGGGTCGGCCGCACGCATCTGGACTGAGGTTCGACAAGCGGATGCGAGTTCCTCTGGGTGAAACGGACTGTCGGTCGTTTCGGTGCACCGGAACGGGCCCCAAGCGGAATCAGCTCCTCGATACGCTGTCCGTCCGTATAGATCTCGATTGGTGTATGGGCAAACTCTGCCGGAAGGCAGTGCCGTACGGAATCATACATCGCCCGTACGTTCGCCTCGCGGAAGGGATAATACGACAAGCCGATCGAGGTGTAGATACGCAGGCATTTGCGCGTTGACTGGATGCGCTCCACGCGCACCCATCCGTAGATGACCTCACGGGCCGTGATACGCGTCAGTACGCGGGCGATCTCCCGGCGTGAAGAGGCGGGGACCTCCCGGGGAGCTGCATCGAGCGGATACACACCGAACAGTCCGGTCAGAAGTACCGGAAGCAGGTATTTAATCAACCTTTGGTTCATGACGACGTTTTGAAAGGATCAGCAGTCCGAGACAGGTAAAGAGGGCGTTGTAGAGCAAGAGTTCGAAGCCGATCTGGTAGCTCCATGCTTCACGGGCAACGTATTGCAGGGCTGCACTCAACAACGGGGCTGCTACAGCGACGAGTGGCACCCAACGGTCGTGTATGCGGACGTTGGTAAGGATACCGAAGGCGAAGAGTCCGAGAATCGGTCCATACGTGTAGCTTGCCACTTTGTATATAAGGTTTATTACACTGTCGTTTCCGAGGAGGTCGAACCCGAGGATCACGACGCACATTACAGCGGCGATTGAGGCATGGACACGATGGCGGAGGCGGGTCAGACTGCGGTCGTCGCTGCGACGTGCGGGGTTCAACAGATCGTATGTAAAGGAGGTGGTGAGGGCCGTGAGGGCAGATCCGGCTGCGGACCAGGTGCTCGAAATTACACCCACGACGAAGAGTATTCCCACAACCAGCGGAAGACCGCCATGTACGGCGACGGTCGGAAAGACCAGATCACTCTTTGCGGGTAAAGACAGTCCGGTCTGAGAGGCATAGCGATAGAGCAGCACGCCCAGTACGAGGAAGAGCAGAATGACTCCGATTTGGCAGAAAGCCGTCAGTACGATATTCTTTTGTGCGTCACGCGGCGTGGCACAACTGAGGTTCTTCTGCATGAGGTCCTGATCGAGCCCCGTCATGGCGATCAGGACAAAGACTCCGGCGAAGAACATCTTCCAAAAGTAACGTCCCGAAGCCGGATCATCAAAGAAGAAGATGCGTGACTGCGGTGATTCGACCACTGCGGCGACCGTTTGGGACCAATCGAGGCCCAGTTCACGGGCGATGAAGAAGACCGAGAGGGTCAGGCTGCCTACCAGACACAGTGTTTTGAGTGAATCGGTCCAGATGAGCGACTTCACCCCGCCGCGCCGCGTGTAGAGCCAGACGAAGAACATGGTGATGACCGCATTGCACCACAGCGGTACGCCGTATTGATCGAAGACGAGCAGCTGCATCACGGCACAGACCACGTAGACTTTGAGTGCGGCAGCCAGGATCTTCGACAAGAAGAAGAACCAGGCGCCCGTACGGTGGGCGGTGAGGCCGAATCGCACGTCGAGGTATTCGTAAAGTGAAACGACCTTCCAACGATAGAAAAGTGGAACCAGCCAATATGCAACGATGAACTGTCCGACGGTGAAGCCCAGCACCATCTGCATGTAGGAGAACGAGTCCGAGGCGACCGATCCCGGTACCGAGATATAAGTCACACCCGACATTGCGGCGCCGATCATGGCAAATGCGGCCATGTACCATGGTGTGCGGCGGTCCCCGGTGAAGAATCCCGCGTTACCGGCCCGGCGGCCCGAGAACCAGGCAACGGCAAACAGGACGGAAACATAGAGTGTTACGGTAAGTATGACGGCTTCGGAAGACATCGTTCAGTGGGGCGTAAGGGCCTGCCGAAGGACAAAGATACAACATTCGGGCGAAGGCGCAGAGAAGAATTTGCAGTTTTTTTTGCTCGAAGAGGTGGAAATATGAAATAGTTTGCTAACTTTGTTAGTCGAATAACAATAAACGTTCGCCGAAATTTCTTAAAACAAAACGTACTATGGCAAAAAAACTTAAAATCAGGGACCTTACGCTGCGCGACGGACAGCAGTCCTCGTTCGCTACGCGCATGACGCAGGAACAGATCGACCGTTGCCTCCCCTACTACAAGGAGGCCAACTTCTATGCAATGGAGGTCTGGGGCGGTGCCGTGCCCGACTCGGTGATGCGTTATCTGAACGAAAACCCCTGGACCCGTTTGGAAACCATTCACAAGGCCGTGGGCAACGTCTCGAAACTGACCGCACTGTCGCGCGGACGCAACCTCTTCGGCTATTCGCCCTACACGGACGAGATTATCGACGGATTCTGCCGCAACTCGATTCAGAGCGGTCTGGGTATCATGCGTATCTTCGACGCATTGAACGATGTCGATAATGTAAAGTCGACCATCAAGTACGTGAAACAATACGGCGGTATGGCCGACTGTGCCGTCTGCTACACCGTCGATCCGAAATATCCCGAGATCGGATTCTTCGGCCGACTGATGGGCAAGAAGAATCCCAAACCGGTCTTCACGGACGAATATTTCCTCGACAAGGCCAAGCAAATGGCTGCTCTCGGTGCCGACATGATTACCATCAAGGATATGTCGGGCCTGATCCCGCCCAAGAGAGTGAGCACGCTGGTGAAGCTCTTCAAGCAGCACCTCAATATTCCGGTCGATTTCCACACGCATTGTACGCCGGGTTACGGACTGGCTTCGGTGCTGGCTGCCATCGTGGCCGGTGTGGATGTTGTCGATACGAACTGCTGGTATTTTGCAGGCGGTACGGGTGCTCCGGCCATCGAGCTGGTTTATGTTTTCTGCCAGAAGATGGGCATCGACCTCGGTGTGAACATGGAGGCCGTGGCCAAGATCAATACGCAGCTGCGTGAAATCCGCAAGGAACTGAACCTCTCGGTATTCAATACCGAAAAACCCGAGCCCAAAGCCTTCAACCCCCTGACCGACAAGCTGCCGGCCGACGTTGATGCGCTGTTCGACAAGGCCATTGCAGCGGCCAAAGCCGACGACGAAGCCGCCACGATTGACGCCTGCCGCAAGATCGAGGCCTACTTCGGCTTCCCCGCCCCGAACGAACTTGTGCAGAAGGCCGAGATCCCCGGTGGCATGTACTCAAATATGGTAGCCCAGCTCAAGCAGCTGAAGGCGGAAGATATCCTGCCGCGTGCCATGGAGTTGATCCCGACGGTCCGTCTGGCTGCCGGTCTGCCGCCCCTGGTGACGCCTACGTCGCAGATTGTCGGCGCTCAGGCCGTGAACTGCGCGATGGATGAAAAAGCCGGACGCCCGATGTACACGAACAAGAGTTCGCAGTTCGTCAACCTCGTGAAGGGCGAGTACGGACATACCCCCGTGAAGATCGACCCGGAGTTCCGTCTGAAGATTGCCGGTGTACGTGAGGAGACCCCCTACGACACGTCGAAATACCAGATGCAGCCCAATCCGACGCTGCCCGAAGCCGGAGGCGTTAAACTGGCCGAAAATGAGAAAGAGGTACTACTGCTCGAGCTCTTCCCGCTGGTGGCAAAAGGCTTCCTGACCGAACAGAAGAAGAAGGCCTACGCCGCGTCGAAGCCCGCTGAACCCAAGGCCGAAGAGGCTAAACCCGCAACCGAGAAGAAAAGTGCACAGATTACGGGTAATACGGTCAACGCTCCGCTGCCGGGCCGCGTGATCGACATCAAGGTAAAGGTCGGCGATGAAGTCAAGAGTGGCCAGGAGGTCGTTACCCTCGAGGCCATGAAGATGGAGAACTCTATTACGTCGAACTATGCCGGAAAGGTTAAACAGATCTTGGTCGAGGTGGGCGAAACTGTCGCTACAGACCTGCCGATGATCGAGATCGAATAACCGCAATTACGGGACGCAGTCATACGCGATCCTGTGGTGTGTATGGTCAGAACGGTCCGGAGTTTATGCCGGGCCGTTCTTTTTGTGCCGTGGAAGCGGGCTTTGCCCTCTTTTTGCCTTTGATGACCATAGCTACCCGCAGCGTGTGGGGAAAGGAGGCATGCGTTCGATTCAAATTTGCATTATAATGATCTGATACGTTTGGTGATATGGCTTTTTTCAAGGAATTCAAGACCTTCGCTCTGAAGGGCAATGTGATGGATATGGCCGTCGGTGTCATCATCGGCGGAGCATTCGGTAAAATCGTCTCGTCGCTGGTGAACGACATCCTGATGCCGCCCATTGGCGTGTTGCTCGGGAATACGGATTTTTCGCGTCTGCGCGTAGACCTCACGCAACTGCGTGACGCAACGGCACGGGCAACGCACTCGGTTGCCGGGGATCTGATCCCTACCGTCACCACGGCCGAGCCGATCTATTGGAATTACGGCGCATTCATTCAGCAGTGCGTTGACTTTGTTATACTGGCATTTTGCGTCTTCATGATGGTTAAGTTGATGAACCGCTTGACCCCGCAAACGTGAGGCGGCAACTCCTCCTGCACCGTCGAAGGAGGAACTGTTGCTGACCGAGATTCGTGATCTGTTGCGCGAACGGCAGAAAACAGATAATTCGAAGCAATAAAGAGCGTCTGAAACGTGAATGAAGAAGCGCGGCCCCGTCCGGATTGGGAACGGAAGCCGCGCTTCACTCATCTCCTGAGCTCGAAATTTCTGTTCGGCAGAATGCCTGACGTGTGTGTAAAGTTCCACAAGGCAATGCGTCGGTCGTCTCGGGTCGGTTTGCCGAAGTCTCCAACCCTGCAATCAGTCGGCCGCATACATTTCAAGCGATCAGGCCGGCAGTCCATCGACAAGACTGACAGCGAAAAGAGCTGCACTCAATCTCCTTTGCATTGAAAGGAATCGGGGCGGAGACTACTTCTCAAAGTGTGGTTGTAAATTTTCTGCCATGCGGTAGTTTTTTAAAAATGATGAAAAGAAGAAGTTGTTCACACAAAGATATATTATTTCGCATAAAAACCAAGCGATTCGTCTCTGTTTTTTTTGCTGTTTTTATTTTTTCTGGGGGTTTTGGTAGATTGTCAGGATGTAGGTCGTAAAAATCGGGAACAGCATCATGCCAAGTATCGGCAGCAGGACGCAGACGATCTTTCCGATGGTCGTTACCGGAAAAATCTCGGCCCCGACCGTCGTGACATTCATCCATGCCCACCACAGGGCGTTACCGAACCCGTCGAGTTTGGGATTGACCAATACCTCGTAATCGTAGAAGATCAGTGCCGACAGGTAGGTAAAGAGGCAGACTGTGATCACATAGGCCGTGAAGAGCCGTTGTATACGGGTCTCCACCATCCAGCGTACGATCACGTATAGAGCCAGAAATGTGCGCAGCAGCGGCATGATTCCCAGCAACATGGCAATGTCACGTGGCAAAGCGAGCCCCGAACTCAGATTCAGATAGGGAATCGACAGAAGCAGGAAAAGCAGGTTGCGCACAAAAAAGCGTCCCCGCCGTTCGGACGTAACCCATCGCACGACAAAATCGAGCATAAACAGCAGGCAGACAGCAAACTGGATGGCCAGGTAAGCCTGCGAGAAATGGAGGTGGTCTCCGCCGATGATCTCCCACGAAACGGCGACAAGCAGTACAATCCCTCCAACGAGGGTCAACAGATCGAGCGTATGGCGTAGCGCGCGATGTGATGTTTCGGACAGCATCTGTTTCATCTTGCAGTGATATTCACACGCGGAACTATCAAACACGGTGCCAGTCTCTGAAATTCCGCCCGTCGGGTGCACGCGCTACCCTGCCGGCATACGGGCTTCATCGTTTTGCAGACCCTTTGCTCCGGGATTCGGGTAGAAACATCCGTAATAGGTGTACGTCCGCAAGGGAAGCATTCGCTATTTTTGTGTCGTAAACAACGGATCACCTTATGCACAAGTATTTTGTTCAATCATTCATGGCGCTTGGCGCACTCATTTTAACTACGAATATCATGGCACAACAACCTGTCAAACAGACGGCCGGACGAGACCAGCTCGGATCGTTCGCCCCCAAATTTGCCGAACTTAACGACGATGTACTCTTTGGTGAGGTGTGGAGCCGCACCGATCGACTCGGATTACGGGACCGCAGCCTGGTGACCATCACGGCGCTGATCAGTCAGGGCATCACCGATTCATCACTGACCTATCACTTGCAGACGGCCCGTAAAAACGGCATTACGCGTGACGAGATTGCCGAGGTGCTTACCCACCTGGGATTTTATGCCGGTTGGCCCAAAGCCTGGGCAGCCTTCCGTCTTGCCAAAGAGGTGTGGACGGACGAGGCTGCTGAGGCTGCCGAGGGTGAGACGGAACGTGCGGCTTTCCAGCGTGAAATGATCTTCCCGATCGGCGCACCCAATACGGCGTACGCCCAGTATTTTGTCGGGCAGAGTTATCTGGCCCCCCTGTCGAATGAGCAGGTATCCATTGCCAACGTTACCTTTGAGCCCGGGTGTCGCAACAACTGGCATATTCATCATGCATCGGTTGGCGGCGGGCAGATGCTACTCGGTGTAGCCGGCCGCGGATGGTATCAGGAGGAAGGAAAGCCGGCCGTCAAGATTCTGCCGGGTACGGTTATCCATATTCCGGCCGGAGTCAAACACTGGCACGGAGCGGCAGCTGACAGTTGGTTTGCGCATCTGGCCATCGAGGTGCCGGGTGAAGACATGTCGAACGAATGGCTCGAACCGCTTTCTGCGAAGGAGTACGAGGCTTTGCATCAATCATCCGGCAACGCGCAATGAGACCGTACATCATTTGCCACATGGTCGCTTCGATCGACGGCCGGATCGACTGTGAGATGGTCGAAAAGATAAGCGGTGAGGAATACGATCTGGCACTCGAGCAACTCGATTGTCCTACGTTGCTCGAAGGCCGGGTGACAATGGAGCACTACTACGCGGCCAAGGAGCCCTTCGTAGCCGGGGCAAGTCAGCCAATTGGCAACTCCTCGCTCTATCGGGCCGAGGCATCGGATGCGTATGTGGTGGCTGTCGATACTTCGGGGCGTCTGCGTTGGCACACCAACCGGATTGATGACGTGCCGCTGATTTGTCTGACCAGCGAACGGGCTTCGGAAGCCTACTTCGAGATGTTGCACGAACAGGGCATCTCGTGGATTGCCGTGGGGCGTGAGTCCATCGATCTGCGTCGGGCCATGGAGCTTCTTGGTGAACAATTCGAGGTTCGACGGTTGGCGCTGCTCGGGGGCGGGCACATCAACGGGGGATTCCTCAAAGCCGGTCTGATTGACGAGGTCAGTTTGTTGCTGGCTCCGGGAATTGACGGACGAACGGGTGAAACGGCCCTGTTTGATGGTGTTCGTCACTCGGATCGGGTTCCCGTTCCGCTGCGATTACGCCACGTCAGCCAACTCGACAACGATGTCGTTTGGCTGCGATATGATGTACGTAATTGATATTTCTTCTTTTTATGTGATGTGCAGGTCTTGGGCGGTTCAAATAGGTGTTCAATATAAGGGCAGAGTTATTTACGAAATTCAAGAAGGCCGTTATAGAATAACCTTTGATAATATCAAATTTTACGAACCCGACAATATATAGAGAGAAACCCCTACCTCTTTAGTAGACATCTTCACTTTTACAAAGCAGTTAGTTCCAACTCCGAGGAGGAAAGACAACTGGTAATTTATAGAGTCACTTCTTGAGCACTTGGGCAATTACTTGTTGCTGTATCTCGTCGTTCCGCGTATAGTCCTTGCGAGTATAGATCATCGTGACACGGTTCTCACGCTGGGCATGGTTCAGACACGCACCCACCTCGGCAATACTTGCCCCGCAATCACTGTGGGCGATCGTGGCAAACGAATGCCGGGCATAATACATCGACAGCGTCGGAAGGCCGACCTTCTCGGCCAACAGCTTCAATCCTTTGTTTACGGCTGCCGTAAAATCGTTGAGCGTGGCGTATTGGCGATGGAACACGAAGAGGCGATCCCCATCCGGATCCTCGTACTTGCTGATAAAGCCCTCCACCTCGGGCGGAATGCGAACCGAGATCTCGGCATCGGCACCTCGCTTTCCCTCGACTTTCGCACGGATATACGTCAGACGGTCATCGGTCAGCGAATCGGCCGTACATCGATAGATATCCGGAAGGTTCATGCCCATCATGCAGAAGCTGAACCAAAAGAGATCTCGGGCCAACTCCTCGCGTCTCAACTGCACAGGGCAGGTATAGATACGACGGATCACCTCCGCATCGAGGGCTCGGCTGCGACTCGGATCCGGCGTCGGAAGAACGTACTTGTTGTGCCCAAACGGGTAATATGGGATAGGCATCTCCCCACGCTCCTCGTCGTTGAACTCATCGCGGGCGCGGTTGTAGATGGCACGCAGAATACGCATGTTGTTATTTACGCTCGTCGCAGACAACCCGTTCGTCTCGAACATCCAACGTTCGAACGACTGAAGCCAACGCTTCGTAATCGCGTTGATCTCCAAACGATCGCCCTGGATGTAGTCGCTGATCTTACGCAGCAGCGTGCGGTAATTATCGGCCTGACGGGGTTGCTGAGCCTTGATGGACTCAATGACTCGCTGGCCGTACGACAGGAAGTCTATCCCCTGCTCGAGAACACCGGCCTTGATGGCCACCTCCTTCTCGAGCAAATCGCCCAGTTCGCGTGCCGAATAGTTGTCGATCCGCTGGCCCATGCTGGCGACCTTCTGTTCCATCGTGACGACATCTGCCTCCAGCTGCCGCCGAACCTCCTCGGCCTTGATCTTGCCACTGGCCGTGATCTCGTCCGCTCGCAAACGATAGGCCGTCCGCAAAAAAGCACTTTGGCGATGATGGGTCAAGCGTATGCGAACAGCATACCGCTTGTCTGTCTTGGAACGGTGGGGAAGAATAACTACCTTGAAAGTTGCCATACGTGCACAACATTTATACAACATCTACGGCAAATATACGCAAAATATATTGTTGATTACAACGCAGACCACGCAAGCATCATGGTCATAATCTCACCAGCCAGGACAGGCGTATTACACATAAACAACTGATAAAAAGAAAGATAGAGACTTGTAGTCTCTATCTTTCTTTTGGAGCGGAAAACGGATTTCCGACCCAAGCATATTCCTCATTCACAATCAGCGCATTACGTGAAGCATTTTCTTCGAAGGTCACTCCCGCGATGCGGTC
>CALUII010000024.1 GCA_944320665.1 uncultured Alistipes sp. | reverse complement strand
AGGACGTGCGCGCCGTCTGCCACGACGTGCTGCGCCACCGCATCGGACTCACCTACGAGGCCGAGGCCGAGAACATCTCCTCGGAGGAGATCATCACCGACATCCTGAACAACGTAATCGTACCCTAAGGTCCCATGCAGGAGAACGAGAACGATATTCTGAAACGCGTCCGTAAGATCGAGATCAAGACCCGCGGTCTGTCGAACGAGATCTTCGCCGGAAAGTACCACACGGCTTTCCGCGGACGAGGCATGTCGTTTTCCGAAGTGAGGGAGTACCGCGCCGGAGACGACGTGCGCGACATCGACTGGAACGTCACGGCCCGCTCGTCGAAACCCCACATCAAGGTCTACGAGGAGGAGCGCGAACTGACGATGATGCTGCTCGTCGACGTCTCGGGCTCGCGCCTCTTCGGCACGACGGACCGCCTCAAGAAGAACGTCATGACCGAAATCGCCGCCGTGCTGGCCTTCTCCGCCGCGCAGAACAACGACAAGGTGGGCTGCATCTTCTTCTCGGACCGCGTCGAGAAGTTCATCCCCCCGAAGAAGGGCCGAAGCCACATCCTGATGATCATCCGCGAGTTGATCGGCTTCCGCCCGCAGTCGGTCGGCACGCGGCTCTCGGAGCCCATACGCTTCCTGTCGAACGTCAACAAGAAGCACTGCACGGCCTTCATCCTCTCGGACTTCATGGACTCGTCGGGCGACCGCTCGGCCCTCGACGACGCGCTGAAGATCACCGGCGGTCGACACGACCTGGTGGCCATCCGCGTCTTCGACCCGCGCGAAACCGAACTGCCCGACGTCGGAATCCTCGAACTGCAGGATGCCGAAACCGGCCGCAAGGTCTGGACCGACACCTCGTCGAGCGCCGTGCGCCGGCACTATGCCGACGCGTGGCAACGACGTTCCGAGGAGATCGAACACACGCTCAAGCACAACCGAATCGACACCGCGACCGTATCGACACGGGACGACTATGTGGTCGAACTGATCAAACTCTTCAAACAGCGATGAAAACCATCCGCACGCTCTGTCTCGCCGCCGCGCTGGTCGCCTCGTCGGCCGCTGCGGCACAGCAACCCCCCGTCATCAGGGCCCGCATCGAACCCGACAGCATCCTGATCGGCGACCGTTTCGAATACGTGATCGAGGTCGACAAGGACCAGGTGCAGGTCGTGCAGTTCCCGGAGTTCGACCCGAAGGGCGGCCCCGGCATCGAACTCGTCCGGAGCCTGCCGGTCGACACGCTCGCACGCGACGGACGCGCACAACGGCTGCAAAAACGTTACGTACTCACGTCGTTCGACGAGGGAAACTACAACCTCGGCCGCGCCGCCGTGCTCTATGCCGGAAAGAACGTCGTCGACACGCTGTGGAGCGACGATTCGTTGCGGCTGCACGTGGCCACGTTCCAGATCGACTCGACGTCGCACGCGATCTTCGACCTCAAGGCTCAGCGCGACCTGCCGTTCCGCTTCGCCGAGGTGAGCGGCTACGTCAAGTGGGGCGCCCTCGTCGTGCTCGCCGTGCTGGCCGCCCTGTGGCTGCTGCAGCGCTACCTGGCCCGCCGCGGAAGCAGCGTCCGCGCGCTCTTCCGTCCGGCCCCGCCCCAGCCGCCCCATGTGGTGGCCATCGAGGCGCTCGAGACGCTCCACAACCAGAAACTCTGGCAGAACAACCGACACAAACAGTACTATTCGGCCCTCAGCGACATCCTGCGCACCTACCTGGCCGGCCGATACGGCATCGGCGCTTTGGAGATGACCTCGGACGAGATCATCGAGGCGATGCGCCACGTCGACCAGCTGCCCCGCAAGTGCGCACTGGATCTGACAACCCTGCTGCGTGACGCCGACCTCGTGAAGTTCGCCAAGGCGATGCCCGACGCCGAACAGAACGAAGCCGACTACCTGAAGGCCTACTACTTCGTCGAGGAGACCAAGCCCGTCGACGTGGAGGGCCAGTCCGAAAACGATCAACCCACATCCGAATCATGATGCACCACATCCACCCGATACGTTCCCTGCTGCTCCGCACGCTGCTGCTCGTCGCGGCCCTCACGGCCGCCGTCGGGGCCTCGGCCCAGCACCTGCCCGAACGCGGCGAGGTGCGCCGCGGAAACCGGCAGTTCCACCGCGGCAACTACGACCGAAGCATCGAGCACTACGAAGAGGCGCTGCGCACGGCCCCGCACAACTTCGAGGCCACCTACAACCTGGGCAACGCCCTCTACAAGGCCGAGCGTTACGACAAGGCCGAACAGACGCTGCGCACCGCCGCGGCCGACTCGCTGCGCACGGAGCAGGAGCGCGCCGAGGCCTTCTACAATCTGGGTAACGCGCAGTTCGCGCAGAAGCGCTACCAAGAGGCGCTCGAAAGCTACAAGCAGTCGTTGCGCCTCAACCCCTCCGACCAGGAGGCCAAGTACAACTACGCCTACACCAAGCACCTGCTCGACCAGCAACAACAAGACCAGCAGCAGCAGAATCAGGACCAGAACCAGGATCAGCAACAGCAGCAACAGTCCGGTGGCGAGGGTCAGGGCGGCGACCAGCAGCAGAACCAGAACCAGAACCAGAACCAGAACCAGAACCAGAACCAGGATCCGCAGCAGCAGCCAGGCCAGCAGCAGCCCGACGAGGGCGAGCAGCAGGAGTCGGACGACGAGGGGCCGCAAGGCGATGGCGCGGCTCAGCCCGCGGGCATCTCGCCCGAGGAACAGGCACGGCTGCTCGACGCCATCCAGGCCCAGGAGGACCGCACGCAGGAGAAACTGAAGGAACGTCAGGGCGTCGTCGTGCGCGGAACGAAAAATTGGTAACAACCACCCGATACTGAGAGAGAAAACAAAGCGATGACTTTTGCACATCCACACTTGCTATGGTTGCTGACGGTGCTGATCCCGATGGCCGTCTGGTACCTCTACCGCACGCGCCGCGGTGGCGCCGCCCTGCAGATCTCGACCGTCAGCGGCGTCGTGCGCGCACCGAAAACCCTCCGCTACTTCCTGCGCCACGTACCCTTTGCGCTGCGCTGTGCGGCCGTGGCGACGCTCATCGTGGCCCTCGCCCGGCCCCAGCAGGTCGAACACAACAGCCGCACCAACACCGAGGGTATCGACATCGTGCTGGCTATCGACGTCTCGGGCTCGATGCTCGCCCGCGACTTCAAGCCCGACCGAATCACCGCCGCCAAGGAGGTGGCCGGCACCTTCATCTCCGACCGCCGCGGCGACCGCATCGGCCTGGTGGCCTTTGCCGGCGAGGCCTACACGCAGAGTCCCCTCACTACCGACCAGGGCACGTTGCAGACGCTGCTGAGCCGCATCCGCAGCGGTCTGATCGAGGACGGTACGGCCATCGGCAACGGTCTGGCCACGGCCATCAACCGCCTGCGCGAGAGCAACGCCAAATCGAAGGTCGTGATCCTGCTGACCGACGGCGAGAACAACGCCGGACAGATTGCCCCGCTGACCGCCGCATCGATCGCCCGGGCACAGGGCATCCGCGTCTACACGATCGGCGTCGGCACGCGCGGAAAGGCCCCCTATCCCTATCTGGACATCTTCGGCAACATCACCTACCAGATGGCCGATGTCAAGATCGACGAGAAGTCGCTCACCGAGATCGCCCGGACCACCGGCGGAAAGTACTTCCGCGCCACGGACAAGGCCAAACTGCAGGCCATCTACGACGAGATCAACCAACTCGAAAAGAGCCGCGTCGAGATCACCGAATCGACCCTTTACCACGAGGAGTACCTCCCGTGGGCCGTGGCGGCCCTGCTCCTCCTGCTGGCCGAATTCGTGCTGAAGACCTTCGTACTGAAAAAACTACCGTAATATCGCACCTATGTTCCGCTTCGCACATCCCCACTACCTGTGGCTGCTGCTGCTCGTGCCGGCACTCGTCGCACTCTTCGTGCTCGCGCAGCGCAACCGCCGCAAACGCCTCGAACGCTTCGGAAATCCCGAACTGCTGCGCGAACTGATGCCCGACCTCTCGATGGGACGCATACGCCTCAAGTTCATCCTCTTCACGACGGCCGTCGGACTGCTCGTCGTGGCCCTCGCACGGCCCCAGTTCGGATCGAAACTCCGCGAGGAGCGGTCGCAGGGCATCGAGATGATGCTCGTGGTCGACGTCTCGAACTCGATGCTCGCCGAGGACTTCGCACCCAACCGGCTCGAACGCACGAAATACGCCATCGACAAACTCTTCGACGGACTGCATCAAGACCGCGTAGGCCTGGTGGTCTTTGCCGGCGAACCCAAGGTCCAGCTCCCCATCACGTCGGACTACCGCATGGCCAAGGCCTTCACGCGCAAGATCGACCCGTCGCTCGTCTCGGTACAGGGCACCGCCGTCGGACGCGCCCTCTCGCAGGCTCTGCTCTCCTTC
Organism: uncultured Alistipes sp.; assembly: GCA_944320665.1. Lineage (GTDB taxonomy): Bacteria > Bacteroidota > Bacteroidia > Bacteroidales > Rikenellaceae > Alistipes. The sequence continues at coordinate 22,508 of CALUII010000024.1, read as the reverse complement.
TCGAGCGACACGGAGGGAACGCACAGCCGCGTGATCGTGTTGATCACCGACGGCGAGAACCACGAGGACGATGCCCTCGAGGCGGCCGAACGCGCCGCCGAAATGGGGGTGCGCATCTTCACGATCGGCATCGGAACGCCCGAAGGGGCCCCGATCCAGATCGGCGGCGAGTTCCTCCGCGACGAGAAGGGCGACATGGTGGTCTCGAAACTCAACGAACAGATGCTGCAGCAGATCGCCGAACGTACCGGAGGACTCTACGTGCGCTCGTCGAACCAGTCGGTCGGCCTCAACGAAATCGTGCAGCAGATCGACGCCATGGAGCAGACCGGATTCTCGACCGTGCAGTTCGAGGAGTACAACGAACAGTTCCCCTACTTCGTGGGGCTGGCCCTCGCGCTGCTGCTCATCGAGTATGCCCTGCTCGAACGGCGCAACCCGCTGCTGGCCCGATTCAACATCTTCCGCGAGGAGCACCTCAAAGAGTAGCAAACCCGGAATTTCGCACCGACCGATTTCGCGGTTCGGGAAAAAATACATACCTTTGCTCCCGCAAGTCCGCCTTGTCGCCGCCTGCCGCGCGCAGGGGGAGGAAAGTCCGGGCAACACAGAGCACCGCGCAAGCTAACGACTTGATATCCGTGAGGGTATAGGAGCGTAACAGAGAATGACCGCCCCTGCCGGATCCGCGCCACACCACGATGGTGGAGCCGTGGCGGCGGAACACCGAGGGGTAAGGGTGAAAAGGCGGGGTAAGAGCCCACCGCGGAGGCAGCAATGTCGTCCGGCCGTACGTCTCGCGGGTTGCAAGACCATGTATACCGGCAATCAAGGGTTGCTCGTCCGATGCCGGGGGGTAGGTTGCTTGAGACGGCGGGAGACCGCCGCCCTAGATAAATGACAAGGACCCCGAAAGGGGCACAGAACCCGGCTTACAGGACTTGCCGGCACAAAGAGGAGCGCATCGGCCGATGGCGCCCCTCTTTTTCGTTATCCCCCCCCGCGCCCGCCAAGCCCTCCGACCGACAGACCCGACAGACCTCCGCACGCCCGCCTCCGACCGCTCCGGAAGTTCCCGACACGGACTCCCCCCACACTCTGCATACCGGACACTCCCGCAAAGGCAGACATCGGCGGCAGAACGGCTCACCGCAGAACGCCTTCACGCGAGGCAGTGACTCCACCCTTCGCATCCTTTCCACACGACCCTTTGGCTCTGAAGCAGTCCTATTGTTCCGATTGCGTGCGACCGCGGAGGGATCAGACACGAAAAAGGACAAAATGAACAGCGTCTTTCGACCACAAATGGTCAATTTTGTCTCCGCAAACTTTTCCGAAACGCAGGACCTGCAGTTTCATGCCACCTCCCCACGGTGTATTCGACCGGTTTATGCTCCATCGGCCACGGCCGAATCAACCCGTGGTGCATCAGGACACACACATTCTTCTCTTCCGCCTCCGACACGTCGGCACCGCACGGGCGTCCACCGCGCCACAACCAGGAGAGGAGAGGGCGAGAGCCGTGAACCACTCCGCACCGTACGTCCCGAAAAGCCCAGTCGCACCCGACGGCTACGGCTCCTCATGCAAAACGAGGACAGCTGCCTCCGCGCTCCGTGTAAGGCAACGTCCTGACCGGACCCTGCACACCCGAGGAGGCCATCCGCGTTTCGAAGACCCGCATCTCGAAGAAAAGCATAGATTGATGGATGAACAGATGAATATCCTCGTTACAGGTGCTGCCGGATTCATCGGCTACCACCTGAGCCGCCGTCTGCTCGACCTCGGGCACCACGTCACGGGAATCGACTCGCTCAACGACTACTACGACGTCCGACTCAAGGAGGCCCGACTCGCCCGGCTGGGTATCGATCCCGTTGCGGCCCGCAACGGCACCACCCCCTGCTCCAGCACCTCCCGCCCGGCATTCACCTTCTGCCGGTTGCAGATCGAGGAGCGCCAAGCCATGGAGACCCTCTTCGCTCAGGGCGCGTTCGACGTGGTGATTCACCTCGCCGCACAGGCCGGCGTGCGTTACTCGCTCGAGAACCCCTATTCCTATATTGACAGCAACGTGATGGGATTCGTCACCCTGCTCGAATGTTGCCGCCAACACCCCGTCCGTCACCTGCTCTACGCCTCGTCGAGCTCGGTCTACGGCGGGAATACCAAGGTCCCCTTCTGTGAGACGGATCCCGTCGAGGAGCCCGTGTCGCTCTATGCCGCCACCAAACGCAGCGACGAACTCATCGCCAAGGTCTATGCCCGGCTCTATGGGCTGCCGCTCACGGGGCTGCGCTTCTTCACGGTCTACGGCCCCTGGGGACGCCCCGACATGGCGCCGATGCTCTTCACCGAGGCAATCCTTGCCGGACGTCCGATCCGCGTCTTCAACCACGGAGCCATGCAGCGCGACTTCACCTACATCGACGACATCGTCGAGGGGGTCGTGCGGCTCATCGGCCACCGCCCCGAAGGAACCGTCCCGACCGAAATCTACAACATCGGCTGCGGCCGCCCCATGCAGCTCATGGAGTTCATCCGCACGCTCGAGGCGGCACTCGGCCGCAAGGCCCGGCTCGACCTGCTGCCCATGCAGCCCGGCGACGTGCCGATCACCTATGCCGATACGCGAAAACTCGAACACCGCATCGGATTCCGCCCCCAAACCACCCTCACGGCTGGCATCGAACGTTTCGCCGCCTGGTACCTCTCGGACGAAAACCCGCTCCGGGTGCAGTCTTGAACCCCACCACCACACAGACGACTCCTCCAGAAATGAAAAGCAACCGATCCGAACACTACGATCTGACCATCGTCGTCCCCGTCTACAACGAGGAGGACAACATCCCGCGCCTCGAAGAGGCCTTCGGCCAATTCCTGCCCACGGCCCGACGCAAAAGCTGCGTGCTCTTCGTCAACGACGGCTCGTCCGACCACAGCCGCGCCCGACTCGAAGAGATCTGCAGCCGCAACGCGGACTTCTACTACCTCAACTTCGCCCGCAACGCCGGCCTGAGCGCCGCCCTGAAGGCCGGAATCGACTACGCCCAGTCGCCCCTGGTCGGATACATGGATGCCGACCTGCAGACCCATCCCGAGGACTTCAACCTGCTGCTGGCCCATGCCGACGCGTACCAGCTGGTGACCGGCGTGCGCGCACAGCGCAAGGACACGATCTACAAACGATTCCAGTCGCGTTTCGCCAACGCCTTCCGCCGCATGATGACCCACGACGGCGCCACCGACACGGGCTGCCCGCTCAAGATCATGCAGACCGACGCCGCCAAACGGCTCCCCCTCTTCAAGGGCATGCACCGCTTCCTGCCGGCACTGATCCTGCTGCAGGAGGGGGCCCGCTACCTGGAGATCCCCGTGCGGCACTATCCGCGCACGGCCGGCGTCTCGAAATTCAGCCTCTGGAACCGGCTCATCGGCCCGCTCGTCGACTGTTTCGCCTACCGGTGGATGAAGAAACGCGCCATCAACTACCGCGTCGACGCCACGAACCTCTGATCGCACAGTTCACCCCCCCTCTTTAACCCTCTGCAAATCACACCCACACCAGAGTACCTATGTGGATCTATGCCATCGGCTTCCTGGCCCAGGCCTTCTTCTCGGCCCGCATCCTCGTGCAGTGGATCTGCTCGGAGCGGGCCCACCGCGTCGTCTCACCCACGGCCTTCTGGATATGCAGCCTCGCCGGATCGTGGCTCCTGTTCCTCTACGGATGGCTGCGCGACGACTTCGCCATCATCCTCGGACAGCTGCTCGCCTACTACATCTATCTGTGGAACCTCAACCTCAAGGGGGTCTACCGCAAGATCCCGCGGCTGGTGCGCCTCGTGCTGCTGATCACCCCCGTCGTGGCCCTCGCCGCCATCGCACAGCACGCCCAGGCTTTCATCGACACCTTCCTCCGAAACGACCAGGTGCCCATCGGACTGCTCCTCTTCGGCTCGGCCGGACAGACGCTCTTCGCCCTGCGATTCGTCTACCAGTGGATCTACTCCGCCCGCCACGGCGAATCGGCACTCCCCACCGGATTCTGGATCATGAGCCTCACCGGATCGGCCATGATCGTCTGCTACGGCATCTTCCGCCTCGACCCGGTGCTGATCCTCGGCCAGTCGGTCGGCTTCGTCGCCTACATCCGCAACCTCGCCCTCGGTAAAAAATCACACGAATGAACCTCAAGCATCAGCAAATCCTGCTCCGCGCACTGCCCTACCTGATGGTCGTGGCACTGCTCCCCGTGATGATCCTGCGCGACTTCACCCCCTCGAACGAACTGCGCTACCTGAGCATCGCCGACGAGGCGCTGCGCAACGGAAACCTCTTCACCTTCACCAACCAGGGAGTGCCCTATGCCGACAAACCGCCCCTCTATCTGTGGATCGTCATGTGCGGCAAGTTGCTCTTCGGCAGCCACCAGATGGGATTCCTCGCCCTCTTCTCGCTGCTGCCCGCACTGGGCATCCTGCGCATCATGGAGCGTTGGACCGCCGCACGCCTCTCCACGGCACAGCACCTCTCGGCCGCCGCCATGCTCATGACCAGCGGACTTTTCCTGGGACTGGCCGTCGTGCTGCGCATGGACATGCTCATGTGCTTCTTCATCACGCTGAGTCTCTACCTCTTCTGGCGCATCTACACGGGCGAGGGCGACACCCCGCGCAACCGCACGTGGCTGCCCGTGTGCGTCTTCCTGGCCCTCTTCACCAAAGGACCCGTCGGACTGCTCGTGCCGCTCGTCTCGATGGTCGTCTTCCTCGCCTGGAAACGCCGTCTCGGACACTTCGCCCGATTCTGGGGCGCACGCGCCTGGGCCATCCTGCTCGGCGGATGCCTCGTCTGGTTCGCGGCCGTGTGGATCGAGGGCGGTACGGAGTACCTCAACAACCTGCTCTTCCACCAGACGCTCGACCGCGCCGTCGACGCCTTCCACCACAAGGAGCCGATCTGGTACTACGCCGTCACGATGTGGTATTCGCTGGCCCCGTGGTCGCTGCTCGTCATCGGCGCCCTGATCGCGGCTCTCGTCCGACGCATGCCCCTCGACGACCTGGAGCAGTTCTTCCTCACGGTCATCGGCTCCACGCTGGTGATGCTCTCGGCCTTCAGCTCGAAGCTGGCCGTCTACCTCGCCCCGACCTTCCCCTTCTTCATCTACCTCGGGGCGCTGCTCCTGGCCCGCATGCGCACCAACAACTGGATGCGCCTCGCCCTGCTGATCCCCGCCCTGGTGTGGATCGGCCTGCTGCCGGCGCTGCTCCTCGTCTGGAACCGCCCCGAAGCGGCCCTCCTGCACGACGCCCGCGCACTCACCGCACTCGGCATCCTCTGCTTCACCGGACTGATGGCTCTGTGGCTGCTCCGAAGACGGACCCTGCATGCCTCCATCGGATCGCTCGCCGCGGGGCTGATGGCGGCCCTCTTTGTCGGCGGACTGCTCCTCCCGAAGGCCAATCCGCAGCTGGGATACGGCCCCCTCTGCCGCGAGGCCCGCGAGACGGCCGAACGGCTCGGATACGGGGGCGGATACTACGTCTGGGAGATGCACCGCCCCGAAGCGATGGATGTCTATCTGGACGAGGACGTGCAGGAGATCGCAACCGACGAAATCCTGGCCGGTCGCGGAGCCGGCGGGCTGCTGCTGCTCCCCGCGCAGAAGCTGACGCACGACCCGCAGCTGCAGCAGTACGTCGCCACACAAAACCCCGTCGCGAGCGGTCCCTATCTGATCGTCCCGCTTGGTTCCCGGGACTCTGCCCCTGGCGGTGTCCCTACGGCAAATGAGCCCGGATCCGACGACACGGCCCTCCCATTATAAAACAGGGGAGGAAAAGCAGCGTGCGTGCCGGACCTGCACGCACGCACATGTAACCCGAATTTAACACGACAGACACCGTTTTACAACACGAGCGGCCCCTTCATCACGCTCGACGACAACGTCTCGAGATTCCTCCTCAGAAAGGCCAAAGCCGGAACCCACGGCATCTGACGCGCCGCAAGTAACCGCCTCCGCACCGTCACCTTGCGGAGCCCCGGGCCCGCAGAGGCCGACCTGACAAACAGCAGCCCGGAAGCATCCCCCTTCACTCTGGATGAAGAAGAGGTGCTTCCGGGCTGTTGCATGCGCCGGTCCGGCTGGCGAAGGGCTCTCTTTCGCAGAGGCCACGCCCTTCGCCACGCCGCGTCACATCACGTCACTGGAATCGCGACATCGGATAGATGTTCACCGGATAGCTGGCCTGGTTGGCAATGTTACGCACCAGCCGGGGCTCCTCGCCGCTGCAGTCGTAGACCAATACGTTACCCGGCGAGACGATCGCCTCACCCAGATCGTCCGACACCGAAACGTAGAGCAGTCCCTTCACCGGATCACCCACCACGTTGCAGGTCAGATACTGTGCGTTTGGCGCGTCGTTCTTCACCTCGATGTAGCCGGGCTCGATCCGCCACGTCTTGAGCGACACGCGACCCACGGTCAGCGTGCCCGCAGCAAAGTAGAGGTAATCTCCCACCCGTGTCACTCCCGACGTATTCATGAATTCGGCCGATATGTCGACGCTGATCGGTTTCTCGAGCGTCACGCGCCACGCTTCGGTATCGACGAAGGTCAGGTAGCTCTTCGTGCTGCCCGAACGGCCGCACGTCGCCACGACCAGTTCGTGGTCTCCCGTGCGGCAGATGCCGCTGATGAACTCGCCCGAAAGATCGAGCGTTCGCGTCACCTCGTCCTGCCCCTTCGAAAACTCGAAGAGCTTCGTATTGGTCCAGAAACCACCCCCCGCACAATAGAGCCGATCTCCGATAACCGTCATGCCTCGCGGCGCCACCACCGTCTCGATCGTATTGCCCTGGTTGCCGAAGGCATACGAACCTTTGATGATGGTCAGTTTGCCCGTCGTGGCATCGTAACGGTACATCCCCTGGTTGTCTGCCAGAAAGATGTTCTGCTCGTCGATCACCGCGATGTTCTCCAGCGGCATCGTGAGCGACAGTTCATCCACCTCCTCGTTCGAACCTTCGGGTTTGGTGTAGTGAAGCTCCTCGTAGCGAATGGCCCGCTCGCGCCGGAACGTCACGGCATCGACTATGACGATGCAGCCGTCGCCCGCCTCGCCAGAACCCAGATCGGGCACATCGATGTTGTTGCTCATCAGGTAGATCTTGCCCCCGTAGAGGTAGAGGTCCTGTGCCGTGTTGCCAAACGAGGTGCCGTTCACCTTGCCGTAGATATCCTCCTCGACCGTGCCGTCGGGCGCCAGCCACGTCACCGTACCGTTCTCCATGCGCGGCGCTCCCTGATTGAGGATCAGCACGCCGTCGGGATCGGCATAGCCGTCCAGTACGTCGGGTGCCGATCCGTTCGGATCGTCCGAATCGCCCGGCATCCCGTCCCCATCCGGATTGTCCGATCCGCTGCCGTTCTCCACGGGGGCGTCCGGTGCGGGCTGATCCTTGTCGGAGGTGCATCCCCCGAAAATGGCCATGCCGCACAGCAGCAACAGGGCCATCGTCCATCTGTTTCTATTCATTGTGTCGTTGCTTGTTTGGATGCGATTGATCGATCGTGCGGTTCTCCCTCGCCGCCGCGGCTACTGCACGGCGGGGAAGTAGAATCCTGCGGGAAAACGGGTACTGTTCTCGTACTTGGCCGCCGGAGTATCGCTGCTCACGGCAAAGTCGAAGCACCAGATCTGGTTCTGCGCATAGAGCGCATAGGACTTGATCGTGTTCATGTAGACGCAGCCCGTCACCGGGTGCACACCCAGCCCGTTGTAGCTTTGGCCGGCGTTGCTGTCCAGGGCCGAGGGGTCAACCATCCACTCCTCGGCCTCGAGACCCGAAGCCGCATCGAGCGACTCGCTCTCGTCGAAAGGCAGGTGGTAGATCGTCATCCCGTCGGCGTAGTAGAGGTCGTTCCCGCGCGCCGCAAAGGCCACGCCCGACGAACCCGTCGTGGGTTTGAAGCTGATCTGACGCTGGATCACCTTACGCGTCTCGAGGTTGAACTTGTTGAAGGCGGTCTTGCCGGAACCGAACGAAAGCACCCACATCCGGCCGTCGTCCGCACCCTGGATGCCGATCACCTCGTTGATGTCGCAGCTCACGCCGTAAGCGGGCAGCGAGATCGACTCTATGGCGTCGCTCTCGGGCGAGATTGCGAGGATCTTGCTGAACAGACCCGACTTGTAGGTGTAGACCTTGCCGTTCATCGTCACGAAGCGGCTCTTGGGAGCCCCCTCCGAGCCGCTGACAAGCGTCAGCGCCCCCGTCGTGGCGTCGAGACGGTAGATGCCCGCATTGTCGCGGATGTAGATGTGCTGCTCGTCGAGCACCGCAATGTGCGACGGCCAGTCGAGCGTCGACAGGTCGTCGTTCGTGAACGACGACGTCTTGCGGAGCGTGCGGGCATCCATCACCACCAGCAGGCCGTCGTTCTCGAACGACGATCCTACGGCATTCTGGTTGCCGTTCTGCGAGATGACGTAGATCTTGCCGTCGCAGATGGCCATGTCCTGAGCCACGTTGCCCAGTTCGGTGCCGTTGACCGTCTTGTAGGCATCGGGCAGCACGTAACCCTCGGGCGTGATGTAGGTCAGCGAACCGTTCTCCGTGGTCATGTTGCCCTCGTTGAGCACGAAGGCGCCGCGCGGATCATCGAACGCATTCAGGCAGTAGAGATCGATGCGCTGCACGATCGGCTCCTGCTCCTCGCCATCGCCCGTAGCCGTCACCGTGAGCGTGGCCAGCGTGGCCGCTTCGGCCGTGGCGGTGAGCTCGATGCGGCTCTCGGCGCCGACCACCTCGACGCTCCAGCCCGCGGGAAGCGATCCGGCCTCGACGGCCGTGACGTTCTCGGCCGTATAGGTCAGCTCGACCTTCGTATCGGGAACCACGAAGAGCGGCTGCCCCTCCTCCGGGGCGTTCGTCCACTCGAACTTCAGCTCCGGGGCCGGCTCCGGTTCGGGATCGGGATCGGGTTCGGGCGTCGGAGTCTCGTTCTGCGGCCCGTCGGGCGTCGGGGTTTCCTGGTCTTCGGTACAGCCGGCGACGGTCAGCGCGGCGGCCAGCAGCACGAGGCTGCCGATTCGTTTCAAATTGATGAATTGCATAGTGGAAAAAACTTATTTTTTGATGGTGTTACTTTCGATCTCCTCTTCGAGCAGGTGCAGGTCCTCGACCCCCATCAGCTCCGTCGAGCACTCGCCCAGCCAGCCGTTCTCCTGGTTGACGCCCGTGTGGATGCGGATGAAGTCCACGCCCGGCAGGTCGACCGGCGCACCCGACGCATCGACCGCCCACGCAATGTCGATGGCCGACTCGTTGCTCGTGTTGGGGTAGTTGTCGGCATAGCCGTAGGCAAAGAGGTAGAGGGCGTAGTTCGTCCCCTCGCCGCTCAGGTCGATGCCGTTCTGCGGCAGGCGCGTGCCGCGGAAGGTGAGGCGATCCTCATCGATCCACTGCGGAAAGTAGGATTGCAGATGGGCACTGTTCATCGCCCGGTAGCCGCTCGCTCCCTGGTTGTCCTCCCAGCGGATGTACTCCTCGGTCGGGGCGCCCGGCTCGGTGGTCGGACGGTAGTAGGTAATCTCGTAGTCGCGGATCGTGCGGATGTCGTTTCCGGCCGCCTCGGCCGCCCCGGCCCACGACTCGTCGCACGTGGCATAGGCGCTGCCGGCTATCTCGTACCACTCGTCGTCATCGGGCTGCCCGTTGCCGTTGGCGTCGTAGGCCACCTCGATCACCCCCGGCTCGCTGCTCCCGTAGTCGGCCTGGCCGCTGGCATAGAAGGCGTTGCCCAGCACGCGGAAGTCACACAGACCCTCGCGGTTCTCGATCGTGTGGTCGAAACCCACGACCACGTAGCCCCCGAAACCGCCCAGCGAGATCATCCCGCGGCGGTTGTTGCCGATGGCGGCAAGCACCTTGTCGTTCATCGTCTCCTGCGTGTCGCCCGCCTCGCAGGTGGGCAGCTCGTTGACGAACTGACCCACGGCCGGACGGAAATCCAGCACGCGCGTAATGTAGGGCGTGCCCTCCGGGGTCGGTGACGTGTTGCCGCCGCCCGGGGTCGTCTCCCCGCCGTCGTCGCTGCTGCAGGCCAGAAGACCGAAACCGGCTCCCAGCATCAGAGCCCCCCGCACGAGGCGGCTCCAGTCGATCCATGCATTGTGTTTCATTGCTCTCTATTCGTTTTTTTGTGATTCACTCGTTTTTTGAGGCCCTGCGGCTCGCCCTCCCCCGATCAATAGAAGGGTTCGGTCGAGAAGGCGATGTGCGCCGGGATGTCGCCCGTGCGGACCCGCCACTTCAGTTCGCCCTCGGGCGTGAAGCAGTAGAGGTAGCCGGGCGTCACGTAGTTCGTCGCGTCGCAGACGTAGATCTCCTTCGTCTCGGGATTCACCGCCAGACCGTAGGGGAGGACGATCTGCTCGTCGGTGCCGTCGGTGATGAAGTTGCGCGAGACGATCCGTTGCTCGGCCGTGTCGTAGACCGCATACGAAATCTCGTTGCGCCCCTCCGTGTAGCTCCACTCGGTGCTGATCGTGTAGAGCCGGTCGCCGTCGAGGCACATCTCGCTCGCCGCCAGCCCGAGGCTCCCGACGACCGTCTCCGTGGCCAGGTCGATCACGTAGATGTCCGACCCCGTGCCGTAGTAGTCGCCGCGCGAACTGACGTAGAGCCGGCCGTAGCGGTCGAGCTCCATGCGGTGGAGGTTGATCGCCACGTCGATCGTGTTGACCACCTCGAACGACTCGAGGTCAACCACCGATACCGTGCGGTCGTAGTTCGGGAAGCGGTAGCCGCCCGAATTGGCCACGTAGAGCCGTCCGCCCGAGATGACCATCTCCTCGGGCTGGTAGCCCACGACCACCTCGCGTGTGATCGTGAGGCTGTGGGTGTCGATCTCGACCACCTTGCCCGGGCGCGCCTCGGGGTCGATCTGCACCGGCCCGGCATAGGAGCTCACGTAGGCCTTGTCCCCCTCGAAGACAATGTAGCGGCAGTTCGGGATGGTGACGCTGCCGATGTGTTCGGCCGTGTAGACATCCATCACCTCCACCAGATTCGAGCAGTTGACCACCACGTAGAGCCGCCGGTCGTGGATGGCGATGTCGTTGCCCACGTCGCCCAGCTCCTTCACCACGTCGGGGTTGCGCTCCGGGTAGATGTTGCGCCAATAGCCACCCGTGCGGGCATCGAAGTGGTCGATCGTGCACTTGTTGCTGCCCATGTTGCCCTCGTTGACCAGGAAAAAACCCTCGATCTCGGCCGGTGACGTGGGCATCGTCACGTAGTCGATCTCGGAACGGATCATCGGCAGTTCGTGGCGGCACCCTGCGGCGACCGTCGCAAGCATCAGCAGCGCCAGCAGACGCCGCAGCGCACCGTGCGGACGCCACCACGCGGCGGCCGGGGCATTCGGTTTCAGGATGGAAAGTCGCATCATCAGAAGCTATATTGTACGATCAGCTTGAAGTTCGTGCCCGGCATCGGGTAGCAGGCCACCACTTCGTACTGTTGGTTGAGCAGGTTGTTCACCTCGAGCGTCGCCTTCAGATCGCCCGGACGCAGGTGCCACGACTTGGAGAGCGAAAGGTCGCTCGTGTACCACGGCTGCTGGTAGTTGTAGGGGATGTTGGCCTGCGAGGAGTAGCGCTCGCCCGTGTAGATGAAGCTGTAGTTCAGCTCCCAGCTCCGCCACGTGGCATTGACCACGGCCGAGCCGCTGTGCCACGGAATGTAGGGAATCTGGCCGCCGTAGAACTCGCTCGTCGGGTCGGTGAAGTCCTGGGCACGCTGGTAGGTGTAGTTCACGCGCCCGACCAGCGTGAAGTCACGCCCCAGCGACCACCCCGTCTGCACGGCGGCATCCACGCCGCGGATCTCGACCCGGCCGAGGTTGACCATCGTCCAGCGGAAGAAGTTCGACGTGGGCGTGGCCACGATCTTGTTCTCCACCTCGTTGTAGTAGACGTCGGCCTGCACCTCGAGCGTCCGCAGCCACGTCCGCCGGAACTCCCACGTGTAGGTCGCACCGAGGTTGTACTGCGTCGTGAATTCGGGGTCGAGGTTCACGTTGCCCACGAACGTATAGTAGAGGTCGTTGAGTGTCGGCATGCGGAAAATCCGCTTGTAGAAGGCCCGCAGATTGAGTCCCGACCCCTCGATCGGACGCCACGAGGCGATGACGGCCGGTGTGAGTTTCTGCTTGTCGGCCATGCGGTCACCGCGCGTGCGGTCGTGGACGAAGGTCTGAAGCAGGCTCGCCTGCAGGTCGAACCGCTTGAAGCGCAGGGCCGTGGCCGCCGCCGCAAGGAGCGTCTGTCGGCGCGGGTAGACGAAGTCGCGCAGGTTGGCATCCAGCACGTTGAGCTGGTAGTCGACCGACAGGTTCAGCTCCCACCACGGGAAGGGGGTGAAGCGCTGCGCGGCCGAGAGGTAGAGCTCGTGCTGATAGTAGTGGTTGTCGGTATACATCATCGACTCGTCCTTGTTCGGATCGGCCAGGTAGTGCAGGTAGTCGTAGGCATACTTGGCATTGACCAGCAGGCTGTACCACGGCCGGAAGTCCTTGCGGAACGACCCCTGCGCAAAGAGGTTCGTATCCCACTGCCGGTCCTCGTGCGAGAACTTGTTGCGCACGACGGCTCCCGGATAGCCCCGTTCCGAGTGGTAGGCATAGACCTTCGCACGCCAGTATCCGCGGTCGACCCGACCGTAAAGTCCGCCCTCGACGCGCAGCGCCTGCACGTCGCCGTTGCGACGCACGGCCGTCGTGTCGTACCCCTCCTGCATGCGGTAGGTGAACTTGTACTTGCCCGACGAGTAGAGGTACTCGGCACTGAGCGAGCTGCTCACCTCCTCGGAGAGGCGGTGTTCCCAGAGCAGCGCCGGGTTGGCCAGACCGAACGACCCCGTCTTGAAGGTGGCGCGCACGTGGTGGCGCTCCCCCTCGTCGAAATGGGGCGTGCGCGTGCGCAGGTAGATCGACCCCGACGAGCCGAAATCCTTCGCCGGCTGGAAAACGGCGCTCTTCTGTCCGTTGTAGAGCGTCACGGCCTCCATGTTGTCGAGCGAGAAGCGGCCCAGATCGACCGTACCGTTCTGGGCGTTGCCCAGCTCGATGCCGTCGTAGAAGACGCCGACGTGGTTCGTGCCCATGCTGCGGATGTTGACCGTCTTCAGGCCGCCCACGCCGCCGTAGTCCTTGATCTGCACGCCCGAGAAGTAGCGCAGCGCATCGGCCACGTTGTGCGACCCGAGACGCTGCAGCTCCTCGCCCGAGAGCTCCTGCACGGGGATCACCTCGCGCTGCACGACGCGGCCCGTCACGACGATCTGCTCGACCTGCTGCAGGCTGTCGAGCCGGCTTTGGGCCGAGAGGGGGGCCGTGTGGCACAATGCAACCGCCAACAGCACGAACGGCAGCAACAAAAACTTATGATATCGGTCAAACATCACGTACTTTTTTCGATCGTCCTGTCCTCGGGCTCGATCAAAAAACACTTCATTCGATGGCAGGTCTTCTGACTGACTCCCCGCACGGCACCTTCCCGATCGCAAGGATCAGTGGTTGAGAGATTCGCGCAGTTGACGGAGCTTCACAGCAGCGGGACTGTCCGGGATTCGCACCCGGTTCCCTTTTAATCCACGGGACCCGACGAAGGGGGACCCTCTGGAACCAATCGGCCGCAAAGATAATAACTTTCCGCCGAATAGCGAAAAAAAGATTCGGTACGGAGCAACGCCATGCGACTCGTACGGCTGGCCCCGGATCAGACTCTTGCACACTTTTTTCGTGAAAATCATTTGCAGATACAATAAATTTCCACATCTTTAGACCCGAGTGCAACAATCACAAACCACAAGGTATGCAGTCGATATTGATCGTAGAGGACGACAAACGGGTTGCCGATCTGCTGAAAACAGGGTTGGAGGAGAACGGCTACCAGGTAACGGCAGCCTACGACGGAGTCATGGCGCTGCGGCTTTTCCGGGCCAACAGGTTCCAACTGGTTGTCTCGGATATCGTTTTACCTCAGATGGACGGATTCGAATTGTGTCGCGAAATCCGTAAAATACATGCCGGAGTACCCATACTGATGCTCACGGCACTGGGAACCACGGACGACAAACTGGACGGATTCGATGCAGGAGCCGACGACTACATGGTCAAACCCTTCGATTTTCGCGAACTCACCGCCCGCATACGCGCCCTGCTCAAACGGCCGCAGGAGACAAAGCCCGCTCCGCAGGAGACCCTCGTATGCGCCGATCTGCACATCGACCTGAATCGGAAAGAGGTGCGCCGCGGAGACACCCCACTGCACCTTTCACCCAAAGAGTACAGATTGCTGGTCTATCTCATGGAGCATGCAGGCCGCGTCATCGCCCGGAATGAAATTGCCGAAAAGGTCTGGGAGACGCATTTTGACACCGGAACCAACTTCATCGACGTCTATATCAATTACCTGCGCAAGAAGGTGGATCGCGATTTCGACGTCAAACTGATCCATACGCGTCCCGGCATGGGCTTCATCCTGACCGACAAGCCATGAAGATCCGAACCTCACTTACACTCAAAAATACGGCAGCTACCGCCGCCGTGTTCCTCCTATGCCTGACGGCAATCTATCTGGTCAGCGAGCATACGCGCCGCCGTACCTTCTTCCACACCCTCGAAAGCGAGGCCATCACCAAGGCCCACCTGTTTCTGCAAAACCGGGTGGATGCCCGCACCATGCAGGAGATCTATCTCAACAACCGCAACTTCATCGACGAAGTCGAGGTTGCCGTCTATACGACCGATTTCCGGATGCTCTACCACGACGCAATCCAGAACGACATCATCAAGGAGGATGCCGCCATGATCGCCCGCATCCTGCAGGATCGCTCCATCGAGTTTTACGTCGCTGGCTACCAGGGAGTCGGACTGCTGTATGCATTCGAGGGCAAAAACTATATCGTTACGGCCGCCGCATACGATCGTTATGGCCACGACAATCTGGCCAACCTGCGGACAACACTCGGGTTGCTGTTCATCATCGGTGTATTTCTGCTGTTCGTGACGGGTTATCTGCTTGCACGCGCAGCCCTGCTGCCGATCCGCGGAATTGTCCGGGAGGCGGAGGCCATCACCGCCTCGCATATCGACCGGCGTCTGCCCGTGAGGAATGCCGGAGACGAACTGGGCGAACTTGCCCTGGCATTCAACGCCCTGCTGAACCGGCTCGAGGCCTCGTTCAACGCCCAGAAAAGTTTTGTCAGCAACGTCTCGCACGAATTGCGAACCCCGCTGGCAGCGCTAATGGCCGAACTGGATCTGTCGCTGCAGAAAGAACGGTGCGGCGCGGAGTACCGCCAGGCCATACACCATGCCTTGCAGGACGCCGGCCGCATGACCCGACTGATCGACGGACTGCTCAACCTCGCCAAGGCCGATTACCTGCAGGAACAGATCAAAATGGAAGAGATCCGCCTCGACGAACTGCTGCTCGACGTGCGTTCGCTCATCCTGCGGGCCCGCCCCGAATACCGGATCGAACTGCTTTTCGAGCGGGAGGAGGATGACGATCGGATGATCACCGTCAGGGGCAATCTCTATCTGCTCACCATCGCGATCTCCAACCTGATCGAAAACAACTGCAAATACTCCGAAGACCACACCTCCTGCGTCCACATCTCCTATTGGGAACAATGGGCGATTCTGCGCTTTTCGGACAGCGGCTCCGGCATGTCCGAAGAGGAGCTGCACCACCTTTTCACGCTCTTCTATCGCGGCGAACAGCAGGAAACGATGGCCGAAGGACACGGCATCGGCATGCCCCTGGCCCGGAAAATCATCCAACTGCATCATGGGAAAATCACCGTGCATTCGGAACGGAAACAGGGAACCACCTTCCTCGTCGAATTACCGCACGTATAACGCGCGCTTCACACCGTATTCTAATGGTTTTCTAATGCGGTTCTAATTGCTTTCTAACGGCTCCTGTGGGCCGTTTTTTTCATTTTTGCGGCGTCAAAATCGAATTGCACAACCCTCAAAAAACAGTCGGTTATGTGGAAGAAACAGAACAAAACCCGCTTTACGTTCGATGCCGAAAAGGTGTTCCTGGCCGCAACCCAGCCGCTCGCCACGGCGTACGGTTACTTTCAAACGACCCCCGGCGGACTATCCCCCAAAGAGGTCGAACGACGGCAGTCCCATTACGGAAAAAACGAGATCGAACACGAAAAACGGAAGAATCCCGTCACCATGTTCATCCGGGCGTTCATCAATCCGTTCATCGGCATCCTGACCACACTGATCGTCATCTCCTATATCCTCGACGTGTGGATGGCCGCACCCGACGAAAAGGACTGGAGCTCGATCATCATCATTGCAACCATGATTCTTCTCAGTGCAATCATCCGGTTCTGGCAAGACTGGAAAGCCTCCCTGTCGAGCGAGGCGCTGCAGAAAATGGTCAAGAACACCTGCTCGGTGCAACGCAGCGGACCGGGCGTTACGGAGGTTCCCATCGAGGAGCTCGTTCCCGGCGACATCGTAATGCTTGCCGCAGGCGACATGATCCCGGCCGACATGCGGATCACCCAGACAAAGGACCTCTTCGTCAGCCAGGCCGCGCTGACGGGAGAATCCGAACCGATAGAAAAACGGCCCGAGGCTCACGGCAAGAGATACGCAAGGGGCAGCGTCGTGGAACTGGACAACATCTGCTACATGGGTTCGAACGTGATCAGCGGATCGGCCACTGCCATCGTATTCGAGACCGGAAACAACACCTATCTGGGGACCATTGCCAGATCCATCGTCGGACACCGGGCCGCCACGGCATTCGACAAGGGCATCGCACGGGTCAGCATGCTGCTCATCCGGTTCATGCTCATCATGGTGCCGTTTGTGTTCGTTGTCAACGGAATCACGAAGGGCGACTGGCTGGAGGCCTTCCTCTTCGCCGTGACGGTCGCCGTCGGGCTGACGCCCGAGATGCTCCCCATGATCGTCACGGCCAACCTCTCCAAGGGGGCGGTCGCGATGTCGAAGAAAAAGGTCATCGTCAAGGATCTGAATGCCATTCAGAATTTCGGAGCCATGAACATCCTCTGCACCGACAAAACCGGAACGCTGACCTGCGACCAGATCGTACTGGAAAAATACATCAACGCCGATGGAAGCGATGACGACCGAAAGCGCATCCTCCGACACGCCTATTTCAACAGTTTTTTCCAGACCGGACTGAAAAACCTGATGGACAAGGCGATCCTTTCCCATGTCAGGGAACTCGACCTGGAATCGATGAAGGACGACTACCGCAAGGTGGACGAAATCCCGTTTGACTTTACCCGCCGACGCATGTCGGTGGTCATCGAGGATCACTCCGGCAAGCGGCAGATTGTCACCAAGGGCGCCGTCGAGGAGATGCTCGAGATCTGCTCCCATACCGAGGTATCCGGGGCTGTCTGTCCGTTCTCGCACGAACTGCGCCGGAAGGCGGCGGCGATTTGCGAGCGGATGAATCACCAGGGAATGCGGGTATTGGCCGTCGCACACAAGAACTTCCTGAGCAAGGAGAACAATTTCTCGACGGAAGACGAACGCGACATGGTGCTGATCGGATTCCTCGCCTTTCTGGATCCCCCGAAACCGTCAACGGCCAACGCCATCGGACAATTGCAGAACTACGGAATTGCCGTGAAAATTCTCTCGGGAGACAACGACGCCGTCGTACGCACGATTGCCCGTCAGGTGGGCATTGCGGGCAAGGCCCTCTCCGGACGGGAACTGGAGGCACTGGAGGGCGAGGCTCTATACCGGGCCGTGGAGGAGACCTCCGTCTTCTCGAAGGTCACCCCGCTCCAAAAGACACAAATCATCACGCTGTTGCAGGACAGGCAGCATACGGTCGGCTTTCTGGGCGACGGAATCAACGACGCCGCAGCGCTGCGGCAGTCCGACATCGGCATCTCGGTCGACTCGGCAGTCGACATCGCCAAGGAGAGTGCCGACATCATCCTGCTGGAGAAGGATCTCATGGTGCTCCGGGACGGCGTGATCGAAGGCCGCAGGACATTCGGCAACATCGTGAAGTACATCAAGATGACCGCCAGCTCGAATTTCGGCAACATGTTCAGCGTAATGGTTGCCAGCGCATTCCTGCCATTCCTCCCGATGATGCCGATCCACCTCCTGGTCCAGAACCTGCTCTACGACACCTCACAAACGACGATCCCGTTCGACTGCATGGATGCGGAGTACCTGCGCAAACCGCGCCAGTGGGATGCTTCGGGGGTAAGCCGGTTCATGATCTGGATCGGACCCATCAGCTCGATCTTTGACATCACGACCTATCTGTTAATGTGGTACCTCTTCCGATGTCAGTCGGTGGAGATGCAGGCCCTCTTTCAGTCGGGGTGGTTTGTCGAAGGGGTGCTCTCGCAAACGCTGATCGTACACATGATCCGCACGCGCAAGGTGCCTTTCTTCCAAAGCCGTGCTTCATGGCCCGTCATGACCATGACCTTTGCGGTCATGGCAATCGGCATCCTGATTCCGTTCACGCCGTTCGGGGCCTCCATCGGACTGGTTGCGCTGCCGTGGAGTTATTTCCCCTGGCTGGCAGCCACCCTGCTGGCCTACTGCGCATTGACGCAGGCCATCAAGAACTGGTACGTAAAACGATTCAACGCCTGGCTGTAATGCATGAAAATGAGCATCTGCCTGATGATGACGGTGGCGGCACTCGGCTGCCACCGGCTCATGGCCCAAACGGCAGTCGGGATCGAATATGCAACGGAAATGCAGACCGATTTCAGGAATCTGAACTGGGTACACCTTCTGAGGCTGCGCTTCTCCCGAACGTGGGACAAGGGGATCCGGTTTGAGCTCGGCACGATCAGCATCGCCAAAACACGTTCGGAACGGCTCGTCAACGACCGACAGGTCTTTTCGAACATCGAGGAGGAGAACCTGCCCGTTTCACTCTCCGTAGCGGGATGGTCGTTCAACCGGGGAGCATCGAGCCTTTTTGCCGGCCTCCGCAACCTGAATGAAGACTATTTCACCTCACCCGTCACCTCGTTCTTTACCAACAGCTCGTGCGGCATTTTCCCGACCATCCCGGCCAACTACCCCATTGCCAACTATCCGCTGGCATCGCTCGGCATCCACTACACGTATCGGAAAGAGCGCTGGGAAATACAGGCCTCGCTATACAATGGCCGGGGATACGACGGATTCACGGCAGACAATTTCTTGTTTCGGTTCCGTCCGGCGTCGGACGGGATTTTGGGGATCTTTTCATCGAATTATCAGAGCAATGGCTGCAGTTATCATTTTGGCGGGGCTCTACACAGCGGTTCTCATATCGGCAAGGAGCAGACAGAAGAAAGGTCGCTGAGCGGAATATTCTGGGGCTATGTCGAACAACGTCTGACAGAGAAGCTCTATCTTCTCGCGCAATATTCAGCGGCCGTCCCCTCGGATGTATGGTGTCGTATGTTCGGCGGGATGGGAATGGTAATACGATTCGGCAGGGCGGAGGCAGGTTTTTTCTCCGACTGCGCCGTCTTTTCCGGAGAGAAAGAGTATGCCTCGGAATTAACCTGCAGAGTCACATTTTCAGACCACCTCAGTCTTCAACCGGCCGTGCACCTCATTCAAGGTGCCTGTGGATTCCGGATAATTAGCTTGATACGAGTGAATATCAACTTGTAATATCTTACACGATTGGGAGGACATCATTTTGATTCGGGGCCTCAGTTTTCTTTGCGCACGTATGACAAAACAAAACGAAAACCGCGTTGTAGATGTCTACAACGCGGTTTCTGTGAGGTCTGAAGCGAGGTTCATCATTCGCTGATTATAATATAACATTTAAGTAATCATCACTTAAATTTCAAAGTTATAAACAGAATTTGACCTCAATATCTAACATCTAAAAACTAATACTGCTCAATCCCAACCGTGTTCATTGAAATAAGCATCAATCATCTCTAAATCAGATTCTTGTTCTTTTGAACCTTTGTAGTGTATCTGCCTACTACCGTCTGGAGAAGTGTAACCACCACCTTTCAGATACTCTCTACGAGCATTACGCTCAATAGCAGCCGCACCGTCCATTCCTGCTTCTTTCAAGACTTGTTCTCGATCAATCGACTCTAAATACTTGTCATCTTCCACTCGTAGACTTGAAGGACTGCCACCAATGCAGGAAGTTAGACAAACGGCAGTTATACACAGCAACATCAATCCGAAAAGTTTTTGCATAATGGTTTGATTTTAAGTTAAACAACAAGTGTCAAGCCACAGACAGCAACCGTTTAACTACACAAGAAACGTCGATCATGCTCATTGCAACGAGGCACGACCAAGCACCTGCAAAAACATAAGCACAACCCACGCCATACAGCGAGGGCATTCATTGTGCCTATTGGTGTTTTTGCTCTTGAGATTTGGTCGTTTTCGTTGCAAAACCAATAGCCTAAATGCCATCAAAAAAGCGTACCGATATTCTCGATACACGACAAAGGTAGAAATAAAATTTAAACTTTTACTGGTTAGTTAATGTTTTTGGTAAATATTATCTCTTACAACCTCAAATGAGGCCTAAACGCAAACAGAAATAACCCTTGCCTATTTGTAGATAAATTGTGCATAAATATGTAACATTTCTATTTGCTATTCCCGGAAATTCCTGCGACCTTTGTAGAGAACCATTAAGAAAGGAGGCTATTTATTTAGACAAAATGAAAACATAAAAAAAAGGACGAAGCGGTCAACCACCTGTCCTTTTAGGAAATAACAAAAACTATAGCCGGAGTCGTTGTTATTTTCGTCACAAATATAGTATTCTATTTGTGTTTTTTGTGGTTGGCCATATCATTTTTATTTATTAAAATAAAAATAATTATGGAGTCCATTAAAAACGTGAAACCCCATGTAGGAATTCCTACAATGTCCATCAATCAGATGGCGGAATTTGTAGCCGCTTCAGAACGCGGCAAGAGAGCAATTGTTCGTAAGCAAAAGCATCCTTCGACATTTCGAGTTGCTCGGTATGCAACAGCGCGCGCATCCTTTAAGAACTATTGCAAGAACGATTTTGATGAAGCTATCCTCCTTCAAGGATTGGAGAAACTTCAGAACAAGACGCCAGTATCGCAATGGGCTGCCAGCGAAAAGAGTTGTTCTATCCAAGCGATTCGAGGGTTTATGCAAAGTCACTTCCCGGAACGATTCGGTCGAATCAAATGCTCGTTCTTCACGCCTCGTGAAAAGCAGATTAGGTTTGGAGGACTTACCCTTGTGGTAGCTCCGGATTTAATTTTCCGCTGGGAAGAGGATGGGACCCGTTATATCGGATGCCTGAAACTGCGGATCAAAAAGAAGGCTGCCGAGTTCGGAGTGTACCGACGTATCGCATCTTTGTTGGCTCATTATTTAAGATGCATTGCCGCTGACGATGAAGTCGTAGTGAATAATTTTTGTCTATGCTACAACGCCATGGATGGAAACATTATTCCGGCACCAAGAGACCTTCAATCGGATATGGAAGATCTTCGAATTGCCAGTGAACAGATTGTTGAACTTTGGAACGTTGCCTAAAATGGGAAAGAACCAACATGTTGTACCTCATGACGGCCAATGGGCCGTCAGAGGAGAAGGTAATCAACGAGTAACTGTAATTACTCGTACTCAACAAAAAGCAATAGAGATAGCCCGCGAAATCGCTCGCAACCAAGGGTCTGAATTACTGATTCACCGACCCAATGGCCAAATACGAGATCGCGATAGCTATGGGAACGATCCTTATCCACCCCAAGGATAAAAAACATCAAGAAAGGAGGATGATTTGATCATCCTCCTTTCTTAATCTAATTGTTGTATGACAAATGTATGACAAAACAAAACGAAAACCGCGTTGCAGACATCTGCAACGCGGTTTCTATGAGGTCTGAAGCGGACGCCATAAATTTGAATCGAATTTTACCGATTTTAATTTTATTTTATCTATATATCAATATTTTACAGCTGTTTTTCATCAACTGCGAGGTCTGGAAGTTTTCGAAAATTCGGCCGATGCCGTACAAATGCCGTACAAATTTCCTATCTTTGTCCCGAAGATAAAACCCAACCGTATGGCTACTTTCTCCTACCGCATCCGCACAACCCGCAAAGGAATTCTGACCAAGGTCCTCATCCGATTCAACGTCGACCGGCACACCTCGTTCTATACCGACACCCAGTATCTGGTGCTCTCCGACGCCTGGGATGATAAAAAGCAGACGGTCAAAAGCCGCTTCACCTTTACCGATGACTTCACCGAGCAGCAGGGGCGCGAGCTGACCAAGAATCTCTCTGAACTGCGCAGCCACATCCTCGGAGAGATTGCCAAGGATCCCGAGCACGCAATGACGAAGACGCGGCTGGAGAAGATCATCTACAGCTTCCACCACCCGCGCAGCCTCACCACCGGCCGCCGCGTCCG
>CALUII010000023.1 GCA_944320665.1 uncultured Alistipes sp. | reverse complement strand
GCCACGCCGATCCCCCGCACGCTGGCCATGACCCTCTACGGCGACCTCGACGTCTCGGTGATCGACGAGCTGCCCCCGGGACGCCGCCCGATCCGCACGGTGCACTATACGGATGCGGCACGGCTGCGCCTGTTCGGCTTCATGAAACAGGAGATCGCCAAGGGACGCCAGGTCTACGTGGTCTACCCGCTCATCAAGGAGTCCGAGGCGATGGACTACAAGGACCTCACCGACGGCTACGAAGCCATCTCGCGCGACTTTCCGCTGCCGGACTACGTCACGGCCGTCTGCCACGGCAAGATGAAGCCCGCCGACAAGGAGGAGTCGATGCGCCAGTTCAAGAGCGGCGAGGCGCAGATCCTCGTGGCCACGTCGGTCATCGAGGTGGGGGTCGACGTCCCCAACGCCACGGTGATGGTGATCGAGTCGGCCGAACGCTTCGGCCTCTCGCAGCTGCACCAGCTGCGCGGACGCGTGGGCCGCGGCGGCGAGCAGTCGTACTGCATCCTCATGTCGGGCGAGAAGCTCTCGAAGGAGGCCCGCGCCCGGCTCGACGCCATGTGCGAGACGAACGACGGCTTCCGCCTGGCGGAACTCGACCTCAAGTTGCGCGGCGCCGGCGACATCAACGGCACGCTGCAGAGCGGCATGGCCCTCGACCTGAAGATCGCCAACCCGACGCTCGACGTGCAGATCCTCGCCGTGACGCGCGAGGCCGCCGCCGCACTGCTCGCCTCGGATCCGGCGCTCACACGCGAGGATCATGCGGGCCTGCGCGCATTGCGCCAACGCTTCGCCGGCCGGGACCAACGGATCGACTTCTCGATGATCTCGTAAAACACGCCCCCGAAAGAGATACTAAGTCTGCACCCATTCACGTTTATTTACCTATAAAGAACGACCGAATCATGAAACGACTTCTTACCGCCCTGCTGCTGTTCTTCACGGCCACGACGGCCTCGGCCCAGTTTTATCAACCGGGCGAGGTACTCGAATACCTCGTCAGCTACAAGGCCCGCCTCTTCCCCAACACGGAGGTGGGCGCCGTGGTGGTAGCCACGACCCTCGAGCAGTACAACGGACGCCCCGTCTACACGATCAACGCCCGCGGCCGCACGCTGCCCACCTACCGCTGGTTCTACGACCTGGATGACCGCTACATCGTGCGGGCCGACACGGCGCTGCGCCGCCCGATCCGCTTCGAGAGCGACCTCAAGGAGGGCGACTACACCTTCTGGTGCAGCTACGACTACGACTGGGAACGCCGCGTGGCGGCCACGCGGTGGCAGAGCCGCCAGAACCCGCCCAAGGCCATGCGCATTGCCCTGACCGACGAGAGCCTCGACGCCATCTCGCTCTTCTTCCGCATGCGCAGCGCCGACCCCGACAGCTTCGTGCCGGGCGAGGTCAAAACCCTGCAGATGGTGCTGCAGGACACCGTGCGCACGATCAAATATCGATTCGTGGGACGCGAGGTCAAACGCATCCGCAACATGGGCAAGTACAAGACCCTGCGCTTCGCCTGCCAGCTCGGCACCACGGAGAACTACTCCTTCACCGACGGCACGGAGTTCACGATCTGGATCTCGGACGACGAGAACAAGATCCCGCTCTATCTCGAATCGCCCGTGCGCGTGGGCAGCATCCAGGCCTACATCTCGGGCTACAAGGGGCTGCGCTATCCCGTGACCAGCCTCATACGCTGACCCCGGCCGGCCGGGCTGGGGCATGCCGCAAGGCCCGCGCCCCGACCCCCGGCCCGTAAAAAAGCCGCGGAAGGCTGTTGTTTTTGTGGGCGCTTTGCACTATCTTTGCAGAAAACCGATTCAATCGAATCCCAATTACGACCAACATGAAAGAGAACACCAAGGGCTACCCGAGCCCCGACGAAGAATTCGACGACGAGTACGACTACCCGCAGCGCCCCGACGCCGACAAGGCGATGCGCGGCTACCGCATCGTAATCATCATCCTCTCGGTCATCCTCGTGGCACTCTCGGCCCTCTACTACAGCATACACCGCCAGCAGAAGATCGACAACCAGCTGCTGCAGGCCGACCGCGACTCGATCCAGAACGACCTGGGCCGCGTGATGGACGAATACGACAACCTGCGCGTGAACAACGACTCGATCTCGGCCAGCCTCCAGTTCGAGCGCCAGCGCGCCGACTCGCTGATGGACCGCCTGAAGCGCGAACGCAGCTGGAACCTCTCGAAGATCCGCGAATACCAGAGCCAGGTCAAGCTGCTGCGCTCGATTGCCGAGGGCTACGTGCGTCAGATCGACTCGCTCAATACGCTCAACAAGAAACTCATTACCGAGAACATCTCCTACCGCAAGGAGATCTCGTCGGCACAGATGCGCGCCGAGATGGCCGAAGAGAAGGCTGCCGAACTCGACAACATGGTCCGTGCCGGCTCCGTAATCAAGGCCCGCGACATCCGCCTCACGCCCCTCAACGCCCGCAGCAAGGAGGTGACGCGCGTGAAGAATGCCGAGCGACTGCGTACGGACTTCGTCCTCACGGCCAACGAACTGGCCCAGCCCGGCAACCGTACGATCTACGTGCGGATCACCTCGCCCGACGGATACGTACTGGCCACGAGCGACCAGGCCACCTTCTCGTATGAGGGCGAACGGCTGACCTATTCGGCCTCGCGTGACGTGGATTACCAGAATCAGGATCTGCCCGTGGGCATCTTCTACAACAATTCGGGCTTCACGGCCGGAACCTACGACGTCGAACTCTACTGCGACGGGTTCCTGATCGGCACGGCAGCCATCGCCCTGCGCTAGGTTCAGCCGGCCGGGAAGGGGCGAATGACCGGCAGGGGCGAATGACCGGAAAAGAGAGCGTCTCCATCCGGCGGAGCCCCGACACACCGACGCTCCCGCAAAAAAAAAGAGTCCCGCTGCACGCATTTCCGTGCAGCGGGACTCTTTTTACCTTGCCAGCAAAGGCTTCCGCCCCCGCTCCTCTACTTGTTGTCGTGCTCGTGGTTCTGCCAGATCAGAGCCGACGCACCGAGGATGGCGGCATTCTTGCCCTGAATACCGCTGGGCAACAATTTCACCTTATTCTTGAATACCGGCATCATGTTCTCCTCCATGTACCACTGCGTGGGGTCGAAGAGCAGTTTGCCGGCCTTCGACAGCCCGCCGAAGAGGAAGATCGCCTCGGGCGACGTCAGCGCCACCACGTCGGCCAACGCGCGGCCCAGCATCTCGCCCGTATAACGGAAGGCCTCGATGGCAATCGGGTCGCCCTGTTTGGCGGCAGCCGAGATCATCGACGCATCGAAATCCTCGAAAGCCGTCTCACGCATCTTGCTCGGGGTGTTCATCTTCGACATCAGCTCGAAGACCGTACGCTTGATACCCGTTGCCGAGACGTAGGTCTCCAAACAGCCGTAGCGGCCGCAACCGCACTGACGTCCGCCGCGCTCGACGATCACGTGGCCCATCTCGCCGGCAAAACCGTCGTTGCCGTAGATCATCTCGCCGTTGGCCACGAAGCCCGAGCCCAGTCCCGTACCGAGCGTAATCATGATGAAATCCTTCATTCCCTTGGCATTGCCGTAGACCATCTCACCGATCGTCGCGGCATTGGCGTCGTTGGTCATCAGCACCTTCACACCCGGGAAGCAGCGACCGATGTCCGCCGCCAGCGGGAAGATGCGACGCGCATCGTCCGGATTGGCCTCCTTGGGCGAAAAACGCCACAGGTTGGCCGGATGCTCGATGGTACCCTTATGAAAATTGGCATTCGGCGCGCCGATGCCGATACCCACCAGTTCATACTCGAACGAGAGGCTGTCGGCCATGGCATGCATGGCCGTGCAGAGGTCGTCCACATACGCGGCATAATCCTCGAAGTTGGGGTATTTCTTCGTCGAAATGACCGACTCGGCATACAGGTCGCCATGCTCGTCAACCATACCGAACGCCGTGTTGATGCCGCCGATATCTACACCGATTGCGAGTTTTTTCATAGTTTTGCCTTTGAATTTAGTTTTTAAAAATCTTTCGGTAAAGTTAGGGATAAATTCGCATCCTACAAACTTTTTGCGTAATTTTGGCTCCGCAAAACTGCACACCAAGACTCATCTGACCTATGCAAAACAACGAACGTCTGCTCGCAGCGATCGAGAACTTTCTGGCCCAACGCGATCTGCCTTCGGAACCCGCGCGCCTCTACGCGCCGATCGGATACTCCCTGGCCGAGGGGGGCAAACGCCTGCGTCCCATGCTGTTGCTGCTTGCCTGCGGCATTTTCACCGACGACACGACGGCCGCCATGCCCGCAGCGGCAGCCGTCGAAGTCTTCCACAACTTCACGCTGCTGCACGACGACATCATGGACAACGCCGCCCTGCGACGCGGAAAACCCTCCGTTCACGCCAAGTGGGGCCGCAACGTGGCCATCCTCTCGGGCGACGCAATGCTCATCTATGCCTACCGCCTGCTGGCCGAGACCCCGGCCGCACTGTTGCCACGCATCATGGAGACCTTCAACGACATGGCTATCGGCGTCTGCGAGGGCCAGCAGTACGACATGGACTTCGAGGAGCGCGAGACGGTCGCCATCGAGGAGTACATGCGCATGATCGAACTGAAGACCTCGGTACTGCTGGGAGGCGCCGTCACGATCGGCGCCCTGATCGGCGGTGCAAACGACACGGATTGCCGCACGCTCTACCGCTTTGCGATCGAACTGGGTCTCGCCTTCCAGCTGCAGGACGACCTGCTCGACAGCTACGGCGACGAGCACACGCTCGGCAAACCCATCGGCGGCGACATCCTCGAGGGGAAGAAGAGCTACCTGATGATCACGGCCCTGGACCGCGCCTCGCAACAGGAACGCGACATCCTCTGCACCGTCTCGCGCGACCCGATGCTGTCGGACGCCGAGAAGATCGCCGCCGTGAAGGCCATCTACGACCGCTACGACATCCCGCGCCTGACCGAACAGCAGATCTCGCTCAAATTCGAGCGGGCACTGGCGCTGCTCGACACGCTGAGCGTAGGCCGCGAACGTACCGAACGGCTGCGGGCCTACGCCACGAGCCTCATGGGCCGCAAGAAGTAGCCCGCGCCGCCGCCAAGCGCTCCCTCGGCGGGTCGCCCCCCAGCACCGCAGGAAGCCTGCGCACCCGGTGCGATGCACAGGCCCGCCCCGAAACCAATACCGAGATTCCATCACGATGAAACGTTCAGATATCGAGATCATGGCTCCCGTGGGGAGCTACGAGGCACTGGCCGCGGCGATCGACGCCGGGGCCGATGCCGTCTACTTCGGCATCGGCGCCCTCAACATGCGGGCGCGTTCGGCCGCCAACTTCACTCCCGAGGACCTCACGCGCATCGTCCGCACGGCCCATGCCGCCGGCGTGCGCACCTACCTCACGGTCAACACCATCGTCTACGACGAGGAGATGGAGACGCTGGGCAGCGTCATCGCCCTCGCCCGTGCCGAGGGGGTTGACGCCGTGATCGCCTCGGACATGGCCGCCATACGCTGTGCACGCGAGGCGGGCATCGAGGTGCACATCTCCACGCAGTGCAACATCTCGAACACCGAGGCCGTGCGTTTCTATGCCCAATGGGCCGACACGGTCGTCCTGGCCCGCGAACTCTCGCTCGAACAAGTCGCGCGCATCCATCGGGCCATCGAGGAGGAGCCGATCTGCGGTCCGAACGGCGCCCCTGTCAAGATCGAGATGTTTGCCCACGGCGCCCTCTGCATGTCGATCTCGGGCAAGTGCTACCTCTCGCTCCACGAGACGGGCTGCTCGGCCAACCGCGGTGCCTGCCGCCAGTTGTGCCGCCGCAAGTACACGCTCACGGACAAGGAGACGGGTGCAGCGGTCGACGTGGACGGACAGTATGTCCTCTCGCCCAAGGACCTGTGCACGGTCGACTTCCTGGACCGTTTTCTGGAGGCCGGCGTACGCGTGCTGAAGATCGAGGGGCGTGCCCGCGGAGCAGAATATGTCAAACGCACCGTCTCGTGTTACGACCGCGCCCTGCGGGCCATCGAGGCGGGCACCTACACGCCCGAAACGGCCGCCGCACTCAAGGAGGAGCTGGCCACGGTCTTCAACCGCGGCTTCTGGGAGGGCTACTACGCCGGCCGCCCGACCGTCGAGCACAGCGTTCGTTACGGTTCGTCGGCCACGCGCCGCAAGGTCTACGTGGGCAAGGTGGTCAACTTCTACAAGAAACTCTCGGTGGCCGAGGTACTCATCGAGGCGGCACCGCTGAACGAAGGCGACGAGATCTTCTTCATGGGCCCCACGACCGGCGTGGCCGAACAGCGCGCCGAAGGACTGCGCGTCGGTGCCGAGGGACACCCGGCCACGGAGGCCCTTCAGGGCGAACTCTGCGCCCTGCATACGCCGGGGCTGATCCGCCGCGGCGACCAACTCTACAAGATGGAACCGACGGAGAAGGCGGAAACCGCCCAGCACGACCGGACGCACCTCACAGCGACGACCGCCTCCGCAACGGAGGCCCCTGCGGACCAAAGCCCCGGACGCCCATGAACCGCCCGGAACCACACGCCACCGCCCCGGCTCCTGACGAGTGGAACGGCATGCCGATGCCGCGCCGCCTGTGGGCCATTGCGGCCGTCGCCTTCGGCGTGAGCCTCTCGGTCCTCGACGGCTCGATCGCCAACGTGGCGCTGCCCACCATCGCCCAACAGCTCCGCATCTCGGCCGCCGACTCCATCTGGATCGTCAACGCCTATCAGCTCTCGATCATGGTCTCGCTGCTCACCTTTTCGGCGCTCGGCGACCGGATCGGCTACCGAAAGATCTATGTCGGCGGATTGATGCTCTTCACCGTGGCCTCGATCGGATGCGCCCTGGCCGGCTCCTTCACGGGGCTGGTTCTGGCCCGCGTACTGCAGGGCTTCGGCGCCGCAGCCATCACTTCGGTCAATACCACCCTCGTGCGGATGATCTACCCGCGCCACCAACTCGGCCGCGGCCTCGGCATCAATGCCACGGTCGTTGCCGTCTCGTCGGTTGCCGGCCCAACGATCGCCGCCGGCATCCTCTCGATCGCCTCGTGGCCGTGGCTCTTCGCCGTGAACATCCCCGTGGGGATCATCGCCCTCACACTCAGCCACCGCTATCTGCCCGACAACGCCGCAAAACTCAGCAACGACCGCTTCCGCTGGCGCGACGGCGTGATGAATGCCCTCACCTTCGGACTGATGATGCTCTCGATCGAGGGATTCTCTCACGGCATCAGCCCGCAACTGATCTCGCTCGGTGTGGCCGCATTCCTGATTATCGGCTTCTTCTTTGTCCGCAGCCAGCTGCGCGAACCCTATCCGATCCTGCCGTTCGATCTGCTGCGCATACCGATCTTTTCGGCCTCGATGCTCACGTCGATCTGCTCGTTCCTGGCTCAGATGCTGGCGCTCGTATCGCTGCCCTTCTACCTGCAGCACGTCTTCGGATACAGCGCCGTACATACGGGTCTGCTCATGACCGCCTGGCCCGCCATCATCATGATCGTGGCCCCCGTGGCCGGACTGCTGGTCGAACGCGTACACGCCGGACTGCTCGGTGGCATCGGTCTGTTGATGATGGCCGCGGGGCTCTTCCTGCTGGCCTGGCTGCCCGATGCACCGTCGGAAGGCGCCATCATCTGGCGCATGGTGCTGTGCGGCGCCGGATTCGGACTCTTCCAGTCGCCGAACAACAGCATCCTGATCGCTTCGGCCCCGCCGCAGCGAAGCGGAAGCGCCAGCGGCATGCTGGCGACAGCCCGCCTGCTGGGCCAAACGACCGGTGCCGCACTCGTGGCCCTGCTCTTCCATCTGGCCCCTACGAACGGCACGCATCTGGCCCTGCTCATCGCCGGAGGCTTTGCCCTGGTGGCCGCCATCGTGAGCGGTTCGCGACTCTCGCTGCCGCTTCCCGAGGGGCTGACCCGCAACAGAAAGCACCCCGCATAGATCCGCGACCACAGCGACAAAACGCACGTGCGACCGCCCGGGTTCGGAGACTGAAACTCCTTTCACCCGGGCGGTCGCACGTATGTTCCGCTTCGTTATGGCGGGCCGAGGCGCCGCGCTGCCAACCGCGCACATTCCACGCCGGTCGCAACCGCCGGCGGCTGCAAAAAAAGCCTGCTACTGAGCCCCTCCGCTGCGGCGAATCGGCATGTGGCCGTTGTGACGCAGGAAGTACTGCTGCGACTTGAGCAGATTGCGCGACTGGAGCACCATGCTCTTCGTCTCGTTGAGGATCGTCAGATAGAGCATGCTGGCCTTCGTATTGGACTGTGCATTGTTGATGCGCGTCAGCTCCGACTTGATCGCATCGGCAATCTTCTCGAAGAGCTGGTCCCGCAACGAAAGCACCATCTCGATATCCGAAAAGTCGCCCGTCAGCAACATGTTGTTGATGTGGCGGTAGATCGTCTCCACGTCGTCGTTGATATGCATCAGATCCTCGGTCTGCTCGCGCGAGAGCCCCTCGTGGTTGTTGTCGATGTGCTCGAAGGCCGGCTTGGTGATGTGCATCAGCGCCTTGGTCATCTCGTTCAGGTAGTCGACCACCTGCACGTAGTAGTGCGCCGTATCGACATCGGCCCCCTGAATGGTGCGCAGCGTCGGCAGGAGCGAGTATTTGCGTTCGCGCGACTGGTAGAAGAGGTCGCTCGACTCCTTGACCATATCGCGCAGCACCTTGCGGTTCTCCTTGAAGACGGCAATCAGCGTCCGGTCGTAGATGCGCGTCGTCGCCTCCATCGTGCGGCATACCTCCTCGGTCAGCTCCGCCATAATGCCATCGGCCGTCTTGGGCTGCTCGGCATGCGTCTGCTCCTCGTCGTGCTTTTTGAGCAGGTTGCTGCGCACGATCATGTAGCCGCAAAGCAGCGTCACCACCACGATGGCGATCGTACCGCCATAGATCAGCACCAGCCCCACGACGAAGGCGATCAGGAATCCGCCCAGCGCCGTGACAAACCATCCGGCCACCACGGTCATCACGCCCGAGATGCGGTAGACGGCGCTCTCACGGCCCCAGGCGCGGTCGGCCAGCGACGAACCCATCGCCACCATGAAGCAGACGTAGGTGGTCGACAGCGGGAGCTTGAACGACGTGGCCAGCGAGATCAGCAGCGCCGAGGTGGTCAGGTTGACCGTTGCCCGGATCATGTCGTAGGGAGCGCCGCTGTGCTCGACGTCCTCGAATTCGAAGCGGCGGGCCACCCGTTCGCGGCACCGCTTGGGGAAGACGCGCGCCAGACCGGCATTGACGTTCAGCACGGCGCGCACGATCGCACGTGCGAAGACCGACGAACCGTAGCGTTCGGCCCCCTCGTCGCCCTGGGCCGAGAGCGAAAGTTCGGTCTCGGTCACGTGCATGGCCTTCTTCGAGGTCCAGAGCGTGAGGATCATGACGGCGCCAGCGAGCAGCAGGATGCCGAAGTTGGCCGGGACGTTTTCGTTGAGTGCCTCCATCGTCATCGAGGCATTGCCCGTGTGGTGGGCGATGGAGTAGGCGTCGAATCCGGCCACCGGCACGCCGATGAAGTTCACCAGGTCGTTGCCCGCAAAGGCCAGCGCCAGGGCAAAGGTACCCGAAAGGATCGTAATGCGCAGGATGTTGATCTTGAGGCGCTGAATGATAAAGAGGATCAGGCTGCAGACGATCCAGCAGATGATGAGTGCCAGGATCAGGTGGCTGTCGACGAAGTGGATGAAGGCGCTGCCGGCGAGGATGTTCTGCAGCCCCTTGTAGAGGGCGAAGTAGACGATGGCCGTGAGCGAGGCGCCGCACCACAGTGCGCCGAAGCGCCGGAAGAGGGCGATGTAGCGGAACGTGAAGATCAGACGCGAGACATACATAATGACCGTGCCGCACGTGAAGGCGATCACCACCGAAAGCAGGATGGCCGAGACGATACCCATGGCGCGGGTCGAGTTGATGAAGCGGCCGATGCTGGCGGCGCCGAGCGCCGGATCGTTCGAGATCTTGAAGATCGACACCGCAATGGCCGAGCCCAGCAGGCAGAAGATCAGCGACACGGTGGTCGACGTGGGCAGTCCCCACGAGTTGTAGAGGTCGAGCAGGATGATGTTGGCGAACATCACGCCCAGGTAGAGGATCATCACCTCGTGGAAGGAGAACAGAGCCGGATTGAACATGCCGCTGCGCGCCACCTCCATCATGCCGCTCGAGGTGATGACGCCGACCAGAATACCGGCCGAAGCGACGGCCAGAATCACGCGCATGGAGGCGGCTTTGGAGCCGATGGCGGAGTTGAGGAAATTCACGGCGTCGTTCGTAACGCCCACAAAGAGACCCGAAATGGCCAGGATGCCGAGGATGACGACAATGACGGTGTAGATTTCGCTCATAAGCGATCAGGGTATTGTTCGTTTGCAAAATTACATCATTTTTCGGTTTCGACACCGATTCGTCACAATAATTTGTCCCGAAACGGAGTTTTATCCCCACGTTTTGCGATCTGCTCCAGCCGGCATCCTGGCCGAAAGATCCCGGGCTGGGATGGGGCAGCGGGCGGTTCCACACGCAGAAGGAACGACATACGACATAAGGTGTGTCCCATAGAAAAAAAAGATAGTTTTTTTTATTTCGATCTGTTCATTTTTTCACACAAAAAGGCATGCTTCACAATTTGCTGTGTATCACATACAACCCTGAATGCATACCTTTATAAAGAAGAACACGTTCCGCGCTACATTCCTGTGACAACAAGCGTCGAACCCCATGCGTCCGTTGCACAAACCGAAAAAACACACTACATTTGCGTCTAATTCTTCTATAGAAAAAGAATACTTAACCCATTCAATCCATGAACGTTCGCTTATTCGTTTCACTTGCCGGCCTCCTGCTGATGTGCGGCGTGGCGAAAGGGCAGAGCACCCGACAGGAATCCGCCTCGGTTTGCACCTCGATTCCACAGGACACCCTTCTCTTCCACTTCGCCCCCACCGAGCATCCGATCTTCCGGAGCAACTACAAAAAGAATGCGGCGGCCATCCGCTCGCTCTCCACATGGATCCGCACCTATCGGTCGCAGATCGAAACCGGCGACCTGAAACTCCGCGTAACCGGTTTCTGCAACTCGCAAGCCACTCCCAGCCAGAACCTCGCCACGGCCAAGGAGCTCAGCAACCAGGTCAAATCCTACTTCATCATCCACGAGGAGATGCGTGAAGCGTATTTTCACACCACTAACCATCCGACCTCCTGGCCCGGCACACGCGACATCGTCACCGCCGTGCGGCTCGTTCCCGGAGAGAAGGCAACCGCCGCCCTCATGCCGGCTCCCCAGCCCGAAACCCCGGCTTCGCGCCCCGTTGCGGAGGCGGAACCCATTGCGGAGGCCCCGGCCGAAGAGCCCGTCGAAGAACCCGCACCCAGCGCCCCCGTCGCCACCCAGGAGGCAGCCACCGATCCGGTGGACAGCCCGGCTGCCGTCCCCGCATCGGACCAGACCCCCTCGCGCTACACGTGGGCCATCAAGACCAATGTCGCCTATCTGGCCGCCACGGTGGCCAACCTCGGCGTGGAGTTCGGTTTCGGCGACCACTACTCGATCGACCTGCCCGTAATCTACAGCCCCTACACCGTTGCCCGTGACTACCGGCTGCGCTTCCTGGCCGTCCAGCCCGAATTCCGCTACTGGCTCGATCGCCCGATGAAGGGTCACTTCTTCGGCGTGCACCTCAATATCGGCGCCTTCAACATCGCCGTCGACAACCAGACCCGCTATCAGTCTCCCGACGGATTCTACGGCGCCGGCATCAGCTACGGCTACATGCTCCCCTTCGCCCGCCATTGGGCCGCCGAATTCACGATCGGCGCCGGATACGTCCACACGGAGTACGACGCCTATTACAATATTCCGAACGGTGCCCGATTCGAAAAAGGCGTACCCTATGACTATTGGGGTCTGACGAAGGTCGGAATCGGACTGGTTTACAAATTCGGCAAGTAAATTGATTTCGGAATATGCACGAAACAAATCTTAAGGAGATGAAGCAGATGAAACACCTCATCGGATATTTTTCCTTGCTTGCGCTGATGCTGACAAGTTGCGGAAAAACGGTGCTCGAAACCCCCGGCGACGGAGGCGTCGACCCCACCCGCGTACATGCGGAACTCACCCTGACGGTCGATCCCGCACTCATACCCTACACCCCGACCAAGAACGAGGGCCAGAGCGAAGATCCCTACGACACGCGCTGGATCATCGAGGTCTTCCGCGATGCCGTCGAGGGCACGCCCGTCGAACGACAGATCCTCACCTGTGACCCCGCATCCGACGGGAAACATACGATCACCACGTCGTTCGACCTGCATGCCGCCCAATACTACGTCGTCGCCTGGATGGACTACGTCGACAACGGCTCGACCGACGACAAATACTATCAGGTCAACTCGCTCGCATCGATCGGCATCCTCGACGCCGACGCCTACCTGGGCAACGAGGAGCACAAGGATACCTACGTCGGCCAACAGTCGCTCGACCTGACCGCCTACCGCGACCGATGGAACGAAACCGTCACCAGCACCATGACACTCGAACGCCCCATGGCCAAGATCGAGATCATCACCAACGACGTCGACAAACTGCTGACGCGTCTGGCCGCCAACCGGCTCGAACTCTCGGGCGTCCTCTCCGACAACCTTCTCTCGGCCAACCCCGACCTCTCGGCCCTGCAGGTGACGATCGACTACGCGGGCTACTTCCCGTCGAGCTTCAACGCCTACACGAACAAACCCAACGACGCTACGCAGGGCGTCTCGTTCACGGGCTCGGCCACGCAGCTCTCCGACAAGGAGGCTCGTCTGGGCAGTGACTACATCTTCGTCAACGGCTCGGAATCGGCCGTGACGATCAACCTCACCATCCGCGACGACGAGGGCAACCTGATCAACCGGGCCGAAGGAATCAACGTCCCGATCGTCCGCGGCCAGCTGACCACCATCCGCGACGAGTATCTGACCAAGGCCTTTGCCCCGGGCATCGGCATCGACACCGGCTTTGACGGTTCGTTCGATATCGTAATTCCCGATTAAAAAAACCGCATCATGATGAAGAAACTGAAAAACCCCATACTGCTGGGTGCCGCAGCACTGCTTCTGACCACCCTGAACAGCTGCAACACCGATCCGACCCGGTCCACCCCTGCGGGTGAGGAGCGCATCACCCGGACCATCACCCTCGACCTGGCGGCCGAACTGGCCAACGAACCGGCCCCCGAAGCCGTAAGCCGCGCCGACGAGGAGCTGACCTTCACGATCGAGGCGTGGACGTGCGACGAGAACCCCCGCTGCGTCATGCACCAGACGATGACGGGTTCCGCCTCCTCGACAAACGGACTCACGATCAGCCTCGTACCGGGCGTGTACGACCTGCTCTTCTGGGCCGACCACGGCACCGGACGCTATACCACCAACAGCCTGCGCGAAGTCGCACTCGCATTGCCCTATGTCGCCGGAAACGATCGCGACGCCTTTGCCTGCGCACTCCGCCAGTTCGACTGGGGCAATCCGAACACCGCCCTGCAGGCCACACTCAGCCGTCCCGTGGCCAAACTGACCGTACGCAACACCTCGACCTGGAACGCCAGCAACACCGTAGCGGGAACCTACGGCAACGTGCCGAGCCGCTACGACGTCCTCACGGGCATCAGCTCGGCCCCGATCGAATTGCTGAACGTGGAGTTCCCCGCCACAACACCCGGTTCGGATGTGGCGGCCGAGGATTTTCTCTTCGTGCCGGAGGCCGATGCCGCAGAGGCTTCGCTCTCGATCTCGGTGGGCGCATCAACCAAGACGCTCGACCAGATGGTGCTGAAGAAAAACTACAAAACCAATATTACGACTAAATTCTAACCAATCCCATTCAAATTATTATGAAGAGACTCTTTACATTCGTGGTGCTGGGCCTGAGTCTGGGCCTGGCATCGTGCCAGAAAGAGGACGTCTCGAACTCTTCGGACCAGCCCTCACTGACAACCCTGCAGGTCAAGATCCCGCAGCAGATGCAGTCGCGCGCCATCGCCGACTATGGCCAGGGAAGCGAGATCAACCGCTGTATTCTGGAAATCTATCGTGACGGTAAACTCTACGGCCAGCGTGCCGTGGTCGCAGTCGAGAACGGCAGCGCCACCTTCACCGACCTGCAGCTCGTCGCCTCGCAGACCTACGACATCGTGCTGTGGGCCGACTGCGCCAACAGCGATCTGAGCGACCTCTACTACACGACGACCGACCTCTCGGCCATCTCGGCCGCAAAGAGCTACACGGGTAACGACGACGGTTTCGACGCCTTCTACGCCACGCAGGAGCTCACGGTGACCGAGGCCTTCAACGGCACGATCACGCTGACGCGCCCCTTCGGCCAGCTGACCGTGAAGACACTTGACCTGAACAGCATCCAGAAAGAGGAGTTGAAGCCGACTCAGGTGACGATGACGCTCGCCTCGGTACCGACGCAGTTCAATGCCCTTACGGGTGAGGCCTCCGAGGAGCAGACGGTAACCTACACGACCGCATTCGAGGATGCCACGACCGGCGAACTGACCGTGGACTACATCTGGGCTCCGGAGAGCGAGTCGAACCTCGTGAACTTCGAGATGGAGTTCCTCAACGGCTCGAACACGACCATCGCAACCAACGACCAGTTCACGAACATTCCGCTTCGTCGCAACTACCGTACCAATGTGTCCGGTAATCTGGTCACGAAAAAGGGCGTGCTTAACGTCACAATCGACCCGGATTTTGCAACGCCCGACTACGAAGTCGAGGTGATTGAGAACACGGCCGAACTGACCGCACTCCTCCAGAACGGCGGTTCCGCCAAACTGGCCACCGACCTGGAACTGGATGCGTCCTTCGAGGTAAATAACGAGACGGAGTCGGAACTCGACCTCAACGGCAAGACGCTCACCATTACGAAGTCGATCTATCTGAATGCTGCCGACGGCGGTGTACTGACCTTCAAGAACGGCACCATCGTCGCCAACGACATGCAGAGTTCCAGCACGTCGCTCTTCAACACCGATGCAAACGGCTCGATCACGCTCGACGGCGTCACGCTGAAGACCAACGGCACGGGTATCGGCCCCAACAACAGTAAAAACAACGGCGTGATCACCGTCCGCAACTCGACGCTCGAGTGCGGCGCCTATGCCGTAGCCACGAACGCCTCGATGCCTGTTGCAGAGAACGTATATATCTACCTGGAGAACTCGACTTTCACCGGCAGTACGCCCCTCTGCATCAACATCCCGTGCTACGTGGCGATCGACGGCTGCACCATCACGGGTGACACGCAGGCCGCGATGCTCCGCGGCGGCACGGCCACGATCCGAAACAGTACCTTCACCTTCACGACCGATCCCTTCGAGAGTGAGGAGGATGCCCGGTTCTATGCCGAATACTTCATTACCAACAACTGGGGCGGCGGCAACATGGTGAACTGCGCAGCGCTGGTCCTCGGCAACAAAGCCCCGGGTACGGCCTACCAGTATCCGACCGTGGTGACGCTCGAGAAGACGACCGTGGAGACCATCGGCAAATATGCCTCGCTCTTCCCGGCCATGTATGCCCATGCCAACCAGGGCGAGGGACTCGGCGTGACGATCAACTACGACGATGAGTGCGTCTTCACGGGCGACTGCACCTACGGCAGCAAGAACATCACCGTAAACGGCGTCGCTCAGAACGAGTAACCCCCGCACATTCCCGACACACAAGAGCGGCCTCTCCGCCCCGACGACTTGCGAAACGACGCGAGGCGGAGGGCCTCTCTTGCACAAAGAAAGACGTAGAAAATATCCTTCAATATTTTATACTACTTTTCATTCAATCCCCAAACTATTCAAACACACATGAAAAAAAGCCTTCTTTTTGGATTGTTGGGTCTTGCCGCAGGCCTCACCGCCTGTCAGAAAGACGCCTCGACCGTCGAGCCGGCCACTGCCTCGTCGCTGACGGTCACCATTCCCCAGGAGATGCAGTCGCGTGCCATCGCCGACTACGGCACCGGCAGCCAGATCAACCGCTGTATCCTGGAGATCTACCACAACGGCACGCTCTACGGCGACCGCAAAATCGTTGACGTAACCGGCGGCCAGGCTACCTTCAACGACCTGCAGCTCGTTGCCTCGCAGAGCTACAACCTCGTACTCTGGGCCGATTGCGGCGACGAGAGCAACGGCGACCTCCGTTACAACACGTCGGACCTCACGGCCATCACGATGAACACCTACACGGGCAACGACGACAGCTTCGACGCCTTCTGCGCTACGAAGGAGATCACCGTCAGCGGTTCGTTCATCGAGCCGATCACGCTGAGCCGTCCCCTGAGCCAGCTGACCGTGAAGACGCTCGACATGGCAGCCGTCGACGAGTCGCTCCAACCGACCCACGTGACGATGACGATCGACGCCGTTCCAACGCAGTTCAACCTCCTCACCGGCGAGTTGAGCAACCCCCAGCAGGTCACCTACACGATCGAGCCGGAGGCTATCGAGAACGGTGAGCTGACCGTGGACTACCTCTGGGCTCCGGACAGCGAGTCGAACCTCGTGAACTTCGAGATGGAGTTCCTCAACAACGGTACGACCATCACGACCAACGACCAGTTCACGAACATTCCGCTGCGCCGCAACTACCGTACGAACGTGACGGGTAACCTGCTCACGAAGAAGGGTACGATCAACGTAACCGTCGACAGCAACTGGGCCGATGGTGACATCACGTCGTCGTACCAGGAGGTAACGGCCGCAGAACTGCAGTCTGTACTGAACGGTCTGTCTACGACCGGCATCGTGGACTACAACCTCACGGTGGTGGATGCCCTGCCCGCCTCGGGCAACTACGAGCTGCCCGCCCTGGCCGAGGGTTCGACCATCAGCCTGGCTCTGAACGGTGCCGAGGGTGAAGTTACCTTCGGTGACGCCGACTTCGCCGGCACGCTGGAGCTCACGAGCAGCAGCGAGTCGACCATCACAATCAACATCGACGTACCGCAGGGCGACGCCACGATCGGCGCCGGCAAGTGGAACATCGCTTCGGCCTCGACCAAACCGACGACGCTGACCATCGCCCCGGATGCCGAAGTAGAGGCAGTTGCCATCGAAAAGGGTAACGTAAACATCATGGCCGGTGCCGAGGTCACGACCTTGACCCGTACGGCTACGAACACCGACGCCGAGACGCTCGTCAACCTCTTCGACGGCGCCCAGGCCCCGACGATCTCGGACAATAAGATCAAGACCCAGGAGGCCGTAACGGGCCAGATCGTCAACACGACGACGGGTAAGAACTTCGCCACGATCCGCGACGCCGTAGCAGCTGCAGCCGAGGGTGATGTCATCGAGCTGGCCGAAGGCGACTACGACCTGGGCGAGCCGGGACAGATCGACGCGGCAGGCCCTTACGGATACTATCTCAAGATCAACACCCCGTTGACGATTAAAGGTAACGGCAAGGTGACGATCACCACCTCGCACGAGGCTGCTTCCAATATCGGCGGCGTGGGTTCGCTGCAGAACCTCCTTACGGTTGCAGCCCCGAACGTAACGCTCGAGAACCTCACCTTCGTGGCCAACTACAACGGCTACTACGAGGGCCCGAACAAGATCATCGAGGTTTGCGAGGCCAACTTCACCATCAAGAACTGCGTCTTCGAGCCCAACACGAAGGCTCCGGAGGATTGCGGCGGCGCCGTATACTTCTCGCAGAAGGCCGACAACGGTCTCGTCGAGGGTTGTACGATCAACAAGGGTACGATCTCGTTCGACGGCCTGATGAGCGGTAACTTCCTCATCCGCAAGAACACCTTCAACTACGGATTCTCGAACCTGATGTTCACCACGCCGAACTGGACGTCGAACGACACGACAACCTCGACGATGAAGGTCAACGTAGAGGAGAATACCTTTAACGGCTTCGAGGCCTACAACGGCGAGAACTACCCGACGGTTCGCGTATACTACGGTATCTTCAACCTCACGAACAACACCTTCCCGACCGACGGCATCTACTGGAACGCCACCAACTACGGTGCCGTTTACGTAGACTACGACTCGGTTATCAGCCAGCTCTGGTCGAAGGACCGCTCGGAGCCCAAGAGCTTCGCCATCTCGAACAACATCGTCACGATGGAGACCGAGACGGCTCCTGCCAACAACTGGTACTCGTGGCAGGGTCGCAAGGCCCAGATCAACAACGGGCTGAAGAACTCGTGGAGCGTGGAGACCACGCTGACCATTCCGGAGGCTACGCGTCCGGTACGTCAGAGCGTATGGCTGAACCTGTGCGACGCCAACGGCTCGACGATCGACTGGCCGATCATCGGCTACAAGATCGAGGAGGAGGGCGCAACGGGCTTCTTCGAGACGTGGGATTCCGAGGGCGAAGGTGCCTGGAACAAAGTGGAGATGGCCAGCGTCAACGTAAACCCGGGCGACCAGGCTACCTTCAAGTTCGTATTCGACAACGGCACGCTGTAT
The DNA here is from genome assembly GCA_944320665.1 of uncultured Alistipes sp. Taxonomy (GTDB): domain Bacteria; phylum Bacteroidota; class Bacteroidia; order Bacteroidales; family Rikenellaceae; genus Alistipes. Next base: position 8,771 of record CALUII010000023.1, on the reverse strand, counting down.
GAGTACATCAACGGCACGCTGGTTAACCAGTACACCGTAAGCGCCGCCACGACGAACACGAAGGAGATCATCTTCAACTCGTACAGCTACGGTGAGAGCTACCTCACGACGTGGAGCTACCCCGTTGTGAAATAATTCACTTCATCTCATCAAAAATGAGGGGGGGCACTTTTACAGTGCCTCCCCTTTTTTTACCGCCGGCGGAGGCGCAGGTCCGCCGCCGCACGAAGTGCCGACCTCACACAAAATGAGCAGGCGGATCCGATTTGAATCGGATCCGCCTGCTCTCTCTCTTGAAGAAGGCGTCCCGCCGATGGGGTGGAGACTCCGACGGCATCGGGAACCGCACGCTACGTCACACAAGGCACGGCTGCAACACCGCAGAATGCTCCGGGGTGCAGGGTCCCGGACTCGGCTCACCGCGCAGCAACGGCTTCTGCTCCTTTGGCCACGCCGGCTACTCCTCGTCCGTGTCGGTATAGGCACGGAGCAACTTCTCCTGTACGTCGGCCGGCACCTGCTCGTAGGATGCAAACTGCATCGAATAGGTGGCCGATCCCGACGTCAGCGACGACAGCGTCGTCGAGTAGCGGTACAGCTCAGCCAGCGGCACCCGCGCATTCAGGCGGTCGAAGCCCTTGTCGGACTCCATGCCCTCGATCATCGCGCGACGGTTCTGCAGGTCGCTCATCACGGCTCCCATGTATTCGCTCGGCGTAAGCACCTCGACCGAGTAGATCGGCTCCATGATCTTCGGCGCCGCGTTGCGGAAGGCCTCCTTGAAGGCGTTGCGCGCCGCGAGTTTGAACGAGATCTCGTTCGAATCGACCGGATGCATCTTGCCGTCGTAGACCACCACGCGGATGTCGCGTGCGTAGGAGCCCGTCAGCGGGCCTTCGTCCATCTTCTCCATGATGCCCTTGAGGATCGCCGGCATGAAGCGTGCGTCGATCGCTCCGCCCACGATGGCACTGTAGAACTGCAGCTTGCCGCCCCACGCCAGGTCGTACTCCTCCTTGGACTTGACGTTGACGGTCATCTCGCCCTTACCCGGGATCTTGTAGCTCTTCGGTTCGGGCATTCCCTCGTAGTAGGGCTCGATGATCAGGTGCACCTCGCCGAACTGTCCGGCACCGCCCGACTGTTTCTTGTGGCGGTAGTCGGCCTGGGCAACCTTGGTGATCGTCTCGCGGTAGGGGATCTTCGGTGCCATGTAGTCAAACGGCACCTTGTTCTCGTTCTGGATGCGCGAACGGAGGATATTGAGGTGGTGTTCGCCCTGACCCTGCACGATGGTCTGCTTCAACTCCTTGGAGTACTCGACCAGGATGGTCGGATCCTCGTACTTGGCCTCGTTGAGCAGTTTGCCGAGCTTCTCCTCGTCGGCCTGCTCCTTGGCCTTGACGGCGGCGCGGTAGCGCGGCTCGGGGAAGACGATCGGGTCGATCTGCACCACGGCATTCGGGGCGCAGAGCGTGTCGTTCGTGCGCGTAGCCTTGAGCTTCACCGTACAGCCGATGTCGCCGGCCGAGAGTTCCGTCACCTTGATGCGGTTCTTGCCCGCCACGGCAAAGAGCTGCGAGATCTTCTCCTTGTTGCCCGTGCGGGGGTTGAGCAACTCGATGCCCTCGGTCAGACGGCCGCGCACGACGCGGAAGTAGCTGATCTCACCGATGTGCGGTTCGAGCTGGCTCTTGAAGACAAAGGCCACGGCCGGCTGTGCGGCATCGGCCTCAACCTCCTCGCCCTCGACGGTGAGGAACTTCGGCGCCTTGAGCGGACCGGGGGCCACGTTGATGATGAACTCCATCAGACGCTTGGTGCCGATGTCGTAACGGCCGCTCGTGCAGAAGATCGGCATCACGTCGCGCTGGGCCAGGCCGATCTTCAGACCGGCACGTATGTCGTCCTGCGTGAGCGTACCCTTCTCGAAGTAGAGCTCCATGAGGGCCTCGTCGTGTTCGGCAGCGGCCTCGACCAGCTCCTTGTTGAGTGCGCGGGCACGCTCCAGCTCCTCGGCCGGGATCTCCAGCTCCTCGCGCAGGCCGTCGTGGTTCTTGAAACGGTACATCTTCATCAGCAGCACGTCGATGAAGGCGTCGAAACCGGGGCCCTGGTTGACGGGATACTGCACGATGACGGGCTTCACGCGCGACGCGGCGCAAATCGACTCATAGGCCGCCTCGAAGTTGGCCTTTTCGGCATCGAACTGGTTGATGACGCCGATGACGGGCTTCTTCAGCGCACGGGCGTAGCGGGCCTGGATCTCGCTGCCGACCTCCCAGCCCACCTGCGCGTTGAAGAGGAAGACGCCGACGTCGCCCACCTTGAAGGCCGAGAAGAGGTTGCCGCAGAAGTCGTCCGAACCGGGACAGTCGATGATATTGAGTTTGCGCTCCATGAATTCGGTGAAGAGGATCGTGGAGTAGATCGAGCGTTTGTATTCGTGTTCGATCTCCGTATTGTCCGAGAGGGTATTGTTGGTCTCGATCGAACCGCGGCGGTCGATGACCTTGCCCTCGAAGGCCATGGCCTCGGCCAACGTCGTCTTGCCCGTACCTGGAGCACCGATCAGAACGATGTTCTTGATCTCTTTGGCAGAATAGTTTTTCATATTGATTCGAAGTTTTGTAGGTTGTTTCGTCGGCTGGACTCATGCGGAGCCGATTGCCGACTATAAATTTACAAAAAATTCGACATTTCCAACTCCATAAACTAAAAAAATCACCCCTCGCGGGGTGATTTTATCACAAACCATATATAAAGAGGTCACACGCCGCAGCGTGCCGCCATGCGCCTCATTCGTCCCCGGCGAGGAGACCCTCCACACACGGCACGAGGCACGACTCGAGCACGTCATAGCCCTCTGCCGTGAGGTGTACTCCGTCCGACGTATACTCCGTACGCATGCTTCCGTCGGCCGCAGCCAACGGCGTGTAGTAGTCGAGCCAGACGATCCCCTGCGCCTCGGCATAGCCCCTCAACTGCTCGTTCACGCGGCGGATCTTTGCGGCCACCTCCTCGATCTCGGGCCGCCAGGGATAGTGCCCGGCCGGCAGAATCGAGGCGATCACCGGCACCACGCCGTTCGCACGTGCCAGTTCGGCCATCGAGGCCACCTGATCGGCAATGCGGTCGAGCGGCGCCCAGCCCGCATTGCAGGCGATGTCGTTCGTGCCGGCAAGGATCACCACCACACGCGGCTTCAGATCGAGCACGTCGGCACGGAAGCGGCACAACATCTGCCCCGCCACCTGGCCGCTGATGCCGCGGCAGGCATACGTCCCGTCGGCAAAGAACGCCGGATCGGCATCGTCCCACCCATCCGTAATCGAGTCACCCATCAGCACAACGGCCGGCGCCTGCTGCAGTGCCGCATTGGCTGCAGCATAGCGGCCATATCCGGCCCAATCGTCTCCCTGCTGAGCGGCTGCAAGGAGCGGCACGAGTGCCGCAACCGCCAGCAGTACAAAAAATCGTCTCATTGTTTGCTCTCTCAATTGATTAAACAGGAATTAGCCCGTCTCTCTCCCGCCTCGGCACCGGGCTTCGCCCGTCCACGGCACCCCGGCACCGTGTCCGGAGGTACCGAAGGAGGCACCCCCATCTCCACGAACCGGTCCTGCGGCAACTCCCCGCGCGGCATAACGACACACCACGCCGGGAGTCCGATCGTCCGACCGCGTCAGTGCACCGTACCGTTCCCGACGTGCTCCTTATCGGCTGCACGACGGCGACCGCCGAAGCGGCCCATACACCACCCGACCACGAAACCCACGACGATCACCACGAGAGTCGTGGTCTGTGCACCGAACCAGGCACGGATCTCGTCGGCATAGACCACCGCCAGAATGAGCAACACAACGACCAGGATCACCAGACCCCAGATCAGGTATTTTGTACTTTTATTCATCTTGCATCTGTTTTAGATTCGAAAATAGATCGTTCAACGTCTCGGCCAGGCCGCGCAACGCCTCGGCCTCCCGATCGGGATCGGGCGCTGTGCCCGCACGGTGCGTCACCACCCGGATCTCGCAGCAGCGCACCCCGAGTGCCTCGCACACGGCCATTACCGCCGCGCCCTCGCGGCTGACGAGCTGCACGTCGGCCACGGCCTCACCCTCGGGCATCGCCTCGCGATCGGAGCTGCATCCGGCCGTCTCGGGCAGATCCGTGACGGGATCGACACGATGCGCGACCCGCACTTCGGCCGGCAGATCGACCGCATACTGGCTCGTCACCTCCACCACGTCGCCTACACCGAGCGCCTCGCCGCACGCGGCGGCCCCGCCGGCCAGTACCACGAGGTGGGGTTTCCGGGCCCGCACGGCCCGCACGACGGCTGCCGGCGCTTCGGCCGCGCCGACTCCGGCCACGAAGACCGGTACCGACGGTTCGGTCAGGAGGAGGTATTTGGCCTCGTCGACCGAGGGGAAGAGTACAACTATTCGCATCTATCCAAAAAAAAGACTATGTTTCGTCCGCGTCATCCCGATCCGGATGCCGGAGCCCCCCCTCAGCAAAGGAGCCCACCCCGGCTCATCCTCGGACGGTGCACCCGCATGCGTGACCTATTTTCCGACGACAGCCTCCAGTTCATCGACCGTCACCGGGATGCGGCGGTCACCCAGAATGCGGTTGCCCGTCTCGGTGACAAGCAAGTCGTCCTCGATGCGGATGCCACCGAAGTCGCGGTAGGAATCCAGTGCCTCGTAGTCGACAATGCCCTTGTATTTGCCCTCGGCGCGGCACTTGTCGATCAGCGCCGGGATGAAGTAGAGTCCCGGTTCGTCGGTCATCACCGTACCGGGCTCGATGCGCCACGCCGCACGGTAGATGCACGTGCCGGACTGTGCCGCGCGCTCGGCAATGGCCGAGAAATCGAAGCTGCGTTCGCCCATTGCCTCGCAGTCGTGCACGTCCATACCCATGCCGTGCCCCAGTCCGTGGGGCATGAGCATCGTCATGGCGCCCGATTCGAGCACGTCCGACACCGACCCGTGAAGCAATCCCAAGCCAATCAGCCCTTCGGCCAGCACGGCGTAGGCCGTATTGTGCACCTCGGTATACATCATGTGCGGCTTGACGATCTCGGCCACGCGGTCGTGCGCCGCCAGCACGATGTTGTAGATGTCCTTCTGCTTCTGCGTGAACTTGCCGCTCACGGGGTACGTACGCGTATGGTCCGAGCAGTAGCCCTCGAGGCTCTCGCCGCCGGCATCGCAGAGCAGCAGACGTCCCTCCTCGAGCACGCCGTCGGCGCAGAGGTTGTGGAGCGTCTCGCCGTGCTGCGAGACGATCGACGGGAACGAAACGCCCTGACCGAGCGATTTGGCCACCCCTTCGATGGCGCCGGCGATCTCACGTTCGACGACACCCGGACGGCACATGCGCATGGCCGTGGTGTGCATCGCATAGCCGATCGGGAAGGCCCGTTCGAGGGCCTCGATCTCCTCGGCGCTCTTCTTCTCGCGCATCTCGGCCACGGCCATCATCAGATCGACCGACTTGTAGTCGTGGAGCATGCGCGGCGCGATGCCCAGCAGCTCCGAAAGCAGCAGCTTCGTCTCGCCGCGGTACGGAGGCAGGTAGTGCACGCGGCGGCCCTGGGCGATGGCCCGGGCGAGGCGTGCGGCGAGGTCGGCCGTCGGGTGGGTCTCGGCCACACCGACCAGCTGGGCCTGGTCGCGGAGCGTGGGCTGCGGGCCGGTCCAGATGATGTCCTCCATCGTGAAGTCATCGCCGTAGAGCGCCTCCTCGCCCGAATCGGCGTCGATCACGCCGACGAGCGACGGCGTATTCAGACCGAAGTAGTAGCGGAAGGTCGAATCCTGGCGGAAGTAGTAGGCGTTGTTGGGGTAGTTGTTGGGGGTGAATCCGTTGCCCGGGATCAGGATCAGACCCGAGCCAATCTTGGTGCGCAGCGTCTGGCGACGTGCGGTGTAGGTTTTGGCTGAAAACATACTATATATAATGTTATTTTGATGACGCAGTGTGTGTCCGATTTCCAAAGGTACGAAATTTTCCGGGGTTTCGTTCCCTTTTCGGCCCGACGTGACAAAAAAACACTATCTTTGCTGAAAACCCCCGTGACCATGAAACAACCCCTTGCAGCCCTTGCGCTCCTTCTGTTCAGCTTCACAACCGCCGCGGCGCAGGACTACGCCGCACGGACCGCCCCGATGGACTCCTGCACGATGCGTGCCTTCCGGGCCTACGACCGACAGGACTATGCCCGTGCCGAACGGCAGCTGCAGGAGGCCATCCGTCACTTCGGCGAGCTCCCCGACAGCGTGCAGCGCCAACTGGACGAATGGAACAACGGCGACTTCCTGGCCAACGGCTACTACTACAATCTGGCCTGCATGCAGTCGTTGCGGCACAGGCGCCGCCGGGCCGTTGCGAACCTCGAACGGTGTGCCGAGGGCGGGTACTTCACCCGCTCCTTCGACGCCTTTGCCCGCATGCAGCGGGATCCCGACCTGGAGGCGGCCCGTTCGACCCGACGCTACCGCGCATTGGCCGAACGGCTGCGCCCGGAATACGACTACCTCTGGATTCTGCGCCAGGCCGGCCCCTACAACCCGACGGAGACGACCGACTCGCTGCCTCCGTTCCGCTACGCCGGGCCCGACGACCCGGGGCTGGCACGCGTACGCAAGCACTTCAATCTGGACAGCATCGCCGGCTCGGGCGACGAGGTGTCGCAGATCATCCGCCTCATGCAGTGGGCCCACCACGTCGTCCGCCACGACGGCAGTTCGTCGAACCCGACGTCGCGCAACGCCATCGACCTCGTGGAGCTCTGCCGCCGCGAGGAACGCGGCATCAACTGCCGCATGATGGCCCAACTGCTCAACGAATGCTACCTGGCGATGGGCTTCCGGTCGCGCTTCGTGACCTGCATGCCGCGCGTGATGGTCAACGACTGCCACGTGATCAATGCCGTCTACGCCGAGTCGCTCGGCAAGTGGGTCTGGATGGACCCCACGTTCAACGCCTACGTGACCGACGAGCGGGGCACGCTGCTCGGCATCGCCGAGGTGCGCGAACGGATGCGCGACGGACGCCCCTACCGCCTCAACGACGACGCCAACTGGAACAACACGGTGCCCCAGACACAGGAGGAGTATCTGGACGTCTACATGGCCAAGAACCTCTACTACCTCGTCTGCACCGACCGGAGCGAGTACAACACCGAGACACCAGGCGAGGGCAAGCAACCGATCCGCTACATCGCACTGCTGCCCACGGGCTACGACGACCGCAGCACGCACCACCATACGACGCGCAACGCCGACTGGTTCTGGGCGGCTCCCCATGCCGAGTAGCCCCCGCATTCACCTCCGCACGCAGGCGCACACACAAAAAAAAGAGGCCCCTTCGCTCAGGGCCTCTTCACACAATTATGAACTTTTTTACAGCACTAACGCTTGATTCCGTCGTTCGGGGCGTCGGGCCCGTACGGACCGCAACACGCCGCAAAGATACACACTGCACACCGAAAAACAAATAAATTTTATTGTTTTTCGATAAATTTTTATTTTCACGCGGTTTTTCGCCCGGCGGTATGCCCAAATACCGATCCGACATTCGGCGAAAACCGCTATCTTTGTCCCCCGAGATTCACACACACCATCTGCCAATTCAATACCACGTATGGATATCGCCAAAGCCAAACGCCGCGAAAACATCGCCGAATACATCCTCTACCTCTGGCAACTCGAAGACCTGATGCGCGCCCTGCAATTCAGTCCCGAGGCCATCTACTCGCAGCTCATCGGCCCGCGCAAGGACATCGACGAGTCGCAGAAACACATCTTCCTGCTCTGGTACATGGACCTGGCCAACCTCCTGCGCCAGGAGGGCAAGGAGGAGAAGGGCCATCTGGAACACACGCTGCATCTGATCACCGACCTGCACGACTTGCACCTGCAACTGCTCAAGCTCCCCGTGGGCGAACACTACCGCGGCACGTGGGCCCGGCTCGAACCCGAACTGCCGCGCCTGCGCAGCGTCGTGGGCAACCCCGGCATGAGCGACACCGAGCTGCTCTTCCGCGCACTCTATGCCGCCATGCTCTACCGCATCAAGGGTCAGGGCGGGACGAAGGCCGTGTCGGATACCCTCGAACTGATCTCGCCCGTGGTGGCCGAACTGGCCGACATGTACGGCAAGGTCGAACGGGGCGAGATCGACCTCTTCAAGACCAAATAGCCCCCTGCCGAGGCCCCGGCACGCGGCACAACTCCCGGCCCGGGCTGAAAAAAAAGAGGGATTTTTTTGTTATTCACGATATTTAATATACCTTTGCACTCCGCAAAGTGCGCTGAAACAATAAAAACGATACAGCTATGGCAATGAAAAGAACGTTCCAGCCTTCGCGCCGGAAGAGAATCAACAAGCACGGTTTCCGTCAGAGAATGGCTACCGCCAACGGTCGCAAGGTGCTGGCTGCCCGTCGTGCAAAGGGCCGCAAGAAGCTGACCGTATCGGATGAGTCTACGTTCAAGTACGCTTAATCCGAGGTAGATCGGCCGTGGACAATGCGACCGTCGCCAGACGACGGACGTATGTCATAGCGAGGGAGATGCTGCAAAAGCATCTCCCTCGCTGTTTCTGTCCACACCCCACGGTCCGTCCCCGCCGCACGCCGCTTCTCGCCGACGCATCGAGAAAATCCACCGCGGATGTTGACGCTTTGGCCTTTTATCCGTATCTTTGATTCAAAATTTTTCGGATCATGGCTATTTTCCAAGTCGAAGGAGGCT
>CALUII010000022.1 GCA_944320665.1 uncultured Alistipes sp. | reverse complement strand
TTTCGTGTAAGCATTTTTTTGCGCGAAGATACCTCGCGTGGAATAAATTCGCTACACGCACTTCTCCGGTTGTTTACCCTGCACCACCCAACCCATCTCCTTCACCCTCCCCTCTCCACCATGGTACCTCACAAACTCCAAATCAAATTGTAAGCATTTTCACCGCTTTCGCTTACACTTTGCCTCACCAGCGAATTATCGGCCAACTTTCCGAACCTCAAACAGATAGATTGACGATAATTTATCACTTCTCATGCTTGTTTCAGCGCAAACTTTGTTATATTTGTGAAACCTGAAACTTCAACCTAACAACCAACCTATGCCTACCAAAGAACTTCTTCTTGGAGACGAGGCGCTCGCACTGGGCGCCCTCCATGCCGGTCTTTCGGGCGTATACGCCTATCCGGGAACCCCGTCGACCGAAATCACCGAATACATCCAGGGACATTCCCTGACGGCCCAGCGAGGCATTCACAGCGCCTGGTCCACGAACGAGAAAACCGCCGTGGAAGAGGCTTTGGGCATGTCGTTCGCCGGCAAACGGTCGATGGTCTGCATGAAACACGTCGGCATGAACGTCGCAGCCGACGCCTTTGTCAATTCGGCCATGACCGGCGCCAACGGCGGCATGATCGTCGTGGCGGCCGACGATCCCTCGATGCACTCGTCGCAAAACGAGCAGGATTCGCGCTTCTACGGCAAATTTGCACTCGTCCCGGTCTTCGAACCCGCTTCGCAGCAGGAGGCCTACGACATGGCGGCCGATGCCTTTGCCCTCTCGGAACGTTATCACATTCCGGTGCTGATGCGTCTGACGACCCGCATGGCCCATTCGCGTGCCGTGGTCGTAACAGGCGAACTGCGGGAACCCAATTCGCTCTCCTATCCCACGAATCCGCGCCAGTGGGTGTTGATGCCCGGCAACTCGCGCGCACGGTACAAGGTGCTGGTCGAGGAGTACAAGCAGTTCGAGCAGGAGGCCATCGAGAGCCGATACAATAAATATATAGAAGGCAACGACAAGTCAATGGGCATCATCGCCTGCGGCATCGCCTACAACTACCTGATGGAGAACTATCCGGACGGATGTCCCTATCCCGTACTGAAGGTTGCGCAATATCCGCTGCCGACGTCGCTCGTACGCCGCATGGCACAGGAGTGCCGCTCGATCCTCGTCATCGAGGAGGGACAGCCGCTGGTCGAGGAGATGGTGCGCGGCGTCCTGCCGACACCCGTCGAGATCAAGGGACGCATGACGGGCGAACTGCCCCGCACGGGCGAGTTGACGCCCGACAGCGTACGTGCGGCCGTCGGACTGCCGCCCCACCCGGCCCATGCGGCCAGCGAGGTGACCGTGCCGCGTCCGCCCGCCCTCTGCCAGGGATGCGGACACCGCGACATGTATGCCGCCCTTACAGAGGTGGTGCGCGAATACGACCATGCCAAGGTCTTCAGCGACATCGGATGCTATACGCTCGGATGGCTCGCACCGTTCCACGCCATCGACACGGTACTCGACATGGGCGCCTCGATCACGATGGCCAAGGGGGCGGCCGATGCCGGGCAACATCCGGCCGTGGCCGTGATCGGCGACTCGACCTTCACACATTCGGGTATGACCGGACTGCTCGATGCGGTGAATGCCCAGAGCCCCATCACGGTGATCATCTCCGACAACCTCACGACGGGTATGACCGGCGGCCAGGATTCGGCCGGAACGGGACGTCTGGAACAGATCTGCGCCGGTCTGGGCGTCGATCCGGCGCACATTCGCGTAGTGATCCCACTACCCAGGAACCGCGAAGAGATCCGCAACGTGATCCGCGAAGAGATCGAATACCGCGGCGTGTCGGTAATCATCCCGCGCCGCGAGTGCATCCAGACCGCCAAACGTCATAACGCTAAAAAATAGAGAACGACATGAAACGCGATATCATACTTTCGGGCGTCGGAGGACAAGGCATTCTCTCGATCGCCACGGTCATCGGCAAAGCCGCCCTCAACGAGGGGCTCCACATCAAACAGGCCGAGGTTCACGGCATGAGCCAGCGCGGCGGCGACGTACAGTCGAACCTGCGTCTGTCGTCCGACCCGATCGCCTCGGACCTCATTCCGCGCGGCGCGGCCGACATCATCCTCTCGCTCGAACCGATGGAGGCGCTGCGCTATCTGCCGTGGCTCGCCAAGGAGGGATGGGTGGTCACGAACACGACTCCGTTTGTCAATATCGAGAATTATCCCGAGATGCAGCGTATTGAGGCCGAACTGGCCGCCCTGCCCCACGTGATTGCCATCGACGTCGACACCCTGGCCAAGGAGGCCGGATCGCCCCGTGCAGCCAACATCGTGTTGCTGGGCGCCGCCGCGCCGCTGCTGCAGATCGAGCCCGAGAAGCTCGAGCAGGGCATCCGCGAGATCTTCGCCCGCAAGGGCGAGGCGGTCGTCGAGAGCAACCTCGCCGCCTTCCGCGCCGGATATGAGTACGCACAAAAAAGCATGAAACGATGAAAAAGCCCTTCGACAGCACCCTCCTCGACAGCATCCTCGGGGAGATGGAGATTGCGGACATCGCACGTGCGACGATCCGCCAGTCGGGCGACATCGCCCGCCGCATGGAAAAGGCTACGGGCGAGGAGTTCTCGCATCTCGAGATGGGCGTCCCGGGACTCCGGCCCGAGGAGATCGGCGTGGCCGCCGAACAGGCCGCCCTGGCCGCCGGCGTCGCCTCGATCTACCCGCCGATGCAAGGCATACCACCGCTCAAACAGGCCGCCTCGCGCTTCATCAAGGCCTTTCTCGACATCGACCTCGCTCCCACGGGGTGCATTCCGACCGTCGGCTCGATGCAGGGCAGCTTTACGCTCTTCCTGCTCTGCTCGCAACTCGATCCCATACGGCGCAAGATCCTCTTCATCGACCCGGGATTCCCCGTACAGCGCAATCAGGCCCAACTGCTCAACATCCCGAGCGTATCGTTCGACATCTACGACTGCCGCGCCGAAAAACTCGAGGCCAAACTCGAGAGCTACCTCTCGCAGGGCGACATTGCGGCCATCGTCTACTCGAACCCGAACAACCCGGCCTGGATCTGCCTCACGGAGCAGGAGCTGGAGATCATCGGACGTCTCGCCACGAAGTACGATGCCGTCGTGATCGAGGACCTGGCCTATCTGGGCATGGACTTCCGCAAACAGTTGGGCCAACCGGGCAAGGCTCCGTTCCAGGCAACCGTCGCTCGCTACACGAAGAACTATATCCTGATGCTTTCGGCCTCGAAGATCTTCAGCTACGCCGGTCAGCGCATTGCCGTCGTGGCCTTCTCGGACCACCTCTTCGGCCGCCACTACCGGGCCCTCGACGAGCGCTACCACATCGCCCGCATGGGTGACGCCTATGTGCTGGGAATTCTCTATGCCGCTTCGTCTGGCACGAGCCACGCCGCACAGCACGCCCTCGCGGCGATGTTCGACGCCGCGGCCGACGGCCGGCTCGACTTCGTAGGACACACGTCGGAATACGCCCGTCGTGCCCGGCTCACCAAAGAGGCCTTCCTGCGCCACGGATTCCACATTGTCTACGACCGGGACCTCGACCAGCCCGTAAGCGACGGCTTCTTCTACACGGTCGGCTACGGCACGATGAGTTGCGCCGAGCTGTTGCGTGAGTTGATGCTCTGCGGCATCTGCGCCATCTCGCTCTCCTCGACCGGCAGCCGCCAGGAAGGCGTGCGAGTCTGCGTCTCGCAGCTCAACCGACCCGAACAGTTCGACCAACTTGAAGAACGGCTGGCCGTCTTCGAAGCATCCCACCCGAAAACAGAAGCATAACGAAACATACCATTTCTACCTCTATGGCACACTACACCACCGCGGCCGAGGCCGTGAAACTCATCCGACCGCACAGCAGCGTCTACATCCAAGGCAGCACCTCGATCCCCGAGGTGCTCGTGCAGGCCATGACCGACCGCGCGGACGAACTGACCGACGTAACCGTCTATTCGGGCTTTGCCGTCGGACGGGGCGACGCCCCCTACTGCCGCCCGGAGTACAAGGAGACGTTCCTCGTGAACAGCCTCTTCGTGGCGAACAACATCCGCCGCTGGCTGGCCGACGGATACGGACAGTCGATTCCGGCCTTTCTGGGCGAGATTCCCGGACTCTTCCGCAGCGGCATGCTTCCCGTGGATGTTGCGATACTCAATGTCTCGCGTCCCAATGCCGAAGGATTCTGTTCGTATGGCGTCTCGGCCGACCTGGCCGTCTCGGCCGTCGAGATGGCCAAAGTGGTCATCGCCCAGGTCAACGAAGCCATGCCCTTTTCGTACGGCGACGCCGTGATCCACATCTCGAAGATTGCCGCGGCCGTCGAGGTGAACGACCCGCTGGTCGAGGTACCCACGGCCGTGCCCTCCGAGACGGAACTGCGTATCGGCCGCTACATTGCCGAAATGATCCCCGACGGCGCCACGCTGCAGATCGGCGTGGGCGGTATCCCCAATGCCGTGCTGGGGGCGCTGAGCGACCACAAACACCTCGGGCTCCATACCGAAGCGATGACCGACGGCGTGCTGCCGCTGATCGAACGCGGCGTAATCGACAACTCGCAGAAGGCCGTCCTTCCGGGTAAGAGTGTCGGATCGCTGGCCCTCGGCTCGCGCCGGCTCTATGACTATATGGACTACTGCCAGGAGTTGGAAATGCGCGACGTGGCCTGGACCAACGACCCGTTCCGCATCCGCCAGAACCCGAAGGTCATGGCCATCAACTCGGCCGTCGAGGTGGACCTGACGGGCCAAGTATGCGCCGACTCGGTCGGCACGCGCATCATCTCGGGCGTGGGCGGACAGCACGACTTCATGTACGGAGGTTCGCTCTCGGAGGGAGGCAAGACCTTTATCGCCATCCCCTCGATCACAGAGAAGGGCCATTCGAAGATCAAGGCGATGCTGACACCGGGTGCCGGCGTAGTCACAACGCGCCACATGATCCAGCACATCGTCACCGAATACGGCGTCGCACACCTCCAGGGCAAAAACCTGGCGCAGCGGGCCAAGGCCCTCATCGCCGTGGCCCATCCTTCGGCCCGCGAGGAGCTGGAGAAGGCCGCCTGCGAACGGTTCGGATATTCGTTCCTGCGGCTCAAATAGGAGGCCTGAGGCTGGCCGGCAAACCGCCCCGGCCGCCGAGCACGAAGACGCCCGGTCGTATGGACCGGGCGTCTTCTGGTACATATCCCGAAAGAAAGTCGATCTCTTATCGGGGGAGGGTAAAAATTTATCGAGATTCGATAAATTTTTACTTGCATATCCCGATATTATTCGTACCTTTGTTTTCGACCGTCCGGCCGCAACCGCTCCGGACCCAAACATGTGACGAACAACCCGCACGCAAAACGCATGTTGTCATGATCATCGAACTCCAAGGTCTCAACAAGACCTACTACAACGGCGCCCCGTTACACGTCCTCAAGGGCATCGACCTCTCGATCGAACAAGGGGCGTTCGTCTCGATCATGGGTGCCTCGGGCTCGGGCAAATCAACCCTGCTCAACATCCTCGGCCTGCTCGACGACTACGACAGCGGTACCTACCGTCTGGCCGGCCAACTCATCGGCAAACTCAACGAAACGCAGGCCGCCGCCGCACGCAACCGCATGATCGGATTCATCTTCCAGTCGTTCAACCTGATCAACTACAAGAACGCCGTCGAAAACGTCGCCCTGCCGCTCTACTACCAGGGCGTGCCGCGCCGCAAACGCAATGCCCTGGCCCTCGAATACCTCGACCGCCTCGGCCTCAGGGATTGGGCCCAGCACATGCCCAACGAGATGTCCGGCGGCCAGAAACAACGTGTCGCCATCGCCCGTGCGCTGATCAACCGCCCGCAGATCATCCTGGCCGACGAGCCCACCGGAGCTCTCGACAGCGCCACGTCGATCGAGGTAATGAACCTGCTGCGCGACGTCAACCTGCAGCTGGGCATGACGATCGTCTGCGTTACCCACGAACAGTCGATCGCCGACCGCACGGACCGCATCATCCGGCTCAAGGACGGAGTCATTGACGCAATCGAGGAGACACCGTACAAACCCCTGTAACGAAGATGAGGGAGCTGTTCATCGAAATCTTCGCATCGCTGCGCAAGAACAAGCTGCGTACCGCGCTCACGGGTTTCTCGGTGGCGTGGGGCATCTTCATGCTGGTGATCCTGCTCGGCTCGGGAAATGGCCTGAAGAACGGCGTGCTCTCCAATTTCGGCGACTACGCGATCAACTCGATCGACCTCTACGGCGGCTACACCTCGAAACCCTACGCCGGCTACGACAAATACCGCCGCATCGCCCTTCGGAACGAGGACCTCGAGATCATCGCCCGCGAATTTCCCGAGGTGGAGACCGTGGCGGCCAACACGTGGCTCGACTCGAAGACGGCCTCCTACGGCGATCGGTTCATGAAACTCGGCCTGCGCGGCAGCCTGCCCCAGACCGCCCGACTCGAGGGGATACACCTCGCCGCGGGCCGCTTCATCAACGAACTCGACGTCGAACGTTACCGCAAGTCGATCGTTATCGACGAGGCTCTCAAGCGACTCCTCTTCCGCGACGCCGACCCGCTTGGGCAGCAGATCCGCGTGGGCGACTCGACATCGCGTGCCGTCTTCACGGTGGTGGGCGTCGAGCAGGGAACGGCCAATCGTACCAACTCCTATGCCTACATCCCGCTGACGACGGCCCAGCTCATGTACAAGGGAAATGACCCCGAGGTGAGCAATGCCCTCTTCACGATCGAGGGGCTCGACACGGACGAGGCCATGCAGGATTTCGAGAACCGGCTCCTCGCGCGCCTGGCCGCCGAACACCGC
Organism: uncultured Alistipes sp.; assembly: GCA_944320665.1. Taxonomy (GTDB): domain Bacteria; phylum Bacteroidota; class Bacteroidia; order Bacteroidales; family Rikenellaceae; genus Alistipes. Next base: position 21,620 of record CALUII010000022.1, on the reverse strand, counting down.
TTCGACCCGACGGACCGAAGCGCCATCTGGATCGGAAACAACCTCGAAAACTTCAAGGATTTCATGCTGGTCTTCAACGGCATCGACCTCTTCATCTGGATCATCGGCCTCGGCACGCTGTTGGCCGGCATCGTCGGCGTAAGCAACATCATGCTGGTGACCGTCACCGAGCGCACCTTCGAGTTCGGACTGCGCAAGGCCCTCGGAGCCCGACCCTCGTCGATCGTACGGCTGATCCTCACCGAGTCGGTGCTGGTGACGGCCCTCTTCGGTTATCTGGGCATGGTGCTGGGGGTAGGTGTGATGGAGGTCGTGAACTACATCATCGAACAGATGCCCCCGTCGGATGACGGATTCGGCGGCACGATGTTCCTCAACCCAACCCTTGACCTCTCGGTGGCCGTGAGCGCCACGATCGTCCTCGTAGTAGCGGGGCTGATCGCCGGCTACGTCCCCGCACACCGGGCCGCACAACTCAAAACGATCGACGCCCTGCGCCACAACCGATAAACACACCAAACCGACCAACCTACCGCAACGACACACGCATGACCCGACTATTCGATATCGACCGCTGGAACGAAATCGTGCAGACGATCTCGCGCAACCGCAAGCGCAGCATCATGACGGCGCTCGGGATCTTCTGGGGTATCTTCATGCTCGTCGTGTTGCTGGGGGCCGGACAGGGACTCGGACGCATGGTCCGCAGCACGCTGGGCGACATGTCGGTCAACTCGATGTTCTTCATCGCCGACCAGACATCGGTCCCCTACAAGGGGATGCCCTCGGAGCGGAGCTGGCGCATCGAGAATGCCGACGTCGAGGCGCTGCGCCAGCTCGCCTGTGTCCAGCACGTCGCCGGCGCCCTCTTCGGCGGTTCGCACAACTGCTCGAACGGCGACCACAAGGGCGACTACAGCCTCATGGGCTATGCGCCGGAGATTCACCTCATCCAACCGCAACCGATGCTCTTCGGCCGCTACATCAACGACATCGACATGCTCCAGCGGCGCAAGGTCTGCGTCATCGGCATCCAGGTCTGGAGGGACCTCTTCCCCGGTGGCGAAGACCCGACAGGACGCACGATCAAGGTAGGCAGCTCCTACTTCACGGTCGTGGGCGTCATACTCAAAAAGGGACAGGCTCAGTTGGGCAGCGACATCGAACGAACGATCATTCTCCCGGCGACGCTGGCCCAGCAACTCTTCAGCCGTGGGAACAGCGTCGACATGCTGGCCATCGCCGGCCGCGACGACGTCCCCAGCAAGGAGGTCGAACGGCAGTGCAAGGAGGTGCTTTTCGGCCGTCACCTGATCGCACCGGAGGATCCGCGCGCCGCGTGGGTCATCTCGACGAGCGAGATCTTCGACAAGGTACAGCGCCTCTTCCGCGGCATTGGACTCCTCACCTGGATCGTGGGACTCGGCACGCTGCTGGCCGGTATCGTCGGCGTGAGCAACATCATGCTGGTACTGGTCAAGGAGCGCACGCAGGAGATCGGCGTACGGCGTGCCCTGGGAGCCCGTCCTCGTGAAATACTGGCCCAGATCCTCTCCGAAAGTTTCGTTCTGACCTTCACGGCCGGCGTCGTCGGACTGGCTGCGGCCGTAGGTGTGCTGTCGCTGGCCGACTCGATCTATTACCAGGCAATGATCGCCACGCTGCAGGGACCAAATATCTCGTGGCAGATCTCTTTCTCGACGGGCGTGCTGGCCCTGGCCATCCTCGTGACGGGCAGCCTGGCCGCCGGCATCATCCCCGCCAGCCGTGCCCTGCGCATCAAGGCCGTGGATGCCATACGCGAAGAGTGACCCCCACGAAAAAAGACAACAAGACAATACAGACAACCCACGCAAATACCCCACGCACCATGAAAAAATTGATGAAAATCCTTCTGGGCCTCCTCTTCGGAGTGCTGTTGCTGGGGACCTTCTGGTTCCTGTGGCAGAAAACACGCCCCGTGCGGACAATCTACACCCTCGTTACTCCGCACATCGACACACTGCGTCAGACCGTGATTGCCACCGGCAAGGTCGAACCCCGCGACGAGGTGCTGATCAAGCCCCAGATCTCGGGTATCATCTCCGAACTGCACAAGGAGGCGGGCGAAACCGTGCGCCAGGGCGAGGTGATCGCCACCGTGAAGGTGATCCCCGAGATGGGGGCCCTCAACAGCGCCGAGGCACAACTTTCGGTTGCCGAACTCACCCTCTCGCAGACCCGCCGCGAACACGACCGTACGGCCGCACTCTACGACAAGGGGGTCGTCTCGCGCGAGGAGTTCGAGCAGAGCCTCACCGCGCTGCAGAAGGCCGAGGAGGAGGTGCAAAACGCGCGTGACAACCTCGAAATCACGAAAAACGGCATTGCCGAAAAGTACCGTGAACTGAGCAATACGCAGATCCGTTCGACAATCACGGGCATGATCCTCGACGTGCCGGTGAAGGTCGGCAACTCCGTGATCCAGGCCAACACCTTCAACGACGGCACCACCATCGCCTCGGTAGCCGACATGGGTGAGATGCTCTTCCGCGGAAACATCGACGAGACGGATGTCGGAAAACTCCACACGGGTATGCCTGTGCGGCTGACAATCGGCGCAATGCAGAACGTGCAACTCGATGCCGAACTCGAGTACGTTGCCCCGAAGGCCACCGAGGAGAACGGCATCGTCCTCTTCGAGGTGAAGGCCACGGTCCGGATCCCCGACGGGGTCTTCATCCGCGCCGGATACAGCGCCAATGCCGAGATCGAGATCCAGCGCCGCGAAGGGGTGCTGGCCGTCCCCGAGGGATGCATCGAGTTCGAAGGCGACAAGGCCTACGTCGAGGTGTTGACGGGGTCGGCCGAGGAGTATCCCCAACCGTTCGAACGCCGCGAAGTGAAGATCGGGCTCTCGGACGGCATCAACATCGAGATCCTCTCGGGCCTCACGGCCGACGACCGGATCCGCGGCGCGAAGATCGACCCGAAAGCCAACCGTTAACCTCAAACCACGAAGCGCAAAACGATGAAAACAAAACTATTGTCCCTGTTGGCCGTGGGGCTGTTGCTGCCGGGGCTGCCGTCGGCCCAGGAGGAGAACCCGTGGAGTCTCGACGACTGCATCGGCTACGCCCAGCAACACAACATCGACATCCAGCGCCAGGAGCTGCAGCACGAGAACCGCGAGGTACAGCTCTCGACGACACGCAACAGCCGTCTGCCCAACCTGAACGCCTCGGCAGGTGCCGACGCCTCGTTCGGACTCTCGCCATCGAGCAACAACGTCTACGTCAGTTCGAACCGCATATCGGGTACGCTCGGCGCCTCGACCTCGATGCCGATCTTTGAGGGCGGGCGGATCAACCGCCAGATCCGCGGCGCAAAACTCGATCTCGAAGCCGCCGTACACGACCTCCAACGAGCCAAGGAGGATGTGGCCGTGCGTGTGATGACGCTCTATCTGCAGGTACTCTTCAACAAGGAGTTGGTCGGCGTGGCCGAACGGCAGCTCGAATTGAGCACCCGCCAGGCCGAACGCAGCCGCGAATTGGTCGCCAGCGGCCGCCAGCCCGAATCGGCCCGCTACGAAAGCGAATCGTTGCAAGCCAACGACGTGGTGACTTTGACACAAGCACGCAACGACCTGACTCTCGCGCTGCTCGACCTGAGCCAGGCGCTCAACCGGCCGTCGGCCGCCGGCTTCGACGTCGTAATGCCCCGACTGGACAGCCTCGCACTGGAGACCATGCGCCAGACGGAGAGCGCCGAGGCGGTCTATGCTTATGCCGAGGAACACCGTCCGGCGATTCAGGCCGAAAAACTTCGCCTGCTGAGCAGCCAGAATGCCATTCGCACGGCCCGTGCGGGACTCTATCCGAGCATCTCGCTCGGCGCCGGATACTCCACGGGTATCTACGACCACACGGGCGAAGGCTTCTGGGAGCAGTTTCGCCACAACAGCCGCGAATACGTCGGTCTCACGGTAAACATCCCGATCTTCAACCGCCGCGCAACACGCAACGAGATCCGTTCGGCCACCCTCTCGATGGAGGCCCAGCAACTCACCCTGATCGAAGCGCGTCAGAACCTGCGCAAGGAGATCGAACAGGCCTACTACAACGCCGATGCAGCCTACACCAAGTACCGCGCCTCGGAATCGGCACTTGCCTCGGCACGCATTACCTTCGCTTACGAGCAGGCCAAGGCCGAATCCGGACGATCGACCCTTTTCGACTACGACGATGCCCGGACTCGGATGCTGAAAGCCGAATCGGAGATGCTTCAGGCCAAGTACGAATACGTCTTCCGCTGCAAGATCCTCGACTTCTATCTCGACCGTCCGATACACCTCTGAACCAGGCAGTCTGCCGAATAAGCGGGCCGGGGTTGCCCCACGAAAAAGTCGTGCACAGAGACGGCATGTGGACGCAAAACGGGAAAATGAGAACGATTCTTCATACGTTCCGAAAAAATTTCCCTACTTTTGCAGCCGATACAACTCGACTGAAAGACTCTGAGGTTAGGTAGTTATTTTATGGAATGGTTTGAGAGTTTATTCATCCGTCACTCGGCCCTGCAGGCGGTCATCGTCGTCTCGCTGATCTCGGCCGTGGGGCTCATCCTGGGCAAGGTCCGGATCGGGGGCATCTCGCTCGGAACGGCCTTCATCTTCTTCGTGGGCATCATCGCCGGTCACCTTGGACTCTCGCTCGACCCCGACATGCTCAACTACATCGAGAGCTTCGGCCTCATCCTCTTCGTCTATGCCCTCGGACTGCAGGTCGGCCCGGGCTTCTTCAGCTCGCTGCGCTCGGGCGGAATCAAACTCGTCTCACTCGCTCTCGGCGTCGTACTGCTGGGTACGTTCATGGCCATCGGATGCAGCTATGCGTGCGGCGTTCCGCTTTCGGACATGTCGGGCATCCTCTGCGGCGCCACAACCAACACGCCGGCTCTCGGTGCCGCGCAACAGACCCTCAAACTGCTGGGTATCGACAGCAACGGCGCCGCACTGAGCTGCGCATTGACCTATCCGTTGGGCGTTGTGGGCGTCATCCTGGCCATCGCTCTGGTCCGCAAACTCTTCGTACGTCCATCAGACCTGCCGTCGGCCGATCCGGAATACACGCGCAACGTCTACATCGTCAGCTTCCGACTGACCAATCCGGCTATTTTCGGCAAGACCATTCACGACATTGCCCTGCACAGCCACCACCGATTCGTCATCTCGCGTCTGTGGCGCGACGGACAGGTCTCCATCCCCACCTCGGATACCGCTCTGAAGGAGAACGACGAGATCCTTGTCGTCACCTCTCCCGATGAGGTTGAGGCCCTGCACCTGATCTTCGGAGAGCAGGAGACCAAAGACTGGAATACGGGCGACATCGACTGGAATGCCGTGGACCGCAAACTGATCTCGCAACGGATCCTGGTGACACGACCCGAACTCAACGGCAAGAAACTCAGCTCACTGCGTCTGCGAAACAACTACGGCATCAACATCAGCCGCGTCTACCGTTCGGGCGTGCAACTGCTCGCCACTCCGGACCTTACCCTGCAACTGGGTGACCGACTCACGGTCGTGGGCGAAGCGGCTGCCATACGCAACGTCGAAAAGATGCTGGGCAACGCCGTAAAAAGCCTCAACGAACCCAACCTCGTCTCGGTCTTCATCGGTCTGATTCTGGGTCTGGTGCTGGGCAGCATTCCCCTGAGCATCCCGGGCATCTCGGTGCCCGTACAATTGGGATTGGCCGGTGGCCCGATCGTCGTCGGCATTCTGATCGGTACCTTCGGCCCGCGCCTGCACATGATTACCTATACGACACAGAGCGCCAACCTCATGTTGCGGGCTCTCGGCCTCTCGATGTATCTGGCCTGCCTCGGACTTGATGCCGGCGCACACTTTTTCGAGACCGTCATGCGTCCCGAAGGCCTGCTGTGGCTGGTGCTGGGCTTCGTCATTACGTTCGTACCGGTGGTGATCATGGCCCTCGTCTCGATGCGCGTGGGAAAACTCGATTTCGGATCCGTCACGGGCATCCTCTGCGGCAGCATGGCCAACCCCATGGCCCTCAACTACGCCAACGACACCATCGACGGAGACAATCCGTCGGTTTCGTACGCCACGGTCTATCCCGTCTGCATGTTCCTGCGCGTGGTAATCGTACAGGTGATGCTGATGTTCCTACTCTAAGGGGGTTGACGAACCCGAAGGGAGGGTATCCCCGTCGTGCGCCGGAGCAGCGGCCGAAGCAGCGGCTGCAGGCGTCGGAAGAGAGACTACGCCCCGCAACTCGTCGGCGGCCAACTGCACGTCGGTACCCGTGGGACTCTGGAAGACCCGCAGACCGAATTCCGGAATGACGGCCAGCACGTGGTCGAACACATCGGACTGAATTCCCTCGTAGGTTACCCAATCAACCGTATCGGTAAAGAAGTAGAGTTCCATGGGAATACCCGTCTCTGTGGGCTGCAACTGCCGCACCATGAGCGTCATGCTCTTGTTGACCCGCACCTCCGAGTTGAGGTACCGCACCAGATAGGCCCGGAAAATACCCAAATTGGTCTGATGGCGGCCGTCGAAAAGCGTATCGGTCGATGTAATGCCCCGTTCGGCATTGTAGCGCTCGATGTCCTGCTGCTTGGCCTCGACGTAATCCTTCAGCAGGCCGCTCCGACGGAAACGTTCCAGCATCTCGGGTGTGCAGAACTGCACGCTCGTCATATCGATATTCACCGACCGTTTCACACGACGACCTCCCGACTGCTGCATCGCCCGCCAATTCTGAAACGAGTCGCTCACCAACAGATAGGGGGGAACGGTCACCACCGTATTATCGAAATTCCGAATCTTGACCGTCGTCAGCGACACCTCCTCGACGGTACCATCGGCTCCGTAGCGCGGCATGGTAATCCAGTCACCCACCTTGAGCATGTCGTTGGCCGAGAGCTGGATGCCCGAAACGAAACCCAGAATACTGTCCTTGAAAATCAGCATCATCACGGCAGCCGAAGCACCCAGACCGGTCAGCAGAATCGTCGGAGACTTGTTGATCAGGATCGAGATCACCAGAATCACACAGATCAACAAAGCGATACCCTGTCCCGTCTGCCGCAGTCCCTTGAGAGGCTTACCCTCCCAGGCCGGGCGCTGGGCCATCATGCAGAAAGCGCTGTATATCAATGCACTGACAAACTGGAAGAAGACGACCACAATGCCGATCTGGGCCAGACGCGACAGAATGCGCAATGCGTCCGACCCGGCCGGGAATGCCACCGGCAACAGCACATAAATCAGAATGGGCGAAGCGATGTGGCTCAAACGGCGCAACACCCGGTCACTGAAGAGCAGATCATCCCACTTGACCTTGGTTTGCCGCACGATGCGACGCACGCCCCGCATCAGGATCAACCGCAGCAGGGCATCGAAGGCCAAAACGATCACTAAAATCAGCAGCAGCACGATCCATTGATCCACCCCTGCAATATGCGACGGATCGAACCCCAACCATCCCAGCAGGGTATCAATCCAATGTTGTACGATTTTTTGCATGCTTTTCACCGACGAGACTCATCTCAAATTCCGCGCCCATTGTATCGACGCGGAGTGCTCGTCTGCCCAAAGATACGAAAATTTCACCGGTTTGCACACTCCGGACAGATCATCCTTCGTTCCGTACGGTCCGCGCCGATCGATGCATGTAGATTCCGATTGCCCCGACGCCCAACAGCGTCAACACGGCTCCGGGCCATGTCGTGTATTCGTAACCATAGCCCCATGCGATGGGAAGTCCGCCGAAATAGGCCCCGAGGGCATTGCCCAAATTGAAGGCCACCTGCACGAGCGCACCTCCCATAAGTTCGCAACCGCGCGAATTTTCGAGTATGAGCAGCTGTTCGGGTGACGAAACGCAGAAGAGTGCCCCCGTACAGATCATCGTCAGCAACAACGTAACATAGGGATAGCGCCCCAACAGAAAGATGCCGATCAGAGCCGCGGTTGCCACACACAGCGTTGCCCGCACCACACGCGGCGGCGTCGCACGGTCCGACAGGCGGCCGCCGATGAGGTTGCCCAGAAACATACCGAAACCGGCCAACATGATGAGCAGCGTAAGCCGCTCGGGGGCGAAGCCCGACGTATGGGTCAGCAGCGGGCTTACGTAACTGTACCAACAGAAGATGCCGCCGTTTCCGCACAGCACCGTGAGCAGCAGCAACCAGGCCTCGGGCCGGTGCAGGAAGCGGAACTGCGCCTTGAGTCCCGTATCGGGCAGCGGATCGATGCGCGGCACCCACCAGCGGACCAGCAGCCAGGCGACTGCCCCCCATACGGCCACGATGCAGAAGGTGACACGCCACGTGAATTCGCTGCTGATGTAGGTGCCAAGCGGTACACCGAAGAGGTTGGCAATGGTCATGCCGACGATCATGATCGACACGGCTTCGGTCCGGTGTCCGGCGTCGGCCACACGCTCGGCCACGATCGACCCCACCCCGAAGAAGGCGCCGTGCGGCAGTCCCGAGATGAAGCGCATGGCCAACAGACAGCCGTAATTCGGCGCCACAGCAGCACACAGATTACCCAGAAGAATGATACCGACCAGTACCAACAGAATCTGTTTCAACGGTCTGCGGCGAGCCACCACTACCATCAGCGGGGCCCCGAAACAGACACCCAAGGCATAAGCCGAGATCAGATGCCCGGCCTCGGGGATCGAGACTCCCAACGACCGGGCGATGTCGGGCAGAATGCCCATCATGACAAATTCGGACATTCCGAGAGCCAGCGTGCCGAATGCCAATGCTATCAAACTCTTTTTCATGAAAAAACCGCGTTACGAACGCCTTCTCATCACACTCTTTGTTCTCCTCCGCGTCGCAGGGCCGATCCGCTTCGGTACAGACACCGACATCATGAACGCCCCACCACCTGGGCGGCATTCACCGGCTCAATGCCGCTTGCGCGGTTGCCCCACGGTATACCCCAGCGAACGCATCCACTCGGCAATCTCGGGGGTAACCACATCGGCACGATCCACCCAGCCACGATCCGTAGCAAAACGCATCCGATCACGTTCGATGCGGCGGCTGATCGGGAAACTGGGCTTGGGCAACGAGGCGTTGGCACTCCGTTCCGACGGGCGGATCCGACGGTCGAAGACCGATTCGAGTGTCGGACGTCGCGACGCCTCCCAGTGGAAACCTTCGAGATAAAATTTCTGACTGGGCGGAATCTTGTCCATCGGGTAGATCACATAATTCGGCTCGTTGACGTAGGTAATCTGCCGAATCTTGTTCTCCTCCGTGATATAGAAACGTATGTTGCCGCTCTCGACCACCAACATGCCCATGATTTCGGGGGAGCCGCTCTCCTGCATGTAGTAGATCGTCTGCGCATTACCGTTCACGTCGTTGCGGTAGATGCGGTTGTCGCGGAAATAGGCCACCATCTCCTTTCCGGCCACCTGGTTATAGTGCGACGTGTCGATCTCGCTCACCATCATCGGATCGCCGATAAACTCCGCACGTACGAGCTGCTGATTGGCCGTGTAGACATCCATCACCTCAGAGGTGATCTGGTTGGCCTCGTTCCACAACACGGGGTCGATATAGAGGTGAATGGTCGAATCACGACTGTCCGAGGTGAGCGAATCACACACGGCCTGGAAATCCGTACGGAAGATCCTCACGTTGCGGTATCCCTTCACCAGACGGTAGATCGTATCGGCGGCCGAAAGCGTATCGGTCGAATCGACACGCGGCAGCAGCGCCGTCGAGCCCTGACGGAAGTCGGCACCCAGCGAATCGGCCAATACGCGCAAAAGCGAATCCTGCACCAGTGCATTCCGATCGATCAGCGAATCGAAGCGGAACAGCATCGACGAATCGGGCAATTCACGACCGCGCAACAATGCGCGCTGTTGGCGACGACGCAGGCGCTGAATGGCCTTCTCGCGACGGGCCGCCAAACGCGCCTCCTCGCGCTCCTTGATCGCAAGCAACTTGGCCGTAGCCTTGGCCTGACGGGCTGCGGCAATCGTATCGAGCCGTGCGGCACGCAAACGGGCCGCCTCCTCCTTGCGGGCCGCCTTGGCTTTGGCCTCCGCTTCACGCAAACGGGCGCGGCGTTCGGCCCGAGTCAGCGTATCGACCGCAACGGAATCCACCAGACGTATCGAATCCTGTGACAGGGAGTCTCCCTCCATTGCGCGGCGAGTCGTGTCGGCCGACGCATTCGACGACACGTCCGTTCCGCCGCCGGCCGTCTGCGGAGCATGGGGCCGAGCCGACTGCGCCGCGGCATCTGCAGCCACCTCACGTCGAGGGGCTGTTTCCCCCGCACCGTCCTGAACGGCAAAATCCGCCGTTTGATCCGAAGCTCCTTCGGCCACTGCATCGGTTGTTGCCTCGGCCGAAGCATCGGCTGCCGCAAGGGAAGCCAGCGAATCGGCACGCGCCGCTTCGCGGAGGGCGGCCTCGCGCAATGGATAGATCGTCCGCAACCAGATCGAATCGGCTCGGGCATAGAGCGTATCGGGCTGGCGCTGGTCGTAACTGAGCACCGCAGGACGACGCGTCAGAAGAGCGTCACCCGGCTCCTTCCAATACTCGCCATAGTCTCCGAAGGCCAGCACCTGATAATCCGAATCGTCGATCTGGATGTTATTGCGCATCACGACATGCCCCTGGGCCCGCCAATAATCGAGCGTATCGCTCCATACCTCCTGCGTCTCGGTCAGGATATATCCATTGAGCGTCAGCGAATAAAGGCTGTCGGCCTGGGCATACGACCCGCGATCGGCATAAAGGTAGTCCCCGTCGCGATTCCAGATGTTCGTATGCGCGAAGAAGTAGGCATGATCCGTCGCCAGGTTGTAGATCACCGAATCGCCCCGCATGCGGTAGTCGCTGTTGCGCATCTCGACGCTGTCCACACCGACCAGCTCCTTCGTGTCGGCATAGTAGTATCCGCGCGAGGCCTCGAGCAGGTTGTCGCGGTTGTAGAGCACACCGCCGCCACGGAACGTTCCGACGTTCGCCTGCGTATTGAAGACAAAATTATAGGTATAGAGTGTCGCGTCACCGTCGACCACCTTCACGATATCCGAATAGACGCGCGCCTCACTCGTCTGCCGGTCGTACTCCGCCCGGTCGCCGTAGACATAGGTCGTATTCTGGTTGATGAGCACGTTACCGAAAAACTCAATCCGGTCTGCCGAATAGCGCACGGCACTGTCGCACGTGATGACGGCTCCGTTGTGCTGTGCCGCAAAGTTGCCCACCATGAAGATGGCCGAGTCGCCCGGAGCCACCGGGCCCGAAAGGTCGGCCTTCAGATCGATCACCTTTTTTTCGGGTTCCTGCTTCTGCGGCTCTGCCTGTGCCGCGGCATAAGGCGCATCCGCACCCGAGGAGCGCAGACGGAAACCCGGAGCCGACGCGAAAACTCCGCCCACGGCCAGCAGCACAACTGCTATCGAAACGATTCTACGCACGCCGATCCGGAATAATTATTTGACCCAATGTTTGTTTTCGAACGCCCCATTGCGGTATTCCGGCGCGATAAAGACGTACATCCCGTCGATTTTCGACGTCAGCCACTCGTTGAAGATCCGGTCCTGTTTGGCACGCAGGGCCATCTGCTCCAACCGCAGGTAGTCGCGATCGAGTGTGGCCGTATGCGTCGGAATGACCTCGACGAGTTTCACCACCTTGGCCAGTTCGTCGCCCGAAATGTCCCGCGTGAGGAAGGCATTCGAAATCTCGCCCACCTTGAGGCGGCTCAGTTGGTTGTAGTCATCCATCTTCTGGAACCGGCCGAAATCCTCGCGGAAGAAGGCCGTCTGCGTCAACCGTACATCCGAAGCATTATAGAACTGCAGGATGTCGTGGTTCGAAACCAGGCCGCCGTTCATTTTCGAGTGTTCGTCGTCCGAGAAATCGAGGGCCGCCTTCTCAAACGTGATCGAGTCGGCACGCACCAGGCGCACCAGACTGTCAAGCGTACTCATCGCCGCCACCAGTTCATCGTCCGTATAGGTCGGTTTGAGCAGGATGTGGCGGAAGCGATAGAGGCTGCCCCGCTTCTCGATCAGCTGGATGATGTGGAATCCATACTGAGACTCGGTCACCTCGGAGATCTGCCCCGGACGCAGCTTCTCGAGGGATTCGGCAAACGAGGGATCCAGTTCGTTCAGACGCGACGGTCCCATCTCACCGCCCCGATAGGCCGTACCGCCATCCTGCGAATACATGCGGGCCAGGTTTTCGAACTTCGCGTCGCCGTTGATCACACGTTCGCGCATCTCGAGCAGGCGCTCCCTGGCACGCTGCTTGGCCTGCACGATGGTACTCGGATAGCGCGTGATCTGAGCATAGACATATTGTTCGGGAATGATCGGAAGGCTGTCTTTGTCGATCTGCCTGTAGTAACGCTCCACCTCGCCCGGGATAACCGTCACCTTGCCCACGATCGAACTCTGCATGGCCTGGGCATAGGCCTGCTCCTCATAGCGACGGCGCATGCGCTCGCGCACGTTGAAGATGGCCATGTGGTGCTGCGCCTCCAGCTGTGCGATACCGCCCGCCTCTTCGGCCATCTGCGCCACCTGCTCGTCCACATGGGAGGCGATATCGGCCGTATTGACCTCCACGGAGTCGATCAGTGCCTGATTGTAGAGCAGTTTCTGCGTCAGCAATGCCTCGAGAGCCTCGTTGTGCGGATCCCGGTCCGAGGTATACCCCTCGGCACGTCGTTGAGCCACCAGTTGCCGGGCATACTCGTCCATCTCGGAGTAGAGCACCGACGATCCTCCGACCACGGCCACTACCTTGTCGAGCATCACCTGGCGAGGCTGTGCTCCGGCCACTCCCCACGCACTGACGGCAAGCAGGGTCCACAACAGACTCCTCATCGCTTTTCCTTTCATCGTTCGTTTGTTGGTTCTATTTTTGTTTCTCGATTGATTGATCGTTTTCCCCCCCCCGCAATACTGCGCCCACCGTCCGGAATACCGCCCCGGGCCCGCGGGCTGACGCCGGTTGTTGCTACTCGCTGCTCTCTTCCTCGTCGCGGGCATAAATTCGGAAGTCACCGGCCGCTTCGGCCGCTTCGTAGAGCGCCTCCTCGTGTTCACGGATCACCTCACTCTGCCGTTGATTGAACAGAATGCGCCGAATGTCCGAACGGACCCGCTCCAGTGGACTCGTATCCCCCTTGCGCAGCACGGCATCGATCCGATAATAGTAGTGATGCCGGCCGTCACGCATCTGCTGCACACGCCGCACATCCAGTGCCGCGTCGTAATTTTGCGACCGCAGCGTCGGCAGGCTCTCCAGAAACTCCGAATAGTCGACCCACGTACCGGCAAAATCCGTCAGCACGAAGTTGTTCTTGGCACAAAGGTCGCGAAAATCCTTCTGTCGTTCGGGCGAAGTCGAGCCCATCAACTCCAGCAAACGCTTGGCTTGCCGCGACCCCTCGTCAAAGCAGACCACACACCCCTTGACCAGCGTGCGGTCGAGGCGGAAATCGGCCCGATGTGCCTCATAATAAGCCTTGATCTCGGCATCGGTAATCACCGTATCGATGCCGTGTTCGACGTAGTAACGATCCAGTTTGCGGATCAACAGCGCCTGACGATACTCCTCGACCTGACGTTCGATGTCCTCGGCCGACTCCGAAAACCGCTCTTCGGCCTCACGCAACTTGAGCTGTTTGCGGATCCATCGGTCGATATAGAGATTCACGAAAGCCACGCTGTCCTCGCCCGACACGCCGGCCGGAACAACCGACACGGCATCACGACGATAGAGTTCCGTACGTCCGACACGGGCCAGGGCCGTATCGCCCGCAAAGTAGTTGGGCAACTCCTGGCAAGCCGCCAGCGTAAGTGCCAGGGCAACGGATAGCGTTGCCTTTCGGAAAAATAAGCGCAGACTCGTCATCATCTTCGGGGACAAAGATACTTAAATTTACATGTAATAACGCTCCGGCGGGCTCTTTATTACACCTCGGCAGCCATTTTCTCGCGCTCGGCGCGGTGCAGACGACGCAGCACACGGCCCGCCATCACGGCCGAAACCAGCGTAATGAGGCCACACATCGCATAGACCACGCCATAGACTGCCGGATCCTGCACCAGCTCCGAGAGGCTCACGTGGTCGATGCCGACGGCCAATGCCACATAGGCGATCGAGTTGTTGATGGCATGCAGGAGGATGGAGGACCAGAGCGATCCGGTGCGGATGACCACATAGGCCAGAATCATCCCCATGAACAAAGCGTTGACCGACAGTTGGGGCTGCAGGTGAATCGCCCCGAAAAAGAGCGACGACAAGGCCCAGGCTCCGACCACGCCGAAGCGTCCGCGCAACGATTCGAGCACCACACCGCGACAGATCAACTCCTCGAACAGCGGGGCCATCACCACAACCGCCACGATCGTCCAGAGCCCCGTGCCGTACAACTGGGCCGGCGGAGCAGGCAGCAAAACGAGCAAGGGCTCCAGCACCACACCGACCGCCAGCATGAAGATCAGCCCCCAGAGCAGGAACAACGGATCGAAGCCCCGAATCGAGAGACGGATCAGGCGCCCGCGTCCACCGCGCACCCGTCTGTACACCAACATCAGAATTAGAGCCAGCACATAAGCCACTCCGCCGCTGACAGCCAACATCCGTCCCATCTCGTCGGGCGCGAGCGCCTCCCCATCGGGCCGGGGGCCCAGCCCCAACGTCCATGCCGCGGCAGCACCGACCAACTGCGCCACAATGAACAGCGCAAACCAGACCAGCAGATCATACAGAGCCGGAAATCCGCCGCGCACTCCGTTCCGCCCCGCCCCCCGGCCGGCAAACGAGCGTTCATGTGACGACACCGAGGCGGCTGCGTCGGACGAAACGGAGCCCTTTGCCGCCCCCACCCCGCTCTGAGCACCGTCACGGGAGGTTGCCTCGGAGGAGCGGGCGACCGGCGCGGACGCTGGTTGCTCCTGTCTTTTTTTGTTATACACTGCGTGTTTCATGGAGAATTGCAAAATATCTTACCTATTGTAGTCTGCAGCGGTTATCGCCCGCTACAGACTCCGGATACGGTCCTGGTTTTATCGGTCAAAGGTACACATTTTTTCGGTCGCAAGCCGCATCCCGGGCCATTTTCCGACAGAAAAACACACCGCCTCACCACACACCGTCCCTCTCCTCTGCGGCGCAGTGCTCCCCCTGTGCCCCCCGCCCCGGCTACCGGCCGAAATTCACCCAGCGCATTTGCAGAACCCGTATTATTTACGTAAATTTGCCCGAATAAACTCCGTACAAAAAACACCATCATGGCAAAGGTAATCGCATTGGCCAACCAAAAGGGAGGCGTGGGCAAAACCACCACCGCCATCAACCTCGCCGCATCCATCGCCCTGCTCGGCAAGAAGGTCCTCCTGCTCGACGCCGACCCGCAGGCTAACGCCACGTCGGGTCTCGGTTTCGAAATCGACCTGCCCGGTATCTACGAGTGCATCACCGGCAGCAAAAATCCGGCTGAGGTGATCCTCCAGAGCCCCGACATCAAGAACCTTTGGGTACTCCCCTCGTCGATCGACCTGGTCGCCGCCGATACCGAACTGCCCAAAATGGAGGAGGCTCACCACGTCATGAAACGCATCGTCGACCAGGTACGCGACCAGTTCGACTACATCTTCATCGACTGCTCGCCCTCGCTCGGCTACACCACCGTCAACATCCTCACGGCTGCCGACTCGGTGCTCATCCCCGTACAGTGCGAATACCTCGCACTCGAAGGGCTCTCGAAACTGCTCAACACGGTCAAGATCGTCCGCAGCGGACTCAATCCCTCGCTGCAGATCGAAGGCTTCCTGCTGACGATGTACATGCGCAACCGACTCAACAACCAGGTCGCTAACGAGGTACGCGAACACTTCGGCGAATTGGTCTTCGACACAATAATTCAACGCAATATCCGTTTGGGTGAAGCCCCCTCGCACGGGAAGCCCGTCATGCTGTACGACGCCTCGGCCGTCGGCGCGACGAACTACCTCACGCTGGCCCGGGAGTTCCTCAAACGCAATCGCAAGCGATAATATCGACACACAAGGAACCACGTAGAGAGAGAATAATGAAACAGAAGGGATTAGGCCGCGGATTGGACGCCATCTTCGGCACCGACAAGATCGAGGCACGCGTGACCCCGATGAGCGAAATGACCGAAATCGCCATCGACAAGATCGTGCCCAACCCCACACAGCCGCGTACGAAATTCGACGAGGAGGCTCTCGACGAGCTTGCCGACTCGATCCGCCAGCTGGGGGTCATACAGCCCATCACCGTCAAACGAAATGCCGACGGAAAGTACATCATCATCAGCGGCGAACGCCGTTGGCGCGCCGCTCAGCGCGCCGACCTGAAGACGCTGCCCGCCTACATCCGCGAGGTGGACGACGAGAACCTGCATGCCATGGCGCTCGTCGAGAACATCCAGCGTCAGGACCTCAACGCCATCGAAATCGCATTGGGCATGCAGCGTCTGATCGACGAGTGCCACCTCACGCAGGATGCCCTCTCGGAGAAGGTCGGAAAGAAACGTTCGACCGTCTCGAACTACATGCGTCTGCTGAAGCTGCCCGACGAGGTGCAACTCGCCCTGAAGGAGGGGCTCATCTCGATGGGACACGCCAAGGCCATCGCCGGCGCTCCGGAGAATGAACAACTCCGCGTATTGAAGCGCTGCATCCGCAAGGAGCTCTCGGTACGCCAGGTCGAGGAACTCGTGCGGTCGCTGGCCGAAAAGGCCGCACAACAGGCCGAACCGTCCGAAGAGGAAGAGTATCCCGAAAGCTATGCCAAACTGGTCGAACAGCTCGAGAAACTCTTCACGGAGCAGATCAGCATCCGCCGCTCGAAGAACGGCGGCGGCAAGATCGTCATCGGATTCGACGACGACTCGCAGATCGAAAAGATTCTGGCCCGCTTCGCCGACCGCAACCAATAAGCCCCCAACCGAACGACAAACCATAAAGTCAAGACAGAGAGAGCTGCCATGAAGGAGAGCCGCAGGATAAGCCCCCCACGTTCGTCTCATGACGTTGCGCTTCGGAGACCCTCCTCCGAGGCCTGCCCCGTGCCGACCGCGACGCCGAACGCCCAAGCGTACACGACACACACAACCGCACGTCACGGCATGTGGGCCTGGTTGCTGCTCGTTTGTGCAGTCGTTTGTCTCCTGCCGCACGAGGTGCTGGCCCAGAACCGTCGCGGCCCCCGAACCATTATCCGCAAAGGAATGATGGTCAAACCCGACACCCTTGCATGCGGAACGGGCACACTGGCCCTCGAGGCCGATTCGCTGCTCTATGGCTCACAACCTCTTTCGGTCGATTCGACCGGGCGGATGATCTCACCTGCCGGAGTCATCGCAGCACTTGATCCCACCGACCGACTGATCTATGTGGCCGACACCCTCTCGCTCGACTCGCTCGGACTGAGGCCGGCCGTCATGGCCCCGCCCGAAGGCATGGTGGCTGCGATCGACTCCGCCAGCCGGCTGGTCTACGTGGCCGATACGCTTGCACTCGATTCGCTCGGACTGCGCGCCGCCTTTGTGGCCGACACGCTGTCGGGGGACAGCCTCGTCTACCGGATCGAACGACTCATTCAGGACGACAACGCCCTCATATCCCGGGAAGAGGAACTCGCCCGCTCCCAGTCCGTATTGCTCGATACGACCCGCAGAGGAGGCTGCTGGCTCATGCGCGACTCGATGTCGCTCTCGAAGGTCTGCTGGATCTCGACCGTACTCCCCGGATACGGACAGGTCTACAACAAACAATATTGGAAACTTCCCATCCTCTACGGTACACTCGGTACGGGACTGGCCCTCTTCATCCACGAGAACAACCACTATCGCCCCATCAAAAAGGCATACGACCGACTAACCCTCATGAGCACGGACCGCGATGCGGCCCTCGACATGGTGCAGACGAAGATGATTCGAAGCAATACGCGACGGCAACTCTATCTGGGCCTGACGGTTGCCTCGTACATCTATTTTCTGGGCGACGTGGCCGTGAACTACTCGACCAACGACGTCTCCAATGTGAAAAAGGCCACCACCCTGGCCTGCATCTGCCCCGGCGCCGGACAAATCTACAACAAAAGCTACTGGAAAGTGCCATTTGTCGTGGGCGGATTCGCCTCGATGATCTACTGCATCGACTGGAACAACCGCGGATACCAACGCTTCAAAAAGGCATACAGCCTCCGAACCGCCTACGACAACAACCGCGAGGCCTATCCGAACGGCTCACCCGATGAATTCAACGGACGCGTCCCGGCCAGCACCCTGAAGAGCTACAAGGACAGCTACCGACGCAACCGAGATCTCTGTATTATCATCACGGCCGGCATCTACGTACTGCAGATCATCGACGCACACGTCGATGCGCACCTCAAGGACTACGACATCTCGGACGACCTGTCGATGAACCTCGAACCGCTGGTCGATCTTTCGTATATTCCCGCCGAGGGGGGCAACCGCCCCATCTTCGGATTCAATATGAGCATCAACTTCTGACCCTCCCATGAAAAAAGTACTTCTCCTGCTTCTGATCTTTTCGCTCGGCGCAGCCCAGGCGTCGGCTCTCGAACGGCGCCCCCGCAAAAACCGCAAGGCCAAAAGCGAAAATACCGAAACCCAACAGCATGCGAACCCGACTACCGAATCCCAGGAGCAGGCGGAGCAGATGTCCCATCCCGAAACGGGACGAGTGACCCGGCGGCCGATGCCCAAACCGGCAACAGACCTCAATCCCGAACAGATCGATTCGTTGCTGGCCGTCTGGAGCGAACGCCAGGCACTGGCCTCCTACGAAACCTTCTTCAACGACTACATCAACCTCGATTCGGCAACCATAGCCTCGGCCATCGCTGCGGACAAAACACCGGATTCGGTCTACGTACAACGGCTGAAGGACCTCGTATCCCCCGTGCCGCTCTGCTACAACCCGATCGTCAAGGGGTACATCGACCGATACGTCAGTGCCAACACGGGAACCATCAGCCGAATCCTCGGCCTGTCGCAATACTACTTCCCGATCATCGAGGAGGAGCTCATCAAGGCCGGTCTGCCGGTCGAGCTGCGCGCCCTGCCCATCATCGAATCGGCCCTCTCTCCCACGGCCCTCTCCCCCATGGGCGCCCTCGGACTCTGGCAGTTCATGCCCGCCACGGGAAAGGCATACGGACTGGAGATCAACTCGCTGATCGATGAACGTTGCTCGCCCGTACGCTCCACGCGTGCCGCATGCCGCTATCTGCGCGATCTCTACAACATCTACCACGACTGGACACTGGCCATTGCCGCCTACAACTGCGGCCCGGGCAACGTGAACAAGGCCATCGCACGCGCCGGCGGCGATTGCCGCTCGTTCTGGGACATCTACGAATACCTGCCCCGCGAAACCCGAGGTTACGTGCCGGCCTTCATCGGCGCCACCTATGCCTATGCCTACCACCGACTGCATAACATCGAACCCACCGAGCCGCCCATGCCCATCGCAACGGACACGATCCGCGTGGATCGCCTGATGCACCTCGGACAGATCGCCTCGACACTCGACATTCCGATGGAGACGCTCCGGCAGCTCAACCCGCAATACAAGATGGACATCATCCCCGCAACGACCAAAAGCTACACGGTCGTCCTGCCGTTGCGATACATCTCGAGCTACATCGCCCAACAAGACTCGATCTTTGCCAAGGATTCGGCCTACCTGAAGGAGTACATCAATCCGGCCAACCTCCAGAAGAAGATCCAGGAACATCGTGTCACGTACTATACCGTAAAACGCGGCGACACGCTCGGCGCCATCGCCCGACGCTACCGCGTAACGACCTCGCAGTTGATGCGCTGGAACGGCATCAAGAATCCCGACCGCCTGCGCCTCGGCCAACGCCTCCGCATCGAGGGCCGATAGCCTCACGCCGCTCAAAAGAGATACGTAAAACCCACAATCGATGACTCCTTCGGCACACGACACCATCGTAGCTCCGGCCACGGCATCGGGCGGGGCACTGGCCGTCATCCGCCTCAGCGGCGACGAGGCCCTAGCGGTCTGTGACCGCATCTTCCGGGGCCGCAGGCCGCTTGCCCAGGCCCAACCCTACACGCTCCATTACGGACGCATCGTCGACACGTCCGATGAACCGGAGTCCGGTTCATCGGAGCAGGACGTCGAACGCACGACGTCGGCCGACATCAGACCGCAGCAGCGCGAACGCATCATAGACGACGTCGTGGTTTCGGTCTTCCGCACGCCGCACTCCTACACGGGGGAAGATGTCGTCGAGATCTCCTGCCACGGCTCGTCGTACATCGTCTCCGAGGTGCTGCGCCTCTCGCTCCGGGCCGGGGCCCGCATGGCCCGCCCCGGAGAGTTCACCGAACGGGCCTTTCTGGCCGGACGCATGGATCTGTCACAGGCCGAGGCCGTTGCCGACCTGATCGCCTCGTCGTCGCAAACGGCCCACGCCCTGGCCTCGGCACAGATGCGCGGCGGATACTCGGATGCACTCAAGGCGCTGCGTGAGGAGCTCGTACACCTGATGTCGCTGCTGGAACTCGAACTCGATTTCTCGGAAGAGGATGTTGAATTTGCCGACCGAAGTGAACTGCGCCTCACGATGCAACGACTCGACACGGAGATCCAACGCCTGCGCGACTCCTTCTCACTGGGCAATGCCCTCAAACGGGGCGTGGCCGTGGCACTGGTCGGTGCTCCGAACGTCGGCAAGTCCACCCTGCTGAATCGCCTGCTGGGCGAGGAGCGCGCCATGGTTTCGGAGATTGCCGGCACAACGCGCGATGCCATCGAGGAGACGGTTGACATCGATGGCGTGCTGTTTCGATTCATCGATACGGCAGGGCTCCGGAGGACCAATGATCGTCTGGAACAGATGGGGATCGAACGCACACGTGCAGCCATCGCCCGGGCACAGATTCTGATCCACATGCACGATGCGGAAGCGCTTGGCAGTGCTTCCGTACGGGAGGAGGAAGTGCAAGTGCCGCCTGGAGGAGCACAACATACAATCGAAGTTGTCAACAAGATGGATCGATGCCCGGACCTGACGCTACCGGTCGGTGCAATCGGCCTTTCGGCACGTGAGGGGAAAGGCATGGAGGCACTGCGCAAGGCGCTGCGCAAGGCGGTAGATACGGAACGCTTGTATCAGGGAGACACGGTCGTTTCGTCGGCGCGTCATTACGAGGCACTCGCCTCGGCACATCTTTCGTTGAGTCGAGCGCTCGAGGGGCTGGATCAGCACCTATCGACCGATCTGCTGAGCGAGGAGTTGCGCAGTGTACTCTATTATCTGGGAACAATCACCGGCGAGATCACCACAGACGAAATACTCGGAAATATCTTCTCAAAGTTCTGCATCGGAAAGTAACTTGACGCAGCAAAATCCAGAAAATCTAAGAATAAAAACACTAGTAATCAGCAATTTACAGCGACGCAGAGAAAAATTTTCCGAATTCTCAAATCTCCCTTCGAGGCGCGTTTTTGCAACGTATTTGTAACGTTTGCACTTGCATGTTGCAAATTTTATCCCTATTT
>CALUII010000021.1 GCA_944320665.1 uncultured Alistipes sp. | reverse complement strand
CCTTACCGTAGACGGGAAGCGGACGTCCGTGACGGATGTTGTTGATAAAGAGCGGGATCAATTTCTCGGGGAACTGATAGGGGCCGTAGTTGTTCGAACAGTTGGTCACGATGGTCGGCATGCCGTACGTATCATGGAATGCACGCACGAAATGGTCCGAAGAAGCCTTCGACGCCGAGTAGGGTGAGTGCGGATCGTATTTGGTCTGCTCCGTGAAGAGCGTTCCATCAAACTGCAAGGCCCCGTACACCTCATCGGTGGAGATGTGGTAGAAACGCTTCCCGTCCCAATTGCCGTTCCAGTAATTTTTTGCAGCCTGCAACAGCGAGAGGGTACCGAGGACATTGGTTTTGGCAAAGGTAAACGGATCCTTGATCGAACGATCGACGTGACTTTCGGCTGCCAGATGGATCACGCCGTCGATATCGTACTTGCGGAAAATCTCGCAAACGGTATCGAAATCGCAGATGTCGGCCTTTTCGAACACGTAGTTGGGTCGATCCTCGATGTCGCGCAGATTGGCCAGATTGCCCGCATAGGTCAACTTGTCGAGATTGACAATCCGGTAGTCGGGATATTTCGTGACAAAGAGCCGCACCACGTGCGACCCGATGAAGCCGGCACCGCCGGTGATCAGAATATTTCGTTTCATGTGTTGTGGAATTATCTGTCTCAATAATTGAGTCTGTTCATGCATGCAATCAGGGCATCACGCCAATGGGGGATCGTGCAGCCGAAGGTCTTCTTGACCTTGGATTTGTCGAGCACCGAGAACGCGGGGCGTTTCGTCTTCGAGGGATATTCCCACGAATGGCAGGGCTGGATATCACACTTCGTGTGTCCGGCTATGCGGGCAATTTCGTGAGCGAAATCATACCATGAGCAGACTCCTTCGTCCGTATAATGATAAATGCCCTCATTTCCGACAAAAGCTTCGCGTTCAATGAGGTCGAAGAGCACGCGGGCCAGATCGGCCGCATAGGTCGGGGTGCCTACCTGATCGAAAACTACGGTCAACCGTTCGCGCTCAGCGGTGAGGCGCAACATCGTCTTCACAAAATTATTTCCAAATTCGGAATAGAGCCATGCCGTGCGGAAAATCAGGTATTTGCATCCGGATTGTTCAATCGCTGCTTCACCTGCGTATTTCGTTCGTCCATAGGCACCCAGCGGATTGCATGCGGCGGTTTCGTCATAAGGAAGATGTGCATCCCCCTGGAAGACATAGTCCGTTGAGACATGAATGAGTGTTGCTCCTGCCTCTTTGGCCGCAACGGCCAGGTTTGCCGGAGCCAGATGATTGAGGCGGTCTGCCGTAACCTCATCCTCCTCAGCCTTGTCGACATTCGTATAGGCCGCGCAGTTCACGATAACGTGGATCCGCTCCTCACGCACCATACGGCGCACGGCGTCGGCATCCGTAATATCCAGCTCCGCGACATCGGTGAACAGGTAGCGATTTTTCGATTCGGGGCCCAATCGTCGCATTTCGTTACCGAGTTGGCCGTTAGCCCCCGTAACCAGTATGTTAAGCATAGTAATCCGTTTTGTAGTCGAACAACTCTTCGGCATCTTTCAGGCGCGGATGCATCTTGTCTTTGGGTGAGAGGATGACGTCTGCCGGATTGAGCCACCAGTCAATTCCGATATCGGGATCGTCCCACGCAATAGCACCCTCCGCCTGCGGCGCATAGAGGTTGTCGCATTTATATTGAAAAACCGCTTCCTCACTCAGCACCGAGAAACCGTGAGCAAAACCGCGGGGCACAAAGAACTGGCGTTTGTTTTCATCCGAGAGCTCCACGGCCACGTAGCGTCCGAATGTAGGCGATCCGCGACGGATATCCACCGCCACATCGAGCACCCGACCTCTAACCACGCGAACGAGTTTCGATTGGGCAGCCTTCCCCTTCTGGAAGTGGAGTCCACGCAAAACGCCGTATTTCGATTTTGATTCGTTGTCCTGCACGAAACGCACGGGGCGCACTGCGGCATCGAACTTGGCTTGCGAATAACTTTCGAAGAAATACCCGCGCTCATCTCCGAAGAGATCGGGTTCGATGATTACGACACCATCTATCTCCGTCTTTAGAACCTTCATTCTCCCTATCTTGATAGTTTGTTACCGTTTCAATTCGTCGATTACCTTCAGCAGGTACTGACCGTACTGATTCTTGATCATCGGCTGGGCCACTTCGCGCATCTTCTCTTCCGAGATCCATCCCTGACGGTAGGCAATTCCTTCCAGACAGGCGATTTTAAGTCCCTGACGCTTCTCGATCACCTCGACGAAAATCGAAGCCTCGGCCAACGAATCGTGCGTACCCGTATCAAGCCAGGCAAAGCCGCGTTCGAGGGTCTTGACCTTCAGTTCACCATCGCGCAGGAACTCCTGATTGACCGTCGTAATCTCCAGTTCGCCACGTGACGACGGTTTGATGTGTTTGGCCACCTCCACGACCTTGTTCGGGTAGAAGTAAAGCCCCACGACCGCGTAGTTCGATTTCGGATGGGCCGGTTTCTCTTCAATCGAGAGGCAATTGCCCTCCTTGTCGAACTCGGCAACGCCATAACGTTCGGGGTCATCGACCCAGTAACCGAACACGGTTGCCTTCTTCTCCTCCTCGGCATTGCGCACGGCTTCACGCAGGTGGCCCGTGAGGCCGGCGCCATGAAAGATATTGTCTCCGAGCACAAGGCACACATTGTCCTGACCAATGAACTGCTCGCCGATGATGAATGCTTGCGCCAGGCCATCGGGCGAGGGCTGTTCGGCATACTCAAAATGCACCCCGAAGTCCGACCCATCGCCCAACAACCGTTTGAATCCGGGCAGATCATTCGGAGTCGAGATAATCAGGATGTCGCGAATTCCGGCGAGCATCAGCACCGAGATGGGATAATAGACCATCGGTTTATCGTAGATCGGGAGCAATTGTTTGCTCACACCTTTCGTGATGGGATAGAGACGCGTCCCCGACCCACCGGCCAGCACAATGCCTTTCATATTGCGGTCAAATTATAGTAATTTGGTTGTATTTCATCCTTTCCAGGTCTGCTGTCGTGCGGCATAGCCTCACCTCGTTCCGCGGACCATTCCGTCCGCATTTTACGCAACACCTATATTGCGGACAAAGATAGAACTTTTTCCTTGTGTTACAACCGACACGGAAGGATCTTCTCACCTCCACAGGGTGTTCAATGCCGATTTTGTCACAAATAAGACGTTATTGCACCTCCTTGCCCTGCAGGAAAACCCGTCGGATCAGTGGCGTCGTGTACGCGTACGGGAAGAATGCCAGCGACGGCATGGGGCGCGTCAGGAAAAAGTTGGCCTTTTTACCCACCGTAATCGATCCATACTCCCGGCTCATACCCATGGCATAGGCACTGTTCAGGGTGGCAGCATTGATTGCTTCGGCCGGCGTCATACGCATGCGGATGCAGGCCAGCGAAACGACCATTCGCATATTACCCGAAGGCGATGATCCGGGATTGTAATCCGAAGCCAAAGCCACACCCAATCCGGCCTGAATCATCTCACGGGCCGGAGGATAGCTCATACCCAGGAAGAAGGCGGCCCCAGGCAACATCGTGGGCATCGTGCGCGAACCGCTCAGGGCATCGATTGCCGCCTGGTCCATCCGCTCCAGGTGGTCGACCGACAATGCGCCGCATTTCACACCGATTTGCACACCGCCCGAAACAGCCAG
Organism: uncultured Alistipes sp.; assembly: GCA_944320665.1. GTDB lineage: Bacteria > Bacteroidota > Bacteroidia > Bacteroidales > Rikenellaceae > Alistipes. The sequence continues at coordinate 25,026 of CALUII010000021.1, read as the reverse complement.
CTCATTGGCATGAATCTTCGGCACGAGGCCATATTCCGCTCCGGCACGCATGATGCGTTCGGTCTCCTCCACCGTGAAGAAGCCCTCATCGCAGAATACATCCACGAAGTCGGCCAGCCTTTCGCGCGCAACGGCAGGGATCATCTCCCGGCATACCAGATCGACATACTCCGACTGACGGCCGATGTAGCTTCGGGCCACGGCGTGTGCACCGAGGAAGGTTGCACGTACGGCAATCGGCGACGATTCGCGGATGCGGCGGATAACGCGCAGCATCTTCAACTCATCCTCGGTCGAAAGGCCATATCCACTCTTGATCTCGACGCAGCCGGTACCCATGGCGATGATCTCACGTATGCGAGCCATGGCCTGTTCATACAGGTCGTCTTCGCTGGCCTCATGCAACCGGTCGGCCGAATTGAGAATACCTCCGCCACGGCGGGCAATCTCCTCGTAACTCAAACCGTTGATCTTATCCAAAAACTCCTGCTCACGACTGCCGGCATAAACCAGATGGGTATGCGAGTCGCAGAACGACGGGAAGAGCATTCCCCCCTCGGCATCAATCACCTCGTCAGCCACTACGTCGTTCGGCACGGGCATGGAGCCATAGGCTGCAATACGGTCGCCATCCGTCAGCAGCCAACTGTTTTCCAGCGAGGGCAGTTCGGCCATCTCGGCACCGCAGACGCGTTCAACGTCTGCGGGCCGGATACCGACAATCTGTGCAATATTCCGAATCAGCAACTTGCTCATAACGTACGCAGGAACTGGATCGACGACTCGATGTGCGGATACATCACCTCATCGTTCTCGATGAAAGGCACACACTTGCGATAGGCCTCGTGCATCGATTCGATGGCCGGAGACGAGTGCAGCGGGCGACGGAAATCGAGGGCCTGAGCTGCATTGAAGAGCTCAATGGCCAGCACGCGCTCCGTATTCAACACCACGCGCCACAATTTCGTAGCGGCATTCGAGCCCATGCTCACATGATCCTCCTGGCCTTGCGACGAGGGAATCGAGTCGACCGACGCGGGCCAGCAGAGTCCCTTCGTCTGGCTGACAATCGAAGCGGCCGTATACTGCGGGATCATGAAACCGCTGTTCAGACCCGGATTTTTCACCAGGAAGTTGGGCAGTTCACGTGCACCCGAGATCAGTTTGTAGGTGCGGCGCTCCGAAATGTTGCCCAGTTCGGCCACGGCAATGGCCAGAAAATCCATTGCCAGGGCGATGGGTTGCCCGTGAAAGTTGCCGGCCGAAACAACCACATCCTCGTCGGGGAAGACCGTCGGGTTATCTGTTGCGGCATTGATCTCGGTTGTCAGTACGCTTTCGACATAGGCAATCGTGTCCTTCGATGCGCCATGTACCTGCGGGATGCAGCGGAACGAGTAGGGGTCCTGCACATGCTTCTTGGGACGGGCAATCAGTTCGCTGCCCTCGAGCAGACGGCGGAACGCGCGGGCCGTTTCGAGCTGTCCCTTGTGAGCGCGGATCAAATGGACATTATCGGCAAAGGGCTCGATGCGTCCGTCGAAAGCGTCGAGCGACATGGCTCCGATCATATCGGCCTGGCGGCTCAGATGCTTGGCCTTGATGAGCGACCAGACGCCAAATGCGGCCATAAACTGCGTGCCATTAAGCAGAGCGAGGCCCTCTTTCGATTGCAGTTCAATAGGTTTCCATCCCATTTCGGCAAGCACCTCGGCTGCCGGACGTACGGAGCCCTTGTATTCCACCTCGCCCAGGCCGAGCAACGGCAGCGTCATGTGAGCCAGCGGAGCGAGGTCGCCCGAAGCACCGAGCGAGCCCTGCTGATAGACAACGGGCAGGATGTCGTGGTTAAAGAAATCGAGCAGGCGTTCGACCGTAGCCACCTGAGCACCCGAATAGCCGTACGAGAGCGACTGAGCTTTCAGGAAAAGCATCAGTTTGACAATCTCCGACGGGACGCGCTCGCCCGTACCGCACGAATGCGACATAACGAGATTTTTCTGCAACTGAGCCAGCTCGTCACGACCGACCGAAACGTTGCACAACGAGCCGAAACCCGTTGTCACGCCATAAATCGGGCGTTCCGTATTCTGGGCCTTGCGATCAAGGTAGTCGCGGCATTTCTGGATGCGGGCCCGAGCCTCGTCGCTCAATGCCAGCTGGTAGTTTTGAGTGAGGATCTCCTCGACGCGCTCCACGGTGAGGTGGTCGGCGCTGATATGATGAATCATCTATGTAAGTATCGTTTGTTGTTTGCGGAATTGGGTTTACTTTTTCTCTTCCAGAGCCTTGCGAACGAGGGTCTCATCGGCGATGTTGGGCAGCGTCACCTGCAGTCCGGGCGTACGCTCCATTTCGCGTTTGATTGCTGCGATGGCACCTTCATTACGGGCCCAGCTGCGGCGGGCGATGCCGTTGTTCACATCCCACAGCAACATCTCGCGGATGTGGCGGGCCGAATCGTCCGAGCCGTCGATCACCATGCCGAACCCGCCGTTGATTACCTCGCCCCAGCCGACACCGCCGCCGTTGTGGATCGAGACCCACGTAGCGCCTCGGAACGAGTCTCCGATGACGTTCTGCACGGCCATATCGGCCGTAAGGTTCGAACCGTCGTAGATATTCGACGTCTCGCGATAGGGTGAATCGGTACCCGATACGTCGTGGTGGTCGCGTCCCAGTACGACGGGACCCGACAGACGGCCGTCACGGATGGCCTCGTTGAAGGCCAGGGCGATCTTCGTACGTCCCTCCGAATCGGCATAGAGGATGCGGGCCTGTGAACCGACCACCAGCTTGTTCTTGCCGGCCTCACGGATCCAATGGATGTTGTCATCCAGCTGACCGCAGATGTCGGCCGGTGCCGTGCGACGAATCTCCTCAAGCACCTCGGCGGCCAGACGGTCCGTCAGTTCGAGGTCCTCGGGTTTTCCCGAAGCACACACCCAACGGAACGGTCCGAAGCCGTAGTCGAAGAACATCGGGCCCATGATATCCTGCACGTAGGAGGGGTAGCGGAAGCGTCCGCCCTGACCCATTACTTCGGCACCGGCGCGCGACGACTCCAGCAGGAAGGCATTGCCGTAGTCGAAGAAGTACATGCCGCGTTCGGCCAACTTGTTGATGGCCTTAATCTGGCGGCGCAGTGATTCCTGCACGCACTCCTTAAAGCGGACGGGCTCCTCGGCCATCATCTTGTTCGATGCCTCGTAGCTGAGCCCCACGGGGTAGTACCCGCCGGCCCAGGGGTTGTGCAGCGAGGTCTGGTCCGAGCCCAGGTCGACACGGATATCCTCCGCAGCCAGACGCTCCCACAAGTCTACTACGTTGCCGACGTAGGCCATCGATACGATCTCCTTGTCGGCCACGGCCTTACGGATACGCGGAATCAGCTCGTCGAGCGAATCGTGCAACTCATCGACCCAGCCCTGGTCGTAGCGCTTCTGCGCAGCCTTGGGGTTGATTTCGGCCACGACGCTCACCACGCCCGAGATATTGCCGGCCTTGGGCTGAGCACCCGACATGCCGCCGAGACCCGACGAAACGAAGAGCATGCCGCGGGCATCGGTCTGTCCCTCGCGGAAACGCTTGCGTGCGGCATTCATCACCGTGATGGTCGTGCCGTGGACAATACCCTGAGGGCCTATATACATATAGGAGCCGGCCGTCATCTGTCCGTACTGCGATACGCCGAGGGCGTTGAAGCGCTCCCAGTCGTCCTGTTTCGAGTAATTGGGAATGACCATACCGTTCGTCACGATGACGCGCGGGGCATCCTTATGCGACGGGAAGAGGCCCAGCGGGTGGCCCGAATACATCACGAGGGTCTGCTCGTCGGTCATCTCCGACAGGTACTTCATCGTGAGGCGGTACTGAGCCCAATTCTGGAAGACGGCACCATTGCCGCCGTAGGTAATCAATTCGTGCGGATGCTGTGCCACGGCCTTGTCCAGGTTGTTCTGGATCATCATCATGATGGCTGCTGCCTGGCGCGACTTGTGGGGATACTCGTCGATCGGACGGGCATACATCTCGTAGTCGGGACGCAGACGGTACATGTAGATACGTCCGTACTTGCGCAGCTCCTCGGCAAACTCCTTGGCCAACGTGGCGTGGTGCTTGGCCGGGAAGTAACGCAACGCATTGCGGATGGCGAGCACCTTCTCCTCGGGCGTCAGGATGTCCTTGCGGCGCGGAGCGTGGTTGATCTGCTTGTCATAGGGTTTGGCGGCGGGCAGCACATCGGGGATACCCGCACGAATATCGTTCTGAAACTCCTGCAGTGTCATATATGGGGTCGATTATTTGATTTTGCTTTCAACGATTTCGAGTACCTCGCGCTCCATCTGCTCGGCATCGGCAGCCAGAGCCACGGCATCGGCCACCAGCTTGTCGGCCACGGTACGATCCTTAAGACCGGCGGCGTTGATCTTCACATTGAGGCAGGCGCCGAGTACGGCACTACGGGCGGCCAGAGCACCTACACCGGCATCCGACACAGAGTTCGGGTTGCCGATCTCGGCCATCGCCTTCACTACCTCAAAGGTCTTGTATGCGGTCTGCATCGTGCGCAAGGGCACCTGCGTAGCGTAGAGCGTTGCCTCCTCGAGGGCAGCACTGCGGGCAGCCTTCTCCTCGTCGGTCGACTTGGGCATGGCAAATACAGCCATGATGCGATTGAATGCTTCGGTGTCCTCGTCTACCAGGTGGAGCAGTTCACGCATCAGCGCATGCCCCTTGTCGGCCCAATTCGAGAACTCCTCCCAGCGGGCATCCCAACCGGCCTTGTGCGACGAGAGGTTGGCCACCATCGTGCCGAGTGCCGCAGCCAGTGCACCCATGTAGGCCGAGATCGAGCCACCGCCCGGCGCGGGCGATTCGCTGGCCGTCTCCTCGGCAAAACCGTCGCAGGTCAGGTCAACGAGTTTCTTGCCCTGATTGTCGGCTTCGAGCAGATACTCGATCACCTTCTCTTCGGGCTTGAAGGGCTTCAGGTCGCTGAGGCCCATCGACTTGATGGCAATCTTGATGATTTCGGCCTCGGAGATACCCGTCGAACGCTGTTGTTTCTTGAGGAAGTACTTGCCGGCATCGATCAGCGCACGCTTCGGGATCAGGCCGACAATCTCGGTACCCGTCACACGCAGACCGCGGGCGTTGGCCGCACGGCACACCTCATCGAAGGCCACATGCAGCGGCGTTACGGAGATGTTCGTGATGTTCATTGACACCTGGGCGATACCATACTCCTCGATGTACCAGCCGATGGCCTTTGTCGCCTTCAGCGTTCCGGGCTGCATGATCGTGTTACCCTTCTCGTCCTTGAGGGGCTTGCCCACGGGCGAGCCGCCTTCGCGCACGGGACGTCCCTTCTCACGTACATCGAATGCGATAGCATTGGCGCGGCGCGTCGAGGTGGTATTGAGGTTATAGTTGACTGCAATCAGGAAGTCGCGGGCTCCGACAGCCGTAGCACCCGTGTGGGCAATGCCCTCGTCGAATGCGCGCGCACCGAAGTCGGGCGCCTCCTCCGGACGGGTCATACGATCGGGCAGGGCTTCGTACTCGCCCTTACGGCAGACAGCCAGATTACGGCGTGCCGGTGTAAAGGCGGCCTCCTCGTAGCAGTAGGTCGGGATGTGCAGTTCATCGGCGATGCGCTTGGCCAGTCCGCGGGCCAACTCGGCGCACTCGGCCAGCGTGATTCCGGCGATGGGAATAAGCGGCAGTACATCCGTTGCCCCCATACGCGGGTGAGCACCGTGGTGTTTCGACATGTCGATCAGCTCGGAGGCCTTCTTCACGCCGGCATAGGCAGCTTCGAGCACCGCCTCGGGTGCCCCGACGAACGTCACGACCGTACGGTTGGTCGCCTCGCCGGGATCGACGTCGAGCAGTTTGACGCCTTCAACCGCCTCGATGGCTGACGTGATTTGCCGGATGATGTTTTTGTCGCGCCCCTCGCTGAAATTGGGTACGCATTCTACGATACGTTTTTCCATGATAGGTCCGTTTGGTTGTTTATAGATTTTTTACATACGAGTCAGATGGGAATTTCCCGACCTCAAATGTAACAAAAAATCGGCAAACTGCCGCACGAATCGCCGCGGAAAGTGCGATTTACCCCTCAAAAAAACGAGCCCTAACTTCATCGGAACGGACAGGGGCCGACGACCTGGCTTGGTCGTCGGCCCCTGCGAAAGCAACCGGATAAAAGATCGATTGACTGCTTTTAGCTGCCAATCGTAATCACGGCTCCTGCCGTAAACCACTGCCCGGGCAGGGCAATACCTCCGAAGTCGAAATAGTCGGTATCGGTGAGGTTCGTGGCATCGACGTATATCTTGCAACACCCTTTCTCCCAGGACAGACGGGCATCCAACAGGAAGTAGGGCTTAAAGTCGCGCATTTCGGTCACCATGGCACCCGTGTCGTCCGTCAGCAACGCGCCGTTCTCGTCACGCAGATAGGCCGTATAGCCGCCGTAACGATCGAAGAGCGCCCCCGTCACCACGAGCGAGCAACGTCTCAGGAAACGGAATTTCAACGAGGCGGCAGCTTTGTGCCGCATGTAGTCCATCGAACTCGACACCTGTACATCACCCCGTCGGTCCGAGTGCAGATAGCCGTACGACAACATCACGCGACGCACGAATCCCGTATCCCACGTACGGCTTCCGTTCACGCTCACGCCGACCGTTCCCAGGCGGCTCGACTGCTCCGAGTGCCACTTGTTGCCCATATCGGGGCGCCAGACCCAGTCGATGATGTCGCGCCCGTCCCGATAGAAGAGATCTGCCGCGGCGCTCCAGCCGTTGCACGCATAATCGACATTGAGCCGATAGGTGATGGCATGCTCGGGGCCGAGGTCGAGGTTGTTGATCTGAGCCGGCGAGGAGTAATAGAGGTCGGTGAAGGTCGGTAGACGCATCGACTGTGCCACGCCCGCGCCGATACGCAGTGCCGCAATCGGACGATAGCCGCCCGAGATGTTCCACAGCGACGAAGTTCCATAGTGTGAGGTGCTGATGCCGACCGATCCCGACACATCGAACCGACGCCACTGTTTGTTGTGACGCAACCAGAAGTTGCCCACGTGGCGCTCGCCGGCATGCGTGTACTTGCCATGGTGCTCGGACAATACATCGCCGAGGTTCGTACTGTAGATGTGGTTATAGGCATAGTCCCCACCGAGTGACGTACGGCCCCAGTGCCAATCGTAATCAGCCCACACCTCAGCACCGACGTTGTCCGTATTGTGATAGTTCATCGGTGTGCCGCGCATCCAGTCATACCGGTCGAAATTCTTGCGGTAGCTGACCGAACTGTTAAGCGTCACGGCGCCGAACCTCTTCACCCAGCGGAGTGAACCCAGTACGGTCTCCGTCGCTTCGAACTGATCGGGGTTGTAGGCTGCATAGAAACCGTTGGAGCCGAAATCGCGCTTCTGATATCCGGCCTGGAAGTCGAAAAATCCAGCCCGCTCCGAATCGTAGTTCATACGCACGAAGCCGTTCCAATTGGCAAAATCGGTATTGTGCATATAACCGTCGCTGCGTCGGTACGAACCCGCCGCAAAGAGCGAGAATCGGCCCCGCGTAATTGCCCCCGACAGATTGCCGTAGGCATATCCATACTGACCGCCCGTGCCCTCCAAACGCAGATAAGTGGGGTGGAGCGGTGCTGTACGGATATTGACGGCACCGGCATATGCACCGACACCCGTCACGCCGTCGATCAGTTCGACGCCCGCAATGCAGTCGAGGTCGACCGGCAGCGAGTGGGACTGATGACCCGTACGGGCATCCGTAAAGTTAATTCCATTAAGCAGGACCATCGTCTGGTCGAAGGAGCCTCCCCGGATCGAGATGTCGGCCTGAACCCCCTTGCCCCCTCGCTCGCGGACATCGACGCCGGGAGCCAGGCGCAGGGCCGCCTCCAGAGTCTGGAGAGGAGCTGCCGCTTCGGCTTTCCGGTCGAAGAGTGAGGTGGGCGGCATGACGCTGCGCGTGGGCACCGCCAGGGTGCCTGTCACCCCGACTTCGTCTATCTGCAGCACTTTGCTGTAGGTGAGCGAGTCGGCCGTGACGTCATGCGCCTTAACCGCCTTGGGCAAGAAGAGCGACATCGAAACGGCGAGTACCCCGATCGTTACGGAACGGTGCATGCTCGCAAAGGCCCCCCAGGCCTGGCGGCTCCACCGTCTGAAACGAGCCTGAGGCTGTTTCGTTCGGATCTCTTTCATCTTCTTGTTTGTTTGGTTTTTGATTTGAAATGGTAAAAAAAGGCGGTTCGAAGAAAGCTCCGGTTGCACGACTTCCTCCGAACCGCACGTTTTTCTTGAAACAAAATCCCCGATCAATCGAACAGGGTCTCGACCTTGGCCACCACATCGGCCGGATCGGGATCGAGCGAGAAGGTGTGGCTCGGTTTCAGATACCACAACTCCTTACCCTCCTTGAAGTGCTCTTCGCCACCACCCGTAATGTTGAGCATCACCGTGGCGTCGGGCTCAATACGGCCCGCTTCGACACACTTGATGAGCGAAGCCAGCGCCACGCCCGCAGCCGAATAGATGTCAACCCCCTCCAGCTCGCGGAAGAGCGCCTTGGCCTTGCGGGCCTGGGCGTTGGTGCAGACCATTACGTCGCCGCCCGTTGCCTTCAGGGCATCGTACAGACCGCCTGCAAGACCATAGGGTGGGCGGCGGTTCGACAGCACCTTGGCGTCGATGATTTCGGCATTGCGACGCATCTTGTCCTCGTCGCACGGCAGCATGTCGCGTGAATCCACACGCCAGGCATCATACATCGGCACAAAGGGAGCATTCTGCGATACCATCAGTTTCATCAGGTTCGTTCCGAAGCGGCCGTCCTCGATCAGTCGTTGGTTGGCCTCCCACGCCGCAATGGCCCCCGTACCGCTTCCCACGGCCTGGAAGTAATAGTCGGGAATGCGTCCGATGGTCGTTACGGCCGACAGCACGGTCGTTGCCATACCGTCGCGGCGTGCGATGTTCTTGGCACCTCCTTCGGCATAGAACTTCGGGCTTTTCAATGCCATGTCACCCAGCCGGATGGCATCGAAATAGTCGCCTCCATACTCCGGGCAGATCAACTTAACACAAGGGTTGAGCGGTTGTTCGAACCACAGGGCATTGATATTTTCCGCCGGAACGGAGAGCAACAACCGAATTCCGTTGTCGGAGCACACTTTGGCGAAGGCACGGGCCGTATTTCCGGCCGAAGCAACGACGAGTACGCGCTTCTCATCCTCGGCAGCACGGGCACACACCGAATAGGCTTCCGTCTCCTTGAATGAGCAGGTGGTCATCGTGGCCCCGATGGCAGGGTAGTATCCGTTGAACGTGATATAGAGATTCTCCAATCCAAGGTATCCAGCCAATCCTTTGCTCTTATAGGTCACGGGAGCCGACGATCCGGCCAGCATCCGCTTCACGGGCAGCCAGTCTGCAAAGCGATAAAGACCGTGTTCGGCCGGGCCGAGCTCGAGTTGTTTCTTGGCGTATTTAGCGCGGATGAGCGAAGGTTTGGGACATTCGCGATCCTCGATCATCCATCCCTCGTCCTCGAATTCGCGTCCCGTGGCGACGCATTCGAGCGTATAGGAAGTCGGTGTAAATTCTTTCATGCTGGGTTATTGTTCTTTTTTGTTTTGATATTCGGAATCAGGACATGCGGTCGCGGAAATCCTCGTAACCAAACTCCCGCACCATCTCGATCTCTCCGTTGCGGTGGGCGATAGCGATCGAAGGGTGGGCCACGCCGTTGAACATCGTGGTCTTGACCATCGTGTAATGGATCATATCCTCGAAGACGATGCGTTCGCCGCGTTTCAGTTCGTGGTCGAAGGCCCAGTCTCCGTAATAGTCGCCGGCCAGGCAACTGTTGCCGCCCATACGCCAGCGTTTCTCGCCATCCATCGGATCGTGTGCGCCGATAATTGCCGGTTTGTAGGGCATTTCGAGGCAATCGGGCATGTGGCACGCAAACGACACGTCGAGCATGGCTGTATGTACGCCTCCGTTCTCGACGATATCCTCGACAGTCGAGACAAGATATCCCGTCCGCCACGTGAAGGCGCTGCCCGGTTCAAGGATCAACCGCAGATGGGGATGGCGGGCCTTGAACGCATTGAGCAACTCGATCAATTCGTCGCAATCGTACTCCGCATGGGTCATCAGATGGCCTCCTCCCATGTTGAGCCACTTGATTCGATCGAGGAAACGACCGAAACGCTCTTCAACGGCCTCAAGTGCCAGTCGGAGGTGGTGCGGGCGCGACTCGCACAGCACATGGAAATGCAGCCCCTCGATTCCATCGGGCAGATCGGTCAGCGCTTCGGCCGGAATGCCCAGGCGCGATCCGGGCACACAAGGATTGTACAGATCGGTCTCGACGGGCGAATATTCCGGATTAATCCGCAGGCCACACGAGATGCCCCGCAAGATGGCCATCGGACCGAAACGTTCGAACTGATCGATGGAGTTGAACGTAATATGATCACTGCAGCGAAGGATCTCTTCGATGTTGCGGTCCGTGTAGACCGGAGCATAGGTATGAGCCGGACGGCCATATTTCTCGTAGACGAGTCGTGCTTCGGCAGCTGAACTGGCCGTTGCGCCGTCGGAATGGCGGGCCAATTCGGGAAAGATGCGCCACATGGCGCACGCCTTGAGTGCGACGATGATTTCGGCACCGGTGGCAGCACGCACGTTGTCGATTATTGCCAGATTTTGCTCGAGCAGTTCTTCGTCGAGCACATAGCACGGTGAAGGGACCTTCTGAAAATCAACCATTTATTTGGCTTTTACCTTAATAAAACAACACAAAAATACGAAAAGGTTTGTTTCGAAAGGTTGAAGAAGGTCATCAATTTGGGAAAAATACGTATTTATACTTAACGTGCTGTTGCGCAATTTCACGCCGTTGCGTCGTCGTTGGGCCGCACTTTGCATGAGGGATCTCCCGGCGATCGTCGAATCTCACGCCACCCCTCGGCTCCGAAGCAGAGCCAGGCCGAGGCACTCACTCCGGCCAGCATGACACATCCGATCAGAATAAGTATTTTCGAGGGTTTCGATGCCCGCAGCGGAACGGTAGCCGGCTGCAGCACGACATACACCGGAGTCATCTCCTGCACCTTGGCACGTGCCAGCTGCAACTGCTGGGCCATCTGATTGTAAAGTTCGAAGGCCAATGCCGCCTCGTTGGACAGGCGCTCCTGCTCGGTGCGCGACGTACGTCGCACAACCCCCTGGTTCCGATCCATATAGCGTGCATAGCGCTGCTGTGAGGCATAATAACTTTGCCGCGCCTCATCGTAGAGTTGCTGGGTAAACTCCAGGTCATGCCGCGCCTTGTTCGTTCGGTATTGTGTGACATAGTCCTGCAGATTCCGCACAACCGTATCGGTCAGTGTGGCCGATACCAGCGGATCCTGCATCGTCACCGAGAGCGAGACGACCTGCGTCTTCGTATCGACACTGACTCGTACCCGGTCCTGCAACTGCTGCACCACACGGTTCTGGGTATCGGTCAGAAAAAAGGGATCCACCTTCGTTCCATCGGTGCATTCCCGTGCGGCCTGCTCCTTTGCGAAAAGCCCCACGCACCAACCGACAGCCTGTTTCGGCCACTTCATCAGCCAGCTCCACCAGGGTTCACGCAATGCATCTTCCACATAGTCTGCCACGGATAGCACGTTGTTTCCCGAGCAATCCGTTACCACCACATCGAACAATTCGGTCATGAAGGGTACCGACTGCACGATTTCGGGATAAAGTTCCGGCGATACGGCATCTGCCGAGGCTCCGTCACCAAGTTCGACCCCGGCCATCGAAGCCATGGCACTCAATCCCCGCAGCGCCGACTGCCCATTATTCAGTTCGGGCGCCAATTTCACCACCGTCGTATACTCCTTAGGGATGCTGAAGGCGATCACCAACCCGACCACAATGCCCACGACACCCCAACGTATCAGAAACAGGCGACCGCACCACAGTTTGCGCAGCACATCGATCACATCGACCTCTTGTTTACGACCAGAGCCGCCCGCATGACCACCCTGTGAATTTGCGTTATCATTTACCATCGTAAATCTCTGTTGTTTATATTGCCCGTAATCCAGACGACACCCGCCCCGCAACGGACTACATCCGATCCATTACCCGCTGCAACCACAGCACCATTCCCGTTCGCTCACCGTGGGTCCAATGCCCCCAGCGATGCAACAATCGATAGAGCCGTTGTCGCGGCCTAAGGTGGTGCAACCCATAATAGACCCCCGACGTCACGGCTATTCCCATGACCAACACCACATACATCTGGAAATTGATCGTCGCACCAGCCAGCCAGGCGATCCACCACGCCAGCAATACCAAAATATTGAGTCCCAGGACGACTGCTGTAGTACCTGCATGCGAAAAGCCCAATCCAATGAAGAGGTGGTGCAGATGGGTCTTGTCGGGACGAAAGGGAGAGTGGCCGCCAGCCATACGTGCCGTCATCACGCGCAACGTATCGAAAACGGGTACGGCCAGCACCGCCAGCGCGAAGGGAACAAGACCGACGCCCTGTCCGACAAATACCGCGCAGGGCGTCTGGCGTTGCAACAGGCGCATCACAAATACCGACATTACGACACCCAACACGAGGGTTCCGCCGTCACCGATAAACATCTTCGACGTGCGGCCAAACACATTGTGAAAAAAGAACGGCAGCAGGGCTCCGGCCGAAACGGCCGCCAGAACGGCCATGGCATGATCTCCTGCTCCATAAAACATCACCCCGAAAAGAATACAGGCCATGATACAGAAGCCCGACGAAAGCCCGTCGACACCATCAATCAGATTAATTGCATTGATGATCCCGACCGATGCCACCAAACTCAGTGGCCAGGCAACGCCCGCAGGCAAAACATCTATTCCCCACAGACCATAGAAGTCATCGATTACAAAGGGGCCGATGCCGATCAGATAAAGCATCGTAAGCAATTCGACCAGCAGACGCAAACGAGGCGATAAGCCGAGAATATCGTCTCCGGTCCCGATGTAGAGCATCACGGTCAAAGCCGGCACCACGATGAAGAGTTCCTCGCAATCGGTCAGGAACGAAGCACAGCCAATTCCGGCCACAATCCCCAGAAAGACGCAGCTGCCACCCAAAATCGGAATCGGGATGCGTTGCAATTTGCGCGCATTCGGGACATCCACAATCTCCTTCATCCGGGCGATGCGCACCATGGTCGGATGGACCAGTGCCACGCACAACAGCGCCACCACGAAGGGCAAAACAACAATCAGGAGAGAAGCGTTCCATTCCATAATTCAAACACGAATCGGGTCGAGGATCCGTACTTTTATATATGATAAATTATTTATTGCAATTCATGCGTCATAAAACGAGAGTCCCATTTCATTTGTCGGCGTATCGGATCCACGCATTTCACACACCATAAATTCAACTATCCGAAGTGTCGCGCCGAAGTCAGACTATCAGCCGCATAGCGCAAAAGTAGACAAAACCCACGCACGTTCCAAATATCATCCGTCCGAGACGCGATCACGACATGAAACACACAAAATACTGCAACACAGTGAATTAATTTCATATATGTTTTTCTTATAATTTTCTTGGAACAGATTGTCACACGTATTTTCCATACCGTTTCATGATATGGCCGTGCACACAAATCCCCTCGACGTCTGCCTGTCCTGCGGATTCGTTGCGATCAGCATACGACAGATCGTGAGGACAAAGCTTCATGAATTACAATTATTTATACATAAAATATTTTTCCACAGATCTTTTCATTGACCCAGTGACCAAAAATATTCCTCAAATTTTCATGCATCCGAACCTGCTATCCAGAGATCAAACAACCGTCTCCGACAGCCCCCAGATCTCCATTCAGAAGAGAACACACGATGCACCTCTTCCATACACAAATCGGCCTGTGTCCGCCATCTTTCCGGCTTGTCTTTCGCCAGCAAATCCGTAATCAGGGTCTTAAGTTCCGTAATTCATCTACACATTGACCGTCTTCCAGTTCTTATCTTTGCCTACGAAACCAGAACATTTCCAAAAACCTTTGCTTCTATGACTCCGCCCACCCTTTTTTCCACTCTTCATGCGTCCTTCCGTCCGGATCACCTCCGCATGCGGCCTTATCTCATTTGCATACTTATTATTCTCACAACTATCATGAACCCACTCTACGCACAAAAAAACGACGACATCACCTTTGCACCCAGCGATCGCGTGATCGTTGAAAAGGTACATTTTACCACTCGTTTCGGTATTCAACTCGTTGCGAATCTCTATCGTCCGGTCGACGGCAAGGCGCCTTATGCCGCCATTGCCGTGAGCGGTCCCTTCGGCGCCGTCAAGGAACAAGCCTCGGGACTCTACGCACAAACCTTGGCCGAACGCGGATTCCTCACCCTCGCCTTCGATCCCTCCTACACGGGCGAAAGCGGCGGCACACCTCGTTACGTAGCCTCACCCGACATCAATACGGAGGATTTCTCGGCTGCCGTAGACTATCTGTCCACACGTGACGACGTGGATCCCGAGCGCATCGGCATCCTAGGTATTTGCGGCTGGGGAGGCATGGCTCTCAATGCGGCAGCCATCGACACACGCATCAAGGCTACGGTCACCTCCACCATGTACGACATGAGCCGGGTCAATGCACGCGGGTACTTCGACTCGATGGATGCCGACGCCCGCTATGCGCTTCGTCAGCGGCTCAATGCCCAACGCACCGAAGATGCCCGTCTCGGCACCTGCGCACGAGCCGGTGGGGTAGTCGACCCGCTGCCGGAAGATGCTCCGCAATTCGTCAAGGACTACTACGACTACTACAAAACCCCGCGTGGATACCATCCCCGTTCACTCAATTCGAACGACGGCTGGAACACCACTTCAGCGCTGTCATTCATCAATACGCCGCTGCTTGCCTACAGCGACGAAATCCGCAGTGCCGTACTGATGATTCATGGCGAGAAGGCCCATTCGCGCTACTTCAGCGAGGACGCCTTCAAGCGACTCCGTGGCAACAACAAGGAGTTATTCATCATTCCGGGGGCCAGTCACGTTGATCTGTACGATCGCGTGGAGATCATCCCGTTTGACCGCATCGAACAATTCTTCCGCACCTATCTGCATTGAGCCACACGGACAAATACCTTACGACAGATGACACTCGACCAATTTCTGGATCACGTTCGGGCACGACGTCCGCTCGACTCGCCGGAGATCCTGCAATTTATGAACACGATGAGCGATGAGGCCCGCCGCCTCACCTGCGAGCTTAATGGCAGTTACCACACACAAGCTGAACTGCGCGAACGAATGCGTCAGCTGACCGGGCACGAAATTGACGAAACATTTCGGATGTTTCCTCCCTTCTATACGGATTTCGGCAAGAACATCCACATTGGACGCAACGTCTTCATCAATGCCGGATGCCACTTTCAGGACCACGGAGGCGTAACTATCGGCGACGGGTGTCTGATTGGCCACGACGTGGTCTTCGCGACACTCAACCACGACCTCGATCCCCAGCGCCGCGCCGTCATGCATCCCGCACCGATTGTCTTGGGACGCAACGTCTGGGTCGGTTCCCACGCCACCATCCTTCAAGGGGTGACCATCGGTGAAGGGGCTGTCGTTGCAGCCGGAGCCGTCGTTACGAAGGACGTGCCGGCCCACAGCATCGTGGGCGGCGTGCCAGCCGTTGTACTGCGCCACCTGCAATCGGACGAACACGCCATGCGACCTACCCCCGGCCAAGGCGCAGCCCGGGATGCAGACAAACAGTCATCGACCCGCTAATTCTCTTGCCCGCGGCCGAGGCGATCCGGGGACCGAAGCATACCACCCGGCACTTCTCGACCGCATACACAAAGTACAGCGGCCTCCGTATTTTCGTACGGAGGCCGCTGTACTTCTGTTTTTGCCGGATTACCCGACACCCATGCCCTTCAATCACATGATGATCTCATCTTCAATCGTCCCCTGATCGCCCCAACCTTCAATTGCGGCGCCATCGAAGTGAATGCTGCCATCCTTGATCGTCAAGTTCACCGACAATTGTTTGCCGCCCGCCAGGGTATCACATTCAGGATCGAGCTCCGCCAACGTATAACGTTTCGAAAGCGTCCCCACACGAACTTCAAGCTCCACATCGGCCGGATCCTGAGGTACAATCAGAAAGACGCCCGAAGCACCTTGTGCTGTAAAGGTGGCAGAGCCGGCCTCCGTGGTGTCGAGTGTTCCCGTCGTCAAATCGACCGTACAGGTCGATTTAGCACGGCAAGAGAGTTCGATCTCCTCGGCCGCAAGAGACGACGCAGGATCCTCGACCGTACAATTGACCACAAGACGATGCATTGCATGACGGAACGTCAATGCCACCTCCGGTGTTGTGCCGGCTGCAACGCCCGCCGTGGAGGCCAGCAGCAGATCCCGCTCCTCGGCCTGTTCCAGATTGAAGACAAAGCGTCCGTCCACGAGCTCTTGACGCGGATAGCACGCTGCAAATGTTACCTGCGCAGACTCTCCAAAAGCCAAATCCCGCCAAAAAATCTGGGTCGTTCCGACGGTATAATCCACAATCTTTGCTCCGGGAGAATGTGGCTCCTCCCACACATGCAGCGTAAAGCAGTCTCCCGTCGTGAAGTTTCCACTTCCCGTGCCGTTAAGCTGCGGCGCGCGCGTCACTTCGCTGATACCGGTCTTAATGAGGATCGGACGCTCCTGAGGCGTCGTCTGAGGTTCGTTCTTACTGCAAGCTCCCGCGAACAGGGCGGCACAGCATACCGCCATAACAATCAATTTGTTCATAGAGTTTAGAAAATTTTTATTAATATTTATTCCATACATATTTTCAAGCACAAGAGCCACCTTGCGATATAGACACTCAGTCCTCTTCATCCACGACAATCGAAGGGTATTTTTTGGCCCAGATGTCCCGACGCAAATCGACTGCAGTAAGGCAGATGATCTTGAACTTTTTTTTCGACAATCCATCTTCATTATCAAGTGCCTGCAAGTAAGTGTATTCCGTATCTCCATATTCTGGAGCCGATGTATCAACCCCGTAGACAATCTTCTTGCGCAGAATAACCGCCCCCGTTTCATCCTGCTCCGAGCTGTTGTTGTCGCAATAGTAGACATGCGAGATCTCTCCGGCCGCGTCCAACTCTACGCCCCAAATCACCATACCGTGATTCCCATCCAACGTAATACCAAAACCCAAAGCCTTTTTATGAAGCAACGCATCGATAACAAACTCATTGAACTGCTTTCGGGAGGGATGCCGATTTGAATCCACCGCCACGGCATCCGATTCGGAAAAGACCTCGGCAAAGAAGCCGGGAAAACCGTTCATTTTGCTGGTGGTGACCAGATTGTCGATATTTCCGGTGATAAACCAGTTTACCCCCGCCGTATCCCAACTGGCCCGATTGTCAAAGAGCGACTTGAAGAACTCGAATACCGGAGCGCGATTGACCGTACCGTTCGAATACAGAGGAACAAAATCGGGTGCCGGACGTTCAAACGTCCGCCCCGTTACCGGCGACATAACTTCGGAGCCGTACTCCTTCGTATAGGCATCAATATAGGGCTTGTTGTGCACCATCCACCATATCAGCAGATTCGATGCCGCAGCCGCCCAACAAAGGTGTCCATCCTGTTCAACATAATCCTTCGATTTGTTGCAGTCGTACCACCCGCACCCTTCGGCCCAAGTCAGTTTCTGCACCTCATCAAACGTATAGTCATAACGGAACCAGGCGCCAAGCGGGAAGTCCGTTTGATAGGGGGGATAGGTCGGAATCCGGTCCTTTCCGGGGAAGTCGGGCGCATGTACGCCATATACCCACAACGTTTTGTTAGCCAGGTCGGGTCGCGCCTCCTCGACCTGCAAACGAATCTGAGTGCATTTGCCCGCTTCGAACGTCTCGAACGAAACCCCGTCAAGGGTTTCCGGCGCCGAATAATTCACCGTTTTTTCCGTCGAAACGATCTTCAACAACCCCTCGTCAAGCCGGTAGGGGGCCACCTCCTGGGGACAGATCAAGGCCTCAAAACGGCCATCTGCCCGTCGTCTCGGTTGAATCCAATCATACTTCGCATCAGCACGCAGTTCGACCTTCCCGGTCAACAGATTTACGACTGCCGACCGTCGGCTGCGCACCTGTACATCGAGGTCGGGATCGGAGAGCTGCACCTGCAGGCGATGCATGGCATGCGTGAAGGTAAGATTGGCCCGGGCCGTTCCGGGATCGAGTGTGCGGGTAGCGACCAGCAGATCGGACTGCCGCCACGCCTCGTCCGACGATTGATTGTCGGTCAACATAATGGCTGTTTGCTTCGGATCCTCCTCGGCGCCGGCC
The DNA here is from genome assembly GCA_944320665.1 of uncultured Alistipes sp. Lineage (GTDB taxonomy): Bacteria > Bacteroidota > Bacteroidia > Bacteroidales > Rikenellaceae > Alistipes. The sequence continues at coordinate 6,599 of CALUII010000021.1, read as the reverse complement.
ACAACAGGGTAGTGAGCCGACAAGCGAAGCTCTCCGTTTCCGAAATCGCGGCGGGACAGCCTAGGTTGCCAGACTCCGTCGTTATAGGTCAGCTGACGATAGAAAAGTTCATTGCCATTATCTACGAAGAGGCCAATACGATCTCCATTGGAAAAACCACCAGCCCCCTCCTCATTCAGATCGAGCCGCGTCTCCGGCTCTGCCACCGAAAAGGAGAGCTGAATGTAGGAATCCCCAGCCTCCATGCCGGTCGTCTTCATATCATCTTTCGTACAAGCGGTTGCCAGTGCGGTCCACACTCCACACAGCGCCACGCGCCACCAATTCACACCAAACCTCATAGGTTGTCTCATTTTCGGGTTATACACATTTTCATTCACTCTGTTTCTCTCCGTAGACTCATGCATCAGAGGCATTACCCGACCTCAAAAGAGAAGAAGGCATACCTGTTTAACGCGCTTCTCGATGCAAGCGAATGGAGAAATCCTCGGGCGTAAAGATACGTGCATCTTCCGATTTTGCAAGTAACAACGGTACACCTCCTCCAACATTCCACTCCTCAAATGCTCCACAAACTCAATCAACAACCTGACATACAACACCCAAACGCCCACAACTCGTAATAGTAAAAAAAATAATTTTTTTATTATTCGATCCGAATAGTACATGCAAATATCACGCAAAGCGACCAAAGACATAATGTGTATAGGCAAGAGATGACTTGCGTTGAGTCTGCAACATATCTCCCGCCCTTGATTTTGGCTATTGACAGAGAGCGCATATCGGTTATCTGGAAATGAATCGTGGATTATGTCGGATAACAGGCATTTAATGCGTACCCATATCCGAAAAAAGGCGTCTTGAGACTTCAAAAGCCGTCCTACGACAGGGTATACACACAAAAAAAGAGTTGACAATCCACTGATTATCAACTCTTCCGAGGTGATCCCGCTGGGGCTCGAACCCAGGACCCCAACATTAAAAGTGTTGTGCTCTACCTACTGAGCTACGAGATCTCCGGCACCAAATCCGATCTTCAAACGAAGTCTTTCGTTTTGGTGGTGCAAATGTATAGATAATTTTTTGTTTTGCCAAAATAAAAAACTACTTTTGTGCATATAATTCGAAAGAATCCTTAACTTTTAATCGTCTACCTTTTATATGAAAGCCTTGATCATCGGTGCAGGAGGTGTCGGAACCGTCGTCACCCAGAAAATTGCGGCAAACCCCGTCTTCACGGAGGTCATGCTCGCCAGCCGTACCAAATCCAAGTGCGATGCTATTGCCGCAACAATTGGCGGAGGTCGCGTCCAAACCGCCCAGGTCGATGCCGACAGTGTACCCGAACTCAGCAATCTGTTCCGTGCCTTCAAACCGGATATCGTCGTCAACGTGGCGCTGCCGTATCAGGACCTCACGATCATGGATGCCTGCCTCGAATGCGGCGTCAACTACCTCGACACGGCCAACTACGAGCCCAAGGACGAGGCTCACTTCGAGTATTCGTGGCAGTGGGCCTATCAGGACCGCTTCAAGGCCAAGGGTCTCACGGCCATCCTGGGTTGCGGATTCGACCCGGGTGTAACGGCCATCTTCACAGCCTATGCAGCCAAGCATCATTTTGACGAGATTCACTACCTCGATATCGTGGATTGCAATGCCGGTAATCACGGCATGGCTTTCGCTACGAACTTCAACCCCGAGATCAACATCCGCGAGGTGACGCAGAAGGGCCGCTACTACGAAAACGGCAAGTGGGTCGTTACCGAGCCGCACGAGATCCACAAAGGGCTGCATTACCCCGAAATCGGCGAGCGTGAATCGTATGTCATCTACCACGAAGAGCTGGAGTCGCTCGTAAAGAACTATCCGACGATCAAGCGCGCCCGTTTCTGGATGACCTTCGGCCAGGAGTACCTCACGCATCTGCGCGTGATTCAGAACATCGGTATGGCCCGTATCGACCCAATCATCTACAACGGCGTAGAGATCGTCCCGATCCAGTTCCTCAAGGCCGTGCTGCCCGATCCGAAGTCGCTCGGAGCCAACTACCACGGCAAGACCTCGATCGGCTGCCGCATTAAGGGCATCAAGGATGGTAAAGAGCGCACCTACTACATCTACAACAACTGCGATCACGAGCAGGCCTTCAAGGAGACCGGCACACAGGCCGTCAGCTTCACGACGGGCGTACCCGCAGCCTTGGGTGCTTCGATGTGGGCAAAGGGATTGTGGCGTGGTGCCGGCGTCTTCAACGTGGAGGAGTTTGATCCCGATCCGTTCCTGGCTGAACTGGGGCCGCAGGGTCTGCCCTGGCACGAGCTGTTCGACGTTGACCTCGAAGTCTGATATTCAGGTCTAATCAAAGATCCCATCGAGGGTATGACAATAGAAGAATCGGTTCTCTACGTACAATCGTAGGGAACCGATTCATTATGCGTTTTGGGCTCTGACAACAAACCATTGCGTTCAGGCACATTGCCATACGGCATGTGCCAGGATCCAGAACAGGAAACGCAACAGAGCTCCGACCAAGGCCAGCAAGGCCGTGGTCCGGGGACGAATCTTGTAGATTCCGAGAGCCACCATGCAAACCAATCCGATGAACGGCGCCCAATAGACCAGCGCCAGCCAGACCCCATATCGATTGATTCGCTGTTGCTGCTTCTGCAGGGTTTCGGGTTTGACCCCAAACCATCGCTCAAGCCACTCCCATTTGGCATACCATCCCAGTACATAGGAGGTTAGGGCGCCGAGCCAGTTCCCGATCGAGGCAACCAGCAAACAGGCCACAGGATCGGCTCCCGCCGCCAACATGCCAACCATCAGCACATCGGAACTGAGCGGAACGACGGTTCCGGCCAGAAAGGTCCCCACGAAGAGTCCCAAATATCCCCATTGTAATAACCACTCCATACGCGCTGGGGACAAAGATCATCATTTACAGTCACACGAGCAAACGTTACCGATTTTTTCATTGATCATCTCATTGCTGAACCGTTTCGACTCTGAACCCACAAAAAGTCCTATCTTTGCATCATTGGACCAGTACGTTCCTTCGTGACACCTCTGCATGTTACGTAAGGGTTGCGGCATAGATTCACCTCAAATTAACACACCCATGAACCATCCACCTTGTTCCGACCAGGAACTTTTGGCCCTGTCTGCCCGCAACAGCCAACGGGCTCAAAACATACTGAACTGTACGGGGCTACTCGCAACCTGGCAGGCAATTGGCGCTACCATCCATCCCGTCGGATCGCTCCGTATGGGATTGCTGATGCTTCACCGCGATATCGACCTGCATTGTTATACCGATGCCCTGTCGCCGGCCGAAAGTTTTCGGCTGATGGGGCAGGTGGCGGCCCATCCGGCCTGCCGTCGCATGGGATACGTCAATTCTGCTGATACGGAGGAGGCGTGCCTCGAATGGCATCTGACGTGGCTCGACCCAATGCATCGGAACGAAGAGTGGAATATCGATCTGATTCAGATCCGACGTGGTTCACGTTACGACGGCTATTTCGAACGTATGGCCGACCGCATTACCGCTGTATTGACTGACGAAAGCCGCCTGACCATCCTGAGATTAAAGTACGAAACGCCTGCCGAAGAGCTGATTGCAGGCATTGAATATTATCAGGCGGTTTTGCGTGACGGCGTGCGCACGTGGGATGAATTTGCCGCATGGCGTCGCGCCCATCCGATGCGTGGAATTGTTGAATGGATCCCATGAGACTCCTCCTTATCGAGCCCATGACCACAAAAAAAGCCCATGCTTCGCACATGTGAAGCATGGGCTTTTGATTGGGTACTCGAAGCCGGGATCGAACCGGCACGGCCATTGCTGGCCACAGGATTTTAAGTCCGGCGTGTCTACCTATTCCACCATTCGAGCAACCGTCTTTGATGAAAGACGTCGCAAAAATACAAATTTATTTACGAACGGCAAAATCTATGTGCGCGATGATCTCCTCGGTTTGATCCGGAGCAAACCACCGCACCTCCGCATCGCGCCGGAACCAGGTGAGTTGTCGTTTCGCATAGCGTCGCGTGTTGCGCTGAATCAACGCGATGGCCTCATCACGCGTGCACGTTCCGTCAAAATAGGCAAAGAGCTCCTTGTATCCGACCGTCTGCAGTGAATTGAGCCGACGGAAAGGGTAGAGCGCCCGAGCCTCGGCCTCGAGTCCCGCCTCCATCATCTCTACCACACGCCGGTCAATTCGTCTGTAGAGTTCGGGCCGCGGCAAATCCACCCCAATCTTCACAATCTGAAAGTCTCGTTCACGTCGCGTTCCCGTTCTCAGCTCGGAGTAGGGACGCCCCGTTGCCAGACACACCTCCAATGCGCGCACTACGCGAGCCGGATTGGCTCGGTCCACCTGGGCCCAATAGATCGGATCAAGTCGATGCAGCTCCTCGGCCAATGCAGCCACCCCTTCGGTCTGCAGGCGTTCAGCCAACGCAGCGCGCAACTCGGAGGTGACTTGCGGCAGATCATCCATCCCCTCGCACAGCGCCTGCACATAGAGTCCCGAACCACCGACAGCTATAACCGTGTCGTGCGTTGTAAAAAGTTGCTTCAATCGAGCAATGGCTTCAGCCTCAAAACGCCCACAGCTAAACTCCTGATCGATGTCAAGCTCGCCAATAAAATGATGTTCAGCCGACTGCAGCTGTTCATCCGTAGGCTGAGCCGTACCGATCGGCATGCCACGATAAACCTGCCGCGAATCGGTCGAAAGAACCGGTGCCCGATAGTGTTGCGCCAGACGGATGCTGAGATCGGTTTTGCCCGATCCGGTCGGGCCGACAACCACAATCAACCGGCGATTATTCATCGTCATAGTTGTCGTCGCCCTCAAATTCCTTGAAATCGCCCATCATCTCGTCGAAGATCGACCCTTCGTCCTCCTCGTCATCATCGCGGTTTTTCGACGGATCATACTGATCGGGGGCATCGGCGCGTGCAAAAATTTCCCGCGGATAGCTGGCATCCGGTTCGGCTTCGTAAGCTCCCGTCAACTCGAGATAATAGGCCCGATCGCCAAACATATCAAATAGATAGATCAACCTATCGCGGTTGTTGTGCAGAATTTGTCCGAGCCGCACGTCGGCCATCGGCAGGGGAGCCTCCTCACCGACTTCACCCATATCCATGAGGGTAAACTCACGCAATTTGTTCCAACGTGCATCCGCCGTGAAGAAAGAGGCCATACATTCATCATACTCAAGCGTTTGGAGAATAAATGAATGAAAATCCTGCAACGTCATGTCGTACAACACTTCGTAATCGCGCACGAAGTGGTCGTTTTCATCGCTGAGCATTCGGAAACGAAATACCATCGACATAATTCTGAGAAATTTATAAAGTTAAATCCGTTTTACCTAAGAGAGGTCAAAAATTCCAATACATCCCGATCATCGGGCCAATCCGTCAAACCGGGACACTGAGCCTGCCCGAAGTCAGCGCGGCGAGAATGTTGCAAAACATTCGTCACCACACACTGCAATTCGCTGTCATGCATATCAATCCACTCTTTCACCTCCTGCAACGAATCATACTCCGTGTAATGGATTCTGCTGAGCGCATGAGGAAACGAGCGTTCTTCGACCAGTACGGCGGCCCCCAAATCATGAAACGCACATCCCTGCATGGTCAGTACAGCTCGCGTCTGAAGGTAATTGTGCCGGTATTTATCATTCATCTGCGCAGGGGGCTGCAACCTGGTTTTCCATCCACGCGGGACAAAAAGCAACGACACACTTCTGCAGCCCAACCCCGAGTAGGCAAAAACGTCATCTGACAATCCGCGCAACTGCTCCGGCGACTCCCGGCCCGAAAGCACAGCTACCGACTGACGACTTCCGCGCAACAAGGCCGGAATCCCGGCATAGCGGGCCCGAAAATATCGATTCGTATTGTCACTGCCCGTGGCAATCACCGCATCGGGTTGCAGGGTACTCGACTCCTCACACCAAACGATTGGTATTTCGGGATCTATCTCGCGCATCAAATCGACTACATAACGCATCAAGGCCCGATCTTTGGACGAAGGTTTTACCCAAGCCTGATGACCGGCTATCAGCGTGCATAGCAGATCGAAAAAACCGACCAGAGGGATATTTCCGGCCATTACCACCAAGATACGCCGCGCAGAAGTAGTCTTAATGGGGTAGGGTTTTACCCAAGTCTCGAGTTTATTGCGCACGAGCATCTGCGACGCAATAGCCGCTACGGCTCGCCGCATATCGGATTCGACGAACCAACCGTTTTGAATATGAGCCTCTTTTATGGCTCTTATCGAAACGGCATCGTTACCAAATGACTCCAGACATCGGCCTAATTCCGCAAAAAGGTCCACCATATTTTTCATGGTCACAAAGATACAATCTCTACGCGGAAACGGGCGGGCTGAGATCAAGAAGTGACAAAAAAAGCAAAAAAATCAAAGAAAAATTTGGCAGTATAAAAATATTCACTACCTTTGCACTCGCAATTCAGTTCTAACACATACAAAATGCGGAAATAGCTCAGTTGGTAGAGCGCAACCTTGCCAAGGTTGAGGTCGCGGGTCCGAGTCCCGTTTTCCGCT
>CALUII010000020.1 GCA_944320665.1 uncultured Alistipes sp. | reverse complement strand
GGCAATGAAGCCCAGTTTGCGCCCGACACCCTCCTCGCCGGCGGCCACCTCGCGGAAATAGCGGCAGTGGTTCGTCAGGCGTACCTTTTCCTCGGTGATGTCGAGTTTTTCGAGGTAGAAGATCATCTCCTGCTCCAGGCGATTGGCATCCACCTCGACGGGCAGTTTGCTTAAGTTGTCGAGGATGCGGGCGCGGATCGTCTCCGTGCGGGCCTGTTCGTAGGGAATGACTTCGTTCTTGTAGGCCTCGATCTGGTCGACGCGGCGCAGCAGGTCGGCAATCAAAATCTCTCCCTCCTGCGCCCGGAAGGCATCCAGACGCCGCAGGGCCTCTTCGGTTGCCTGCTTCAAGGCAGCCAGTTCGTCATCCGATACGGTATCGTTGTCGGTGACCACCACCTCGGGTTGACGCAGTACGGATTGTACGAGGGCGGCTTTGACAGACTCTGATTCCTGAAGACCCGGAACGGTATGACAGGCCGCGGCAAATTGCTCGTAGCAGGAGGCAAAAGCCTCTTTATTAATATAGGTGCGATTTTCATTGCCACTGCTCTCCACCGTGACGAACATGTCTACCTTCCCTCGTTGCAGGGCTTTGGCAGCCAGTGTGCGCAGGTCGTATTCGGCATGACGATAGGCCGACGGCAGGCGCAGACTCAGGTCCAGTTGCTTGGAGTTGAGCGAACGGATTTCAACCGTGAATTTCTTATTTTGTACGGAGGCTTCGCCTTTACCGAAGCCGGTCATGGATTTGATCATTGCGTACGGATTAAATTTCGACAAAAATAAACATTTTAATCCGGATGTGGAAAAAATATTGCGACAATTGGTCGCCTAAACCGTTTGTTGAGTCCTTGGGGCGGAATTTGACGGACGTTTCGACGGGATGTGAAAAAAAATCGCCGGTTCGTTGGCTGTTTGCAAATAAAACTGTATATTTGTCTTGATAAAACTGACAGTTTGCAACCAAATCTCTAAAACTAATAAAAAATCATTATGAAAAAGCACAATTTTAACGCAGGACCTTGCGTGCTTCCCCGTGAGGCAGTAGAATCCGCTATCGAGGCTATTCGCGATTTCGACAACACGGGCATCGGCCTGCTTGAGATTTCGCACCGTACGCCGGGATGGGAGCGCGTTATGGCCGAGACCGAGCAGCTCTGGAGAGACCTGCTGAATATTCCGGATGAATATGCCGTAATTTTCCTCGGCGGTGGTGCTTCGACGCAGTTCTTCGAGGTTCCGGCCAACCTGCTCAACAAGAAGGCTGCTTATCTGCAGACCGGCGTTTGGGCCAAGAAGGCCATCAAGGAGGCCAAGTTCTATGGCGAGGTCGAGGTAGTCGCTTCGTCGGAGGACAAGAACTATACCTATATTCCGAAGGGATACACCATCCCGACTGATGCCGATTATTTCCACATCACGACCAACAACACGATCTACGGTACCGAGATTCATGAGGATATTGACTCGCCCGTAACGCTCGTTGCCGATATGTCGTCGGATATCATGAGCCGTCCGGTTGATGTGAAGAAATATGGCCTGATCTATGGCGGTGCACAGAAGAACGTCGGCCCTGCCGGTGTAACCTTCGTAATCGTACGCAAGGATCTGCTCGGCAAGATGGATCGCAAACTCCAGACGATGGTCGACTATCGTACGCACATCGGCGAGGAGAAGCGTAACAACTCGATGTTCAATACGCCCCCTGTATTCGCAATCTTCGTAATGCACGAGACGCTGAAGTGGGTTAAGGCCCAGGGCGGTGTCGAGGAGATGTACAAGCGCAACAAGAAGAAGGCCGAAACGCTCTATGCCGAGATCGACCGCAACTCGATGTTCGTTGGTACGGCTGAGAAGGAGGATCGTTCGCTGATGAACGTTTGCTTCGTAATGGCTCCGGGTCACGAGGCTCTTGAGAGCGAGTTCATGGCCTTCGCCAAGGAGAAGGGCATGGTCGGCATCAAGGGTCACCGCTCGGTAGGTGGTTTCCGTGCTTCGATCTACAACGCCTGCCCGCAGGAGAGCGTAGACGCCCTCGTGGCTTGCATGCAGGAGTTCGAGAAACTGCATAAATAATCTTCAACCGATCACGGATCACGATGGCGCACTTTTTTACGTATACACCGCAAAAACGTGCGTCATCGGATCTTGATTTCTACAACTTAATTGAACAGACACCCATGAAAGTACTGATTGCAACCGAAAAGCCTTTCGCCAAGAAGGCTGTGGACGGAATCAAGGAGATTATCACCTCGGCAGGTTACGAAGTAGCCCTGCTCGAGAAATATACGGACAAGGCTCAGTTGCTGGCTGCCGTAGCCGATGTGGATGCACTCATCATCCGCAGCGACAAGGTGACGGCTGAGGTGATTGAGGCCGCCAAAAATCTGAAGATCGTGGTTCGTGCCGGTGCCGGTTACGACAACGTGGATCTCGCAGCCGCTACGGCTCGCAAGATCGTGGTGATGAACACCCCGGGCCAGAACTCGAATGCCGTAGCCGAGTTGGCACTCTGCATGATGATTTACATGTCGCGTAACCAGTTTACGCCGGGTACCGGTACCGAGCTCAAGGGCAAGACGCTGGGTATCCACGCTTACGGTAATGTGGGCAAACTTGTCGGCCGCAAAGGTAAGGCGCTGGGTATGAATGTAATTGCATTCGATCCGTTCATTACCGATGCCAAGGTGTTCGAAGCCGACGGTGTACAGAAGGTAGATTCGATCGAGGAACTTTATGCCAAGTCGGATTTCCTGTCGCTGCACATCCCCGCTACGGAGCAGACTAAGAAGTCGATCGGTGAGAAACTGATGATGTCGATGCCCAAGGGCGCTACGCTCGTGAACACGGCCCGCAAGGAGGTGATCGACGAGGCCGGTGTCATCGCTGCCATGACCGCTCGTGAGGATCTAAAGTATATTACCGATATTGCCCCCGAGACGGCTGCCGAAATGGCCGAGAAGTTTGGCAAGCGCTTCTTCGCTACCCCGAAGAAGATGGGTGCCGAGACGGCCGAGGCCAACATCAACGCAGGTCTGGCTGCTGCCAACCAGATCGTTGACTTCTTCAAGAACGGCAATACCCGTTTCCAGGTGAACAAATAGAAATAGAAAACACAAACAGTTAACAGGTTTCATACTTATATGGTAAGAATCAAGCCTTTCCGCGGTATCCGTCCGCCGAAGGAGTATGCTGCCGAGGTCGCTTCGCGCCCCTACGACGTGCTCAATTCGGTTGAAGCCAAGGCTGAAGCTACGGAGCGCTCGCTTTTGCATATCATTAAGCCCGAGATTGATTTTGATCCTATTGCTGATGAGCATTCGGAGAAGGTCTATCAGAAGGCTGTCGAGAATTTCAAGAAGTGGCGTGCCAACGGCTGGCTGAAGCAGGACCCCGAGGAGTACTATTATATTTATGCGCAGACGATGAACGGCCGTACGCAGTATGGTCTGGCCATGTGCTGCCATTTTGAGGACTATCTGTCGGGTGCCATCAAGAAGCATGAGCTGACACGTCCCGACAAGGAGGAGGATCGTATGATTCATGTCCGCAACCAAAAAGCCAACATCGAGCCCGTATTCTTCGCATATCCCGATAACGCCGAGATCGATCAGATCGTTTCGGATTGGGTGAAGAATCATCCGGCCGAGTACGACTTCACGGCTGAGGACGGCTTCGGACACCACTTCTGGGTGATCAACGACAAGAAGACGAACGATCGCATCACGGAGATCTTCGCCGGTATCCCGGCTCTCTATGTGGCCGATGGTCACCACCGTACGGCTGCTGCGGCTCGCGTGGGTCAGGAGTGCATGCAGCACAACCCCAACCATACGGGCAACGAGGAGTACTGCTACTTCCTGGCCGTAACGTTCCCGGCCAACCAGCTTCGCATCATCGACTACAACCGGGTGGTGAAGGACCTGAACGGCCTGACGCCTGCCGAGTTGGTTGAGAAGCTGAAGAAGAACTTCGACGTGGAGCTCAAGGGTACGGAGATCTATCATCCGACGGGACTGCATAACTTCTCGATGTACCTCGACGGTCAGTGGTACAGCCTTACGGCCAAGAAGGGTACGTACGATGACAACGACCCGATCGGTGTGCTGGATGTTACGGTATTGTCGAATCTGGTGCTCGATCAGATTCTCGACATCAAGGATCTGCGTACGTCGAAGCGTATCGATTTCGTAGGCGGTATCCGTGGTCTGGAGGAGCTCAAGCGTCGTGTGGACAGCGGTGAGATGAAGGTTGCCTTCGCTCTCTACCCTGTCTCAATGCAGCAGCTGATCAACATCGCAGATACGGGCAATATCATGCCTCCGAAGACGACGTGGTTCGAACCCAAACTCCGTTCGGGTGTCGTAATCCACTCGTTCGAAGAGTAGGCTCGCAGTCAAAACGGGGCCGGACACAGTCCAGTGGCCGGCCCCGTTTTTAAGCCCGACTTCGAGGCATTCGATCGAAGGGCTGTTTTTTGTTACGAAGAACCGGAATTTTGCCGATTTTTTCGTACATTTGTATTGCAACTTACAACACAAACGGCATATGGCTAAAATTAAAGGAACTATCATTGTCGATAAGGAGCGTTGCAAAGGATGCGGAGTCTGTGTGGCTTCCTGCCCCTGCAACGTGCTCGCCTTGTCGGTCGAGGTAAACAGCAAAGGCTACCCCGCAGCTCAGATGGCTAATCCCGACGCCTGCACGGGCTGTGCGTCGTGCGCAGTTATTTGTCCCGACAGCTGCATCACGGTTTATCGTCAAAAATTTGAATAAGCTATGGCAGAAAAAGAGGTAAAATTAATGAAAGGCAACGAAGTGATTGCCCATGCGGCTATTCGCTACGGTTGCGACGGATATTTCGGCTACCCCATCACTCCGCAGTCGGAGGTGATGGAGACACTCATGGAACTCAAACCGTGGGAAACAACCGGTATGGTTGTACTGCAGGCCGAGTCCGAGATTTCTTCCATCAATATGGTTTACGGTGGCGCTTCGACCGGTAAGCGTGTGATGACGTCGTCATCGAGCCCCGGTATCAGCCTTATGGCTGAGGGCCTCAGCTATCTGGCTGGCGCCGAACTCCCGTGTCTGGTCGTGAACTGCCAGCGTGGCGGCCCGGGTCTGGGTACGATTCAGCCTTCGCAGGGTGACTACTTCCAGGCATGCAAGGGTGGCGGTCACGGTGACTATCACCTGATTGTATTGGCTCCGAATTCGGTGCAGGAGATGAACGATTTCGTAGGTCTCGGTTTTGACCTTGCGTTCAAATACCGCAATCCGGCTATGATCCTTGCCGATGGCGCTATCGGTCAGATGATGGAGAAGGTGGTGCTGGATCCGCAGCGTCCGCGTCGTTCGAACGAGGAGATTGCTGCCGAGTGCAAGTCGTGGGCAGCTTATGGCAAACCGGCTGATCGCGAGCGTAACGTTGTGACGTCGCTTGAGTTGAAGTCGGAGGTCATGGAGCAGATCAACCTGCGCCTGCAGGAAAAATACAAGGCTCTGGAGGAGAATGAGGTCCGTTACGAGGCGATCGACTGCGACGATGCAGAGTATGTGATCGTAGCCTTCGGTTCGTCGGCACGTATCTGCTCGGCTACGGTCGAAATGGCGCGCGCCGAGGGTATCAAAGTCGGTCTGTTGCGTCCCATCACGCTCTATCCTTTCCCCACGAAGGTGCTTGCTGAAATGGCTCAGCGTGGCGTCAAGGGCTTCCTTTCGGCTGAGTTGAATGCCGGTCAGATGGTCGAAGACGTGCGCCTGGCTGTCAATGGCAAGGCTCCCGTTGAGCACTACGGCCGTCAGGGCGGTATGCTCTTCGCACCGGACGAGGTCCTGAATGCTTTGAAAGAAAAACTGATTAACAAGAAATAAGACTATGGCAGAGGTTGAAATCAAAAACGAGAATCTGGTTTACGCAAAACCGAAGCTCATACTCGACAACGTCATGCACTACTGCCCCGGCTGTAGTCACGGTACGGTTCACAAACTGGTAGCCGAAGTAATCGACGAGATGGGCCTGGCGGATAAGACGGTGGGCGTATCGCCCGTAGGCTGCTCGGTATTCGCTTACAATTACATCGACATTGACTGGATCGAAGCGGCCCATGGCCGTGCTTTGGCTGTGGCAACGGCTGTAAAGCGTCTGCACCCCGAAAATATGGTCTTCACCTACCAGGGTGACGGTGACCTTTCGGCCATCGGTACGGCTGAGTCGATTCACGCTGCTGCGCGTGGCGAGAATGTGGTGGCAATCTATATCAACAACGCAATCTACGGTATGACCGGTGGCCAGATGGCTCCTACGACGCTGCTGGGTATGAAGACTGCAACCACGCCTTATGGTCGTGACCCGCATTTGAACGGTTATCCGTATAAGATTGCCGAGATGATGGCTCATCTGGATGGTGTAACTTACATTACGCGCCAGAGCGTGCATACGCCGGCCAATGTCCGTAAGGCAAAGAATGCAATTCGCAAGGCCTTCGAAAAAGCAATGGCCGGTAAAGGTTTCTCTCTGGTAGAAATTGTTGCGACTTGCAACAGTGGCTGGAAACTGTCGCCTGTGGCTTCGAACCAGTGGCTTGCCGAGAACATGCTGCCCTTCTATCCGCTGGGCGATATCAAGGACGTAAAATAAGAGGACTGAAACAATATGAAAGAGACTTTGATTATTGCAGGCTTCGGAGGACAGGGTGTCCTTTCGATGGGTAAGATCCTCGCCTATTCGGGCGTGATGCAGGATTACGAGGTTACGTGGATGCCCTCTTACGGTCCCGAGATGCGTGGCGGTACGGCCAACGTAACGGTGATCCTCTCCGACAAGAAGATCTCCTCGCCTATCGCTCATGAGTTCGATACGGCGATCATTCTCAATCAGCAGTCGATGGAAAAGTTCGAGCCGATGGTGAAACCCGGTGGTGTGCTGATCTACGACACAAACGGTATCACGCGTCATCCGGTTCGTACGGATATTTCGGTCTACACGATCGATGCTACGGCTGAGTGTGCACGTATGGGACAGGCCAAGTTGTTCAACACGATGATCCTGGGTGGGTACCTCAAGGTTCGCCCTGTGGTAAAGATGGAGAACGTTATGGTCGGTCTGAAGAAGTCGCTCCCGGAGCGTGCGTGGAAGATGCTGCCGCAGAATGAGGAGGCCATTAAGCACGGTGGCGAGATCATCAAAAAGATTCGCTAAATCTGCGAATTAATCCCTCTATAAAGCTACCCCCGAATCCTCTCGCAGGTTTCGGGGGTAATTTTTGTCTGTTGACCCAAGGTGGGTATAAAAAGGGTGCCTTTTATCTCTTTATTGTCGGAATCTGAAAGGCATAATCATTGATTTCGCGTAATCCAAGCAACAATTCTCTGGTTTGCATGCGTTTCTTGCCGGCCAGTTGCAACTCTTCAATCTCAATCCAGCCGTCGGCGCAGGCGACACGAAGATAAGTACGATTATCACTCTCGATTGTGCCGATGGGTTGCAGGGGGACGTTCGGGAAGCCGGGGGCAAAGCGAGCTTTAAATATTTTCGCTGTTCCGCTCTCTTCTCCGGCTCGGAACATGGGACTCCAGGCTGCCGGGTAGGGAGATAACCCGCGAATGAAATCAATGAGTCGTGCACCAGATTGCGACCAATCGATGCGGCAATCCTCTTTGAAAATTTTGGGGGCCGGGGGAACCATTTGCGGATCATCCGTTTGAGGCTGTTCGATGGGGGTTGCATTCCCTGCAGCCAAACGATCTACGGTTTCAATGACTAAACCTGCGCCAATATGCATCAGGCGATCATAGAGCGTTCCAACGGTGTCATCAGGATGAATTGGTTCGTGGATCTGACCGATAATAGCCCCTTTATCGATTTCGTGATTCAGCAGGAACGTTGTAACTCCGGTCTCCTTCTCGCCGTTGATGATTGCCCAATTGATCGGGGCTGCACCACGATAGCGCGGCAACAACGATGCGTGCAGGTTGAAAGTCCCCAGCCGGGGCATTGCCCATACCACTTCGGGAAGCATACGGAATGCAATCACAATACCCAGATCGGGTTTCAGACTCTCGAGTGCAGCAATAAATTCCGGTGCTTTCAGTTTTTCGGGTTGCAGGATCGGGAGTCCCAATTCACGAGCAGCAACCTTGACGTCACTTTCGTGCAGGCGTTGGCCGCGTCCGGCCGGTTTGTCGGGCGTCGTTACAACCCCAACTACCCGATATCCGTCCGAAACCAAGGCTCGGAGCGACGGTACAGCAAATTCGGGCGTACCCATGAATACAATGCGTAACTCTTTGGCATTCATTGCTTAGTCCCTTCTTGTACGGTTAACAGCAGGTGATCTCCACCAGATTGCCGTCCGGATCGGCCACGACGCTTTCGTAGCTGCCTTCTCCCGTGCGGCGCGGTTCCCCCACGATCTGGTAGCTCTCGGCACGCAGGCGCTCGGTCAGGGAGTCCACAGCAGATTCATCCGTGCAGGCCATGGCAAAGTGTGCCAGCCCTACCCGATCGCTTTCGGGATCCCCGTTGATGTCCGAACGGCGCATCAGCTCCAAGTGGCACTCGCCTTCGAACATGATGTGATAGGATTCGAACCGTTTGCCCGGATTGGTGTATTTCTCGCCGCACTGTCCGCCGAAGTAGTTGCAATAGAAGTCGCGCAACTCCTCGAGGTGTTCGGTCCAGATGGCTATGTGTGTAATTTTCATGGTTGTCCGATTATTTCGTAGAGTTCTTGCACAGACCGAGATTGTGGTGCATGCGTTTTTCCTTGGTCTCGAGGTAGTGCAGGTTGTATTTGTTGGGGGCGATGACGATCGGTACGATCTCGTCAATACTCAGTCCGTATCCCTCGATTCCGGCCCGTTTGAGCGGATTGTTGGTCATCAGGCGCATGTGTTTGATGCCGAGGTCTCGGATGATGCTGGCTCCGACGCCGTAATCCCGTTCGTCGATTCCGAAGCCCAGATGGAGGTTGGCATCGACCGTATCGAGCCCCTCTTCCTGCAGTTTGTAGGCGGCAATCTTATTGAAGAGTCCGATGCCGCGTCCTTCCTGATTCAGGTAGACAATGGCCCCTTTACCCTCCTTTTCGATCATACGCATCGATTCATGCAGCTGGGCGCCGCAGTCGCAACGGCACGATCCGAGGATGTCGCCCGTGGCACACGACGAGTGGACACGAACCAATACGGGTTCATCCTCACGCCATTCACCCTTCGTAATGGCCATGTGCTCCAGGCCGTTGCTCTTCTGGCGATAGGCCGTGATCTTGAAATGGCCCCACTCCGTAGGCATATCGGCCGTCTCGCCGCGTTCGATGATCGACTCCTCGCGCAGACGGTAGGCAATGATGTCGGCTATGGAGACAATCTTCAGACCGTGCTTCTTGGCTACTTCAAGCAGTTGCGGCAGACGGGCCATTGTGCCGTCTTCGTTCATGATCTCGATCAGTGCACCGGCAGGCTGCAATCCGGCCATGCGGGCCAGGTCGACTGCGGCCTCCGTGTGCCCCGGACGACGCAGAACGCCCTTTTGGCGAGCACGCAACGGATTGATGTGTCCTGGACGTCCCAGATCACTCGGCTTGGTATTCGGATCGGCCAGTGCACGGATCGTAGCGGCACGGTCGTGAATCGAAACGCCCGTCGTGCAATCGTGTCCCAGCAGGTCGACAGTTACGGTAAAGGGCGTTCCCAGCAGCGAGGTGTTGTTCTCCTCCATCATGTTCAGTTCGAGTTGAGCGCACCGCTCCTCCGAGAGCGGAGCACACAGCACACCGCGGCCTTCGTGAAGCATGAAGTTGACGATTTCGGGCGTGATCTTCTCGGCTGCGACAATGAAATCGCCCTCGTTTTCGCGATCCTCGTCGTCCACGACAATCACGATCTTGCCGTTGCGGAAATCCTCGACGGCCTCTTCTACGCTATTCAGTAATTTTTCGGTCATTATGGTGTTTGGATTTGATTTTTACAATTATGGGGCTGAGGCGGGTATGGAGCCACTCACGCATGGCGCGCAGCTTGACATAGTACCAGTCCGTGTCGAGCAGCGACGAATCGTTCGTTGCCTTGTAGATCAGATAGGCGGCTATGGGGGTCAGGATAAACGTGGCCAGCCACATGCCGTAGACGGCCTCCCATGTGCCTTCCTTCACCAATTTCTGGCCGGTGGTCGTGATGATGTAGTAGATCACGAAGAAGATCACCGAAATGACGATCGGCATACCCAGGCCGCCTTTTCGGATGATGGCGCCGAGAGGCGCACCGATCAGGAAAAAAAGCAGGATCGACACCGGAAGAGACCACTTGCTGTGCCATTCGATCTGACTGCGATAGAGTTGATTCAGTGCATCTTTTGCACTCATTTCATCGTAGTCGAACATGGACCGGGAGTTTTTCGAGAGCGTGCGTGCGTTTTTCCAGACATCGGCCTTGTTGCGCAGATCGAGTCGAGCGACCGAGTCGAGCATCTGTACGGTGCGGAAGTGGCTGCGGTCGAGGTGTACCGTATCAAACAATACGAGCGGATCCTTGGCAAAAAGCTGTTCGCGCAAAAGCGGCTCGTAGGAGCGTGCCGTAGCTTTACCCACGATCTTTTCAAGCGAATCGATGTCGGCACTGAGTGCTACGATGTTTTTGGTCTGGCTGTTGTTCGAGAAGTTGTCGGCGTCGGAACGCTGCATGGCAAATCCCGACATGGACAACGTCAAATCCTGACGGTCAAACTTGTCGTGGCGCAGGGCACTTTTGTTGTACCATTGGCTGTTACGCGTCTGCTCATAATTTTCGCCGTGGTAGAGCGTGACCAGCAGGAAGCGTTTGTCGTCCGACAGGCGGATGTATCCCGAGTCGGCCAGTGTTGTACGCATATTGCCGCTGCTCGAACTGTTGTCGTAGATCAGGATATTGGTCAGCAGTTTGGTCTGCGGGTCTTGGTGTTCGACCCGGATGCTCATGTTCTCTATGCCATTGAAAAAAAGCCCGTCGCGAAATTCGAGTTCTTGATTCTGGTTTTTGATGTCGTAGAGCGTGCTGTAGAGTTTCTTGTTGGCCGCCGGAACGAGGTTGTTGGCGATGAAGAAACTGCCGATGGATATGAAGACGATCAGGATGATCAGCGGACGGAGAATTCGCGGAAGGGACATTCCGGCCGATTTCATGGCCAACAGTTCGTAGTTCTCGCCCAAATTACCCATGGTCATGATGGCGGCCAACAGCATGGAGAGCGGCAGGCCGAGGGGAATCATGTTGGCCATGGCATAGGTGAGCAGTTCGACGATGATGCCGAAGCCGAGGCCTTTGCCGACCAGGTCGTCGATGTAGCGCCACAAGAAGTTCATCATCAGCACGAACATGACGATGAAGAACGTCAGGATCATGGGGCCCAGGTAGGACTTCAGGACGAGTTTATGGATGGTTTTCATCGGCGAGCCGGCATTTTTTGCTACGCAAAGATAGCAGTTTTACAATAATAAGCGCCAAAGTGAGGGTAAATATTATGGCTGTGCCGGGGGGAATTTCGTAATGATAGCTCAGCATCAGCCCGGCAACATTCCCTGCGGCAGCCAGGATTGGAGCTGCGACGATGATCGAACGATAGGATTTGAGCCATGAATTGGCGATGACGACCGGCATGGTAAGCAATGAGATGAGCAGTACGATGCCCATGATGCGGATCGAGAGCACGATCGTTACGGCCACAAAGGCGGCCATGAGGTAGGAGATCGTGCGAGTGTGTATGCCCCGGCTGCGGGCAAAGTCCCGGTCGAAGGCCGTGTACATTACGGGGCGCAGCCAAAGCATCGTGCCGGCCAGAACGACGAGGGTCAACAGGGTCAGACTCAGGGCATCGTTGCGGGTAACGGTAATAATACTGCCGAAGAGGTAGGCTGCCAGATCGCCGGACGTGTATCCCGGGCGCAGGCTCATGAATAGTGCACCCAGGGCCATGCCGACGGACCAGACGATGCCGATGGCAGAGTCTTCGCGGATGCGGCCCCGTTCGCTGGTCCATTCGATTCCGAAGGCCGACAGGATGGCGAAAAGCAGGGCGCCAAGTATGGGGTTGATCCCCAGAAAGAAGGCCAGTCCCAAGCCGCCAAAAGAGGCATGGGTGATGCCGCCGGCAAGGAATACCCTTCGGCGGCAAACCACGTAAGTGCCTATGATGCCGCATGTGATACCGGAAAGGATGCAGGCTGCAAAGGCATACAACAGATAATCGTAGTGCGTCAGAGCGTCGAAGAATTCCATAAGACCAAAACATATACGTGCGCGTGCGCGCCGTGCAACAAGGAAGCAAAATTACACTTTTTTCTGCAAAAAACCGCGTGTGGTTTGCTGCATATTTCGTATTTTCGCACGGATTTATGACTTCAAATGGACGAAATGCAACAACGTAGAGTCAGTTTTCATACGCTGGGCTGCAAGTTGAACTTCTCGGAGAGTTCGACCCTGGCCCGAGAGTTCGAAGAGGGAGGTTTCGTGCGTGTAGCGCCCGAAGCCGAGGCGGATATTTGTGTGATTAACAGTTGTTCCGTGACGGAACATGCCGACAAGAAGTGTCGTAATCTGATCCGCAAACTGCATCGGCGGAACCCCAACGCAATCATTGCCGTAACGGGATGTTATGCGCAACTTAAACCCCAGGAGATTGCTCAGATTGAGGGTGTGGATATCGTTTTGAGCAACAACGATAAGGGGGATTTATATAAACGTGTAGTTGAACTGTCGGGCAAGGGACGTGCACAGGTTTACAGTTGTGATACGGATTCGTTGACCCGCTTTTTCGCAGCCTTCTCGAGCGGTGATCGAACGCGTGCTTTCCTCAAGGTGCAGGATGGATGCGACTATTGTTGCGCCTATTGTACGATACATTATGCCCGAGGTTCGAGTCGGAATCTGCCCATTGCGGATGCGGTGGCTGAGGCGCGTCAGATTGCGGCGGCCGGACAAAAGGAGATCGTTATTACGGGGGTCAATACGGGGGACTTTGGACGTACGACCGGTGAACGGTTTATCGATCTGTTGCGGGCTTTGAACGAAGTGGATGGTATCGAACGATATCGCATATCGTCGATAGAACCTAACTTGTTAACAGACGAAATAATAGAGTTTTGCGCGTCATCACCTAAATTCCAACATCACTTCCATATTCCGCTTCAGAGTGGTTCGGATCGGATTCTCGGATTGATGCGTCGACGTTACACGACGGCGCGTTTTGCTGATCGCATCGAAACGGTGTGGCGATGGATGCCCGATGCCTTTATTGGAATCGATGTGATTGTTGGATTTCCGGGTGAAACGGAGGAGCATTTCCGTGAGACGTACGATTTTCTTGAGCGTATTGCCCCGGCTTTTCTTCATATCTTCCCTTTCTCCGAACGCCCCGGAACGCCGGCCGTCACGATGCCCGGCAAGGTGCAGGCTTCGGTCGCTACACGTCGTGTCGAAGAACTGGAGGCGTTGTGTCGTCGGTTGCATGGTCAGTTCTGTGCACAGGCCGTGGGAAGCGAGGATCGCGTCCTTTTCGAAAGTACGATGCGAGGGGGCATGATGTTCGGCTTTACGGGGAATTATCGTCGAGTCAAAGCTCCCTATGATCGTTCGCGCATCAATACCATCTGCCGGGTGCGCCTGGGAGAGATGGACGAAATGCATGATCTGGCGGGCGAGATTCTTGAGTAGTGACGGATTTCTCGATGAAAAATTAGTATATTTGCACCATGTTGTACAGATAGTTGAAGCACATGGGAATGATAAATATGACAGGCCTTCGAAAACGCGTTGCCGTTGGGTTTCTGAGCATCGTGTTTTTGCTCTTTTTCTCGGGCATGATTTCGCTCTTCGAGTTGAGCCGGTTGAGTCGCGATACGGGTGAGATTCTTGAAGCCAGCAAGCGGCACATCGACCGGGCGAAAGAGATGCTTGATGCGGCTCATGAGCAAAACGTGGCACTCATCCGATTGGCCATGTTGGGTGATCGGTCGGGCGACACGCTCTATCGCCGCAGTACGGCACGACTCGAAGCGGCTTTGGAGGAGGCCTTGGTCGAGGCATCGGATCGTTCGATGCTCGATTCGCTCGTGGCGGTGGTGGCTGAACTGCGGCAATTGACGGACCCGTTCCTGGCCGAAGAGGAGGCGGAGCAGCGTGCCGGAAGCCGGATGGGCCATGCGACTGCCGCATCGAGAACTGCAACGCCTGTACCGACGGCTCCCAAAGAGACTGTATCGATTGTTGGAAATGATGCAACCGCAGATTCCACCTCCGAATGGACAGCCCAATCCGCAGAGGGCACATCCTCAGCTGCCGTCGCCAAACACCGAGCTCTTTCCGACCAATCGCGTGTGGCGGAAGGTGCAGCCTCGGGGGGCGGTTCGGCATTGGTACGCGCATCGGGCAGTGGCAAAGGCCGCTCGACAACTAAAAATGCAGTTTCGGTTGCGGAACAACGTCCTGTGCTTTCCCCGGAATGGTATAGCGCGGAATACGAGGTGCTGTATGGCCGGATGACGGCGGCCATCAAGTCCTATATGACTTCGACACAGAGTTCGTTGGCTCCCCGTGCCGAACAATTGAAGAAGAATGCCTATCGGGCCGTTACGCCGGTATTGATCTCGCTGGTGGTGATGATCGCTATCGTATTGATGCTCTACTACTTCATGTCGGTATATTGTGTGAGTCCTGTGGTGCGGATGAATAAGGCTTTGGGTGATTTTCTGGTATTCCGAACGCCGTTCGCGCCCAAGGGCGAATTTAAGGATGAAATGCTCGGTGTACGTGAGAAGATCGAGACGATGATCGCCATGATTCGTCAGAACGGCAACGGAAAATAAAACCCGGAAGAACATGAGATTAAGTGTCGTACTGCGTTATGTGGGGGTTGTGATGCTTTTCATTGCCCTCTTCATGTTGCTGTCGGCCGTTGTTGCGGCGGTCAATCACTATGACTCGTCGTTCTATCCGTTGTTGCTGTCGTCGTTGTTGACCGCGCTGATCGGTGTTTTTCCGATGATTTTTGTCGAGCGCATCGAACAACTCTCGACCAAGGAGGGGTATTGCATCGTGGTCTGCTCGTGGCTCGCAGCTTGTGTCGTGAGCATGTTCCCCTATCTGATGTGGGGCGGTGAATTTACATTGCTCAACGCCTGGTTCGAGAGTGTTTCGAGCTTCACAACGACCGGGGCGTCGATTCTCAACGACGTAGAGGCATTGCCTCGTGGATTGATGTTTTGGCGTATGTCGTCGACGTGGATTGGTGGAGTCGGTGTGGTGATGTTCGCACTGGTGGTCCTTCCCTCGCTGGGGCGGAGCAAGATGACTCTCACGAGTGTCGAGATGTCAAATCTGGCGAAGGATAATTTCCGCTACCGTACGCAGATGATCGTCCAAATCCTGATGGTGGTCTATGTCGGTCTGACGGCCCTCTCTACCTTGTTGCTCAAGTTGGCCGGAATGACGTGGTTCGATGCCGTGTGTCAAGCGATGTCGGCTTGTGCCACGAGTGGTTTTTCGACAAAAAATGCCAGCATCGCATTTTGGAACAGTCCGCTTATCGAGACGATTCTGATCGTGGTGATGGCTGTGGCCGGTATTCACTTCGGGCTGATCTATGCTACGGTGACCGGCAAGCGCAACAACATCTTCCGTTCGGAGGTGACGCGCAATTATCTGGCCATGTTGCTTGTCGGCAGTATCGCCATCACATTGAGTCTGTGGATGGCAGGCATCTACCCCGATCCGATCACGGCATTCCGCTATGCGGCCTTTCAGTTTACGACCCTGACTACGTCGACCGGCTTCGCGACGGCCGATACCAACACATGGACTCCGTTTGCGATACTAATTCTGATTTTCGGATCGTTTGTATGTGCCTGCTCGGGGTCAACGACTGGTGGTATCAAGTTCAACCGTCTGGTCATTGCGGCAAAAATGTTGCGGGCACGTTTGCAACAGCAGCAGCATCCCAATGCCATAATTCGTATTCGAGTGGACGGCGTGCTGCAGGAGGATACGGTGATGAGTGCCGTGCCGGTTTTCATCGTGGCCTATCTGTTGCTGCTTTTCGCTGGTGCGATGATCAATGCCTTGTGCGGCGTGGATCTGATGACGAGTTTCTCGGCAGCCTTGGCCTGCATCAGCAATGTCGGTCCCGGTTTCGGTGCAGTGGGCTCGCTTGAGAACTATGCCGATCTTCCGGTTGTGAGTCGCTTTGTCTGCTCGATATTGATGTTGTTCGGACGTCTGGAGATCTTTGGATTGATCCAGCTCTTCTTCTTGAAATGGTGGAGATAAACATGCGGAACTATGAAACGGCTGCATAAGATAATCTATGTAATGACGCTCTGTATGAGCGCGCTGTCTTTACCTCGGGCTGAGGCCCAGCAGGTGACCCCGCGAATCGCCGGGCTCGAAAACAACGAGGAGTATATGTCGCTTCTGCGTACGGAGGCCCGTTTGCAGGAACAGGAAGACTCGGTAACGCAGGCCGTGACCGATTTGCGTCGTCTGTTTCGCGATGATCGGGCGTCTCGACATGAATACGGAGCCCAGATTATGACGGCTGAAGAGCAGATCTTCGGGATCCGCAGCGAACGCGGGCGTTTGATTGACCGTATCACCGCGATTGAACAGGAGTGGGTGGTCGCTCATTTGGATGCCCCGTCTGCGAATGCGGCAGGTGGGGGCGTCGCTCTGCCGACCGGAAGTGATCCTGGAAAACAGAAACGCATGTTGATCGACAACGGCTACTTTGCTCGCGAATTGCCGGCGGCGGACTATGCCGCACTGCAAAAAGCACAACGAGGCGAGATGCAGGTCGTGGATTATGTGAACCGTTTCTATGTGAACTACCAGGAGTTGTCGCGACTGGCTGAACAATATGCTGAGGTGGCTTCCGAAACCGAAGCTGCCGAGTTGTATGATCGCTACGGAGCGGTTGCGCGGATGAATGAAGCTTTAGCTGATTCGCTGACTGCAACCTGGTCGGAAATCTACGACAACAAAACCTACGCTTATGCCTATCTGCTCGACAAACTCGGTCAGTATGACATTCTGGCCCACGAGCAGGAGTTATACTCGAAGGCCATGCGCGAACTCTCCGAATTGAAGGGGCAGACGGCCTCCGACGCCATGGCCGATTACTTCCTGCGCAAGCAGGTGGCTGTCGATTATGAGACAAAGTTGGCTGGATTGCTGAACCTCGAGGCGGCTCAGGATTCGTTGCGAGGTGTGACGGCTCAATTGCGCGTAGTGGATTATCGGTTGCCGCGTATCGAATTGAAGAAGCGTTATTTCCTGGATTTTGCTCCAATCGAGTATTCCTCCAAACCGACGTACAGTTACCAGAATCCGATTCCGGAGTGTAAGGTCCATTCGGAAGGAACGATCTACCGGCTGCTGCTCGGAACGTTCAATACGAAGCGTGCGGCTTCGGTTTTCCGGGGTGCCTATCCGCTCTCGTATCAAATCGACGATGCAGGCAAATGGCGCTATTTTGCAGGCGGATTTGCAACGCAGGCTGAGGCTGAGGCGGCTCAGAAAGAGGCAAAGGCCCATGGATTTGTGCGTCCGGAGGTGGTGGTGTGGCGTGATGGGATCTATCGTAATTTGACGCGAGAGCCCGAAAAGACCCGCACGGCTTACCGTATCGAGATCAGTGGAACGCTCTCGGATGCAGTGCGTGATGTAATAACGGCGCGGGCCGAGGGACGTGAATTGTCGCGTGTCGGGGCCGATCGTTTTACGTTGGGGCTGTTCGAAGAGGAGCATGCCGCTGCATCTGTGGCCGAGGCGATTCGCGCAGCAGATTCCGCCCTGGAGGTTCGTCTGTCGGAGTTTACCGAAGTAGTCGAGGAATAGCTGCCGAGGGGGGAAAGGATAATTTGATTATATTTTGATTGAAAAACAAAGAGGTAATATGATGAATCTGCGTAGGTTGATTTCGGGTGCAGGCATGCGCTGCATGGGGTTGGCGCTTTTGGGTGCGATGCTGGTTGGTTGCAAGAAGGACGACGAGCCGACCCTGTCGTTGGGTCCCGGGGCCATTATGCTCGAAACGGCCGGTGAATCTGGTACATTGCGTTTTACGGCTACGAATACGATCCGAATCTCCGTGATCAATATCCCCGATGGTTGGGAAATCACAGCCGACCTGGGCTCAATGACCCTTACGGCCAAGGCTCCGGCCGATCTCGATGCCGCCGGTGTGGACAGATCGGGTACGGCTACCGTAATCGCGTACAGTGCAGAAAGTTCTGCAACGGCAAAGTTATTTGTCAGTGTTACGCGTCGTGCCGAGTTGGATGACTCCTTGGCCAACTGCATGGTCGTGACTACGCCCGAGACCTACTATTCGTTCGATGCCATGACGCGTGGCGAAGCCGGTGGGGCGCTCGATACATATGATGTGCGCGTCATCTGGCAAACCTCCGAGGATTTAATTCGTTATGGGGCTTTCGAATCAGGACGTTATTCGTTTTATATTGGTTCCGACGACGATGGGGGCATTACTGAAGGCAATGCGTTGATCGGGGCTTATGGTGCAGGAGATGAGTTGCTCTGGAGCTGGCATGTGTGGGTGGTGGATGCCGACGATGTGCAGGAGGAGACCTATGCCAATGGACGGACTTTCATGTCGCTTAATCTGGGTGCGCTGGGTAATGCGAATGGTACGACAGAGCAGGTGTTGCACTCCTACGGTATGTTCTATCAGTGGGGGCGTCGTACGCCCTTTGCAGGGCCGGCCACTTATGATGCCGCCAAGGCTGAAGATGCTATGTTGTATAATGGCTATGGTGTAGAGTCCTCGCTCGAATACGTGGCTTCGACTGCTGAAACCGGTACGGTGGCATATGCCGAGGCGCATCCGATGACTTTCGTGCTTGGTACGGAGGAGTCTGCCTATGATTGGTGCTATTCGTCCCGATCCGACAACTTGTGGGGGGCGTCGAAAACGGAACACGACCCCTGTCCCAAAGGATGGCGTGTCCCCACGCAGGAGGAGTTGTCCGGTCTCGATATCGTGGATCGTTCGGCCGATGCCGCCATGCAGTACGGATGGACGCTGACCGATGGTACGGTGCAGTCGTTCTACCCTGCTGCAGGTTTCCGTACCTACCTGACGGGGAAGGTGCAGAATCTTTATAATCCCGTTTCGGGCGTTGAAGTACCCATGCCGTGGATGGGATACTATTGGAGTTCGGGTACGGAGGCCGCACAGGCCGTGGCGCTCACCTTCTGGTATGATGCTTCGGATCCCATGCAGAGCGGAATCCATACGGCGTCGCCTTACCATCGGGCTAACGGCATGCAGATTCGCTGCGTGCGAGAGTAGGCTCATTGGGATGATGGTCCGGGTTGCTGGACTTTCATCCCGTCGGAATTGCCCGACGCACAGGCTGCGGATGGCATAGACGGAGAAAGCAAAAATCTAGCTGATCGACAAGCGGGTCGGAACTTCGTATGAGAAGAGTTCCGACCCGCTCTGGTATGACTGTTGCGAAGGAGATACGTGTCTCGGTGTAGAACCTTTAAAACAGTTGTTCGTATGGATATCAAAACAGGTAAAGGAACCATTTCTCTTGTTGTCTTGTTGGCCATCTGGTCCGTATCGGCCGTCACGTCGCTGCCGGGTTTGGCCGTGTCTCCCATTCTGGGGGATCTGAACCGAATCTTTCCGCGTGCTACCGACCTCGAGATCCAGATGTTGACCTCGTTGCCGTCGTTGCTCATTATTCCGTTCGTGTTGCTTGCCGGACGACTCTCCGTCGGACGAAACAAACTGCGTATCTTGACCGTGGGACTGGCCCTGTTTTTTGTCAGTGGCGTGGGTTGTCTCTTTGCAAACAGCATGGGATGGCTCATTGCCGTAAGTTGTCTGCTTGGCGTGGGAGCCGGGATGGTTATCCCGATGTCGACGGGTTTGGTTGTCGACTACTTCACGGGAGACTGGCGTGTGCGTCAGTTGGGATACAGTTCGTCGATCAATAACCTCTCGCTGGTTCTGGCTACGGTCGTCACGGGCTATTTGGCCAATGTGGATTGGCACCTGCCCTTCCTGGTCTATACCCTGCCCGGCATAGCATTGGCTCTCGTGGTCTTCCTGAAACGCTCGCCGGCAGCTCCCGAACCACCTCAGAGCGCACAATTGCAGCACAAGGAGATTGATCGCCGGAAGCTGGTCGGATTGATGCTCTTTTATTTCTTTATCACCTATGCAGTACTGGTCATTACTTTCTATATGTCATTCCTGGTCGACGACTACCACCTCCACAGTTCCGAGTCGGGTGTGCTGATTGCCTTGTTCTTTCTGGCAATCATGTTGCCGGGGCTGGTTCTCGATCGGATTATCAATCGTCTGCGGGCAAACCTCAATCTGATATCGTTGTTGTTTGTCGGCGCAGGGTTGCTATGTTGCGGCATGTTCCGTCACGGAGTATTGTTGGCTGTCGGGTGCATATTGGCCGGGTTGGGGTACGGAATCATGCAGCCGGTACTTTATGACAAGGCGGCTACGATTGCACCACCTCGTTCGGCAACGTTGGCGCTGTCGTTCCTGATGGCAATGAACTATCTGGCTGTTATGGTGTGTCCGTTTCTTGTCGATGGATTCCGCTGGATCTGCGGCATGCATGGCGATCGCTTCCCCTTCCTGTTCAATGCCTTGCTGACGTTGTTGGTCGCCCTGTGGGCCTGGGGCGTCCGAGGTCGGAGTTTTGTTTTCGGTCTGGATCGATCGTATTACAAGGAATGATACGCTGTCGAATGAGCGTTATTATGCTGAAAAATAGTGCCGACATGTGCCAAAAGGGCGTATCTTTGTTCCGCAAAGAAACTTCCAAACATAAACTTTATGAAGAAACTCATGTTCGCGGCATGCAGTTTTTGTGCAGTTGCATGTTTCGCAAGGTGTTCTCGGGAGTCGGGTGCGGTACAGCCCTACGGTGTGGCGATTGCACCGATCATCACCCGGGTCTCGGGACTGAACTTTGAGTCGGGAGACGAAATCGGCCTCACAATGACCCGCACGGCGGGCGTATATGCCGACAACGTGCGGATGGTCTATGACGGTACCCTCTTCACGTCGCCCGACCTGATCTGGTATGACGACCCGACCGTCGCGGCCGAGTTGGTTGCTTATTATCCCTATGAGGAGGAGGGAACGCCTACGGCGTTTCGTGTTGCATCCGATCAATCGGTCGGTATGGCGACATCTGATCTGTTGGGTGCTGTCAAGTCCTCCGTTACGCCGACTGAGTCTGCTGTCGGAATGGTTTTCAGACACCTGATGGCATCGGTACGCATCGTGGTGACGAATACATCGTCGGATCCCTTGACCGAGGTCTGGTTGGGCGGGACGATCCTCGATGCGGAGATCGATCTGGCAACTCAGCAGGTCGCGGTATGTGAGGACCGGTCACCGACCGACATTCGAGCCTGGTGCGAGGCAGCCAGTGAATCGTATCGTGCAGTGATCGTGCCTCAATGTGCCGCGTTGACTTTGACTGTAGTGACTGCATCGGGCTTGCGGCGTTCGGTGGCATTCGAGGAGAATGATTTCCTATCGGGCAAGTACTACGAAGTGTCGTTGCTTGTCGATGCGGACCACATGGTGCCGATACTCAGTGGCGAGGTGACGGATTGGGAAGCCGGTGATTCATTATCTCCTCAGGAACCTGGTCCTGATGGTGAAAACGGAAGTACGGACCACCCTGATGGTGATGATGTGGCTGAGGGGGAGTTGATCTTCATGGGAGAGTCCTACCCTACGGTGGTCATCGGACAGCAAGAATGGATGGCGTCGAATCTGCGTTATGAACCCGACTTCCCGGGGGCGGGATGGTGGTATCCGGAAGGCAGTTCGGACCGGGCTGCGACCTATGGCGTGCTTTATGATTACGATACGGCCCAAGCACTCTGTCCCGAGGGTTGGCGATTGCCTACTGAGTCGGATTTTGAGGCGCTGTGTGCCGCGCTGGAGGAACCATACGAGGCATTCGTCCCTTTGGCCGGCCTCTATACGAAGAGTGCGGGCCGATTTTCCGGATTTGGCACCAAAGGGTGCCTGATGGGGTCGACCCCGGGAACGATCTCCAGTCTGAGAAAGTACCTCCAATTGAATACGACCGGCGGTGTTTCGTTGTCGATTCAGGAGTCGCAGGTTGCCAACGGGGTATCGGTGCGCTTTGTGCGTGACATAGAATAGTGACCATGGGCATGAGTTGCCCGATGGTATGGGCGTAAAAGAGGAGGACTGAACCGCAAACAGGTTCAGTCCTCCTCTTTTCTTTCGCCTGCAAGAGGTTTACTCCGCCGGTTTCCATATATCGAGCGGCATGGCGGTTTCGTCTCCGCACAGAGCCTCCCGGATGGCAAGGGCGAAACCTCCACCCCGGGCCATGTGGATCCGCAGGCTGTCTGTAGCGCATATGCTGCCATGGGTGATCCGGTAGGCCTCGGGGTTGTGTTCGTAGTCGGCATCCGGTGCATCGGCATAGAGCGTGGCCACGTAGTGGCGCGATGGGTCAAGGAAGTCGAACGAAACCTCCATTTCACGGGCTGTTTCATTCGTCACTCCGCCGACGAACCACTCCTCGCTGCCCTTTGCCTTGCGGGCCACAACAATATATTCACCAGGCTCGGCTGCCAGATAACGGCTGTCGTCCCAGTCGACGGCCACCTCCTTGATGAACTGGAAGGCATCCATGTATCGCGAATAGTGTTCGGGCAGATCGGCTGCCATCTGCAACGGTGAGTACATCGTCACATAGAGAGCCAGTTGGTTGGCGAGCGTGGCGAGAACCTTCGATTCGTTCGGGGCGAAGGTCGAGAGGTCCATACAGAAGATGCCGGGCGTGTAGTCCATCGGCCCACCCTGCAGGCGTGTAAAGGGAAGAATGGTCACATGGTGCGGTTTCGAGCCGCCGAAGGCCTGGTACTCGGTACCGCGTGCAGACTCGTTGCCAATCAGGTTGGGATAGGTGCGGCACAGTCCCGTCGGACGTACGGCCTCATGGGCATTGACCATGATGTGGTGCTCGGCAGCCTTGCGCACGGCATAGAGGTAGTGGTTATTGCACCACTGCCCGTAGTGGTGTTCGCCACGAGGCAGGATGTCGCCCACGTAACCGCTCTTCACAGCCGTATAGCCGTAGCGGTTCATCAGTGCGTAGGCCTCCTCCATGTGGCGTTCGTAGTTGCGCGTCGACGACGAGGTCTCGTGGTGCATCATCAGGCGGATGCCCTTGCGGTGGGCGTAGTCATTGAGCATCTCCATATCAAAATCAGGATAAGGCGTCACGAAGTCGAAGACGTAATCCTTCGACTTCTCGAACCAATCCTCCCACCCGATGTTCCATCCCTCGACCAGCAACTGGTCGAATCCGTGTTCGGCTGCGAAATCGATGTAACGCATTACATTGGCATTGTTCGCGCCGTGGCGGCCGTTGGGCCGACAAGCCGTGTAGTCGGTCTCGCCCAATCGTACGGAGGGCAGGTCGGTGTAGGCCCATGTGCTCTTGCCGGTGATCATCTCCCACCAGACGCCCATGTACTTTACGGGTTTGATCCACGACGTATCCTCGTATGCACACGGTTCGTTGAGATTGAGAATGAGGTTCGAGGCCAGGATCTGCCGTGCGTCGTCCGAGACCATCACCGTGCGCCAAGGCGAGACACATGGAGCCTGCAGGTGTCCCTTGTCGCCGCAGGCATCGGGCGTAAGCCACGACGTGAAGACGAGGTTGCGGTCGTCCAGTTCGAGACTCATGCACGAATAGTCGACCAAAGCCGCTTCGTGGAGATTGATGTAGAGTCCGTCGTCGCTCTTCATCTGCAGGGCGGTCTGTACTCCGGTGGGTGAAAATTGCATCTGCGAGGCATTGGCCGTGATGGCGTCAGGCATCAGTCGGCGAATCTCCGAGAGTCGAGAGATGGTGTAGTCATACTCCTGCGTGTCGTAGTCACCCGGAATCCAGAAGGCCTTGTGGTCGCCGGCCATGGCGAACTGCGTGCGCTCCTCGCGTAGGGTGAAGTGGGTCAACGTCGGCTGTTCGGGAAACTCATAGCGGAATCCCAGGCCGTCGTCGTAGAGGCGGAAACGCACGAGCAGCGTCCGGTCCGGGTCGTGCTGTACGAAGGGTACGAGCAATTCATTGTAGTGATTCCGGATGGTGCGTGTTTCTCCCCAGACGGGTTCCCACGTCTCGTCGAACGACGTGCGTTGGGCCTCTCCTACATCGAATCCGTTGAGCAGCGACCTCGCCTCCTTCAGTTCGAGCCCGAGCGTACTCGGGAGGATGACCTCCTTCCCTTTGTAGTTCAGCGCATAGCACGGTTTGCTTCCCTTGAGTCCGACATGGAGGGTCAGTTGCCCGTTGGGCGAAGTGAGTTCTTCATGGACGGTAAACGAGGTATCGCCGTCTGTACCACTGCCGCTGCATCCCGTGCTCAGCAGGGCGAAGAGAAAGATCAGTTTTTTCATACTACCTGACATGGATTTGGGTTCGTTGGGTAGAGCGAACGCGAGGCCTCCGTAGCGTTATGAGGCGGGTGTCGTGGGCTCCATTCCCAAGACAAAGATACGTCTTTTTGTGGGTTTGTGGGTGAAAACAAAACGCAAAACCGCCGACCGGAGTGTGGTGACTGGGTGCAGCCCCTACGGTCGGCGGATCGGATGGCGAGATGGGACTCGCCATCCGGCACAATGAGGTGGTACGGGTCAGAAGCGAGCCATGAATTCCAGTACGATCTTGTCCTGTTCGGAGATGGCCGGCGAGACTCCTTCGTTGTAGAAGTAGCTTTCGTAATTGAGGCGGATGTCGGCCTGGAAGGGCAAGCCGAGGCTGAAGGTCAGACCACCCGTAATGCGGTGGCGGGCGGGATCGTCAACCATCAACAGCCCGTCCGGACCGGCTATGCCGGTGCTGTGGTCCGACATGTAGTCATAACGTGCCAGAAACGAGATCTTGCGGAAGACTTTGGGCAGAGGCAGGTCGTAGCACGCAAAGGCATCGATGGCATTCACACCGTCGAAGGCGTTGTTGCCGTAGTTCTTGCGCAGGTATTCGGCCTCGATGTGCCAACGGTCGTTTTCGTAGTAGGTGCCGATGTCGTACATCATGATGTCAACTGCTTCGGGGCAGGTTTTCTGCAAACTGAGCGTGAGGTTGACCCGCTCGGCAAAGAGCGCCTGGGCCTTGACCGAGTAGTTGAACGGTCCGGTCCAGAAATCCTTCTGATTGGTCAGACCCGAACCGTTGAAGAGCCCTCCCTGGAGTGTGATGGGAACCGCTCCGGTGTCGAACGTGTAGCCCAGTGTGGCCCCCACGTCGCGGACGTTGCCCACCTGCTTGGCGATGAACGATCGATTGGCAAAGTACTGTTCGTGCGGTGAGCGGTGGGCGTCAATGGTGAAGGGAACACGCATCTGTCCGATTGTGAAATCCAGTTGGTGTTGCTGCCGTTGCAGCATGGCCAGACGCACGTAGGCATCGAGCATTTTGATGGCACCCTCGTCCGAGAGGTCTATTTCGGCCTTGTACCCGACGATGGGCGTGACGTTGCCCGAGAGGCTGAAGCGGGCATTGCGCACCTGGAAGCGGGCTTGGTCGATGGCTGGCTGGTATTCGAATTTACCACGGATTGTTCCGTGAATGTGTACGGTGAACTTCTTTTCGGAAGCTTGTTTCAGCGAGTCGGTCTCCTGGGCTTGGAGGGGTGCGAAGCCGAGCAGGGCAACGGCAAGCAGCAGGCAGTGTCGAGGATTCATCATGTGTTCGGGGGTGTATATTTTATATCAAACGTTGCAATTCGAATTATATTGTTTGTAAAGTTGACGAATAATGCCATCGGCCAATCCCATGCGGGGAACGGCAATGGTATCGATGCGGCAGATGCGTGCCACGGTCGTGAAGATTTCGAGTGCCGGAACGATCACATCCGCCCGGCTCTGGTTCAGACGCAACACCTCCATCCGTTGTGCCATCGACATGGCCCGCAGACGATCGTAAAAGGCTTTGAGTTCATTGGCATGAATGCATTCGCGGCTCTTTTTTTCGAGCATCTTGTGCGTTTTGTTGATGTTGCCGCCCGAGCCGATGATTCCCACCGGATGCCACTCGTCGGTGACTGCCTGAAGCCACGCCTCGAAGCGTCGGATCTCTTCGCGATCCACGGCATTGCTCAGCATGCGCACCGTACCCAGGCGGAACGAGCAGGCTTCGGCCTTGCGTCCCGAGGCATAGACCACCACTTCGGTGCTGCCACCGCCGACGTCGACATAGAGGTAGTTGCGCGACTGATCGAGCATGTTGCTCAGTCCGCCGGCAGCGTAGATCGTGTCGGCTTCGGCCGAGCCGCTGATGATCTCGACCGCAATGCCGCTGCGGTTGCGGATCTGTTCGACAATCTGTTGTCCGTTGCGGGCCTCGCGCATGGCACTGGTCGCATAGGCGCGGTAATCGCGGATTCCGAAAGCCCGGAACAGAGCGGCAAACCCCTGCATGGCATCACACAGTGCTTCGGCCTTCTCGTTACTGATGTGGCCGCGCAGAAAGACGTCGTCTCCCAGACGGATCGGCACCCGAACAAAGGCGGCCTTCTTGAATTCGGTTTCGTGTGCGTATGTTTCGACGTAGTTGATGAGCAGGCGCACGGCATTCGATCCGATGTCGATGGCGCCGAAAGTCATTCGTTCCATGTACTTACTTATTTGTCGTGTTGCGCATCGCATAATAATCGTATGTGGCCGTTTGGCTCCGGATGACCGGGGCGTCGGCTTCGGCTCTGTGGCGGTAGGGATTGTGTTCCTGGTCCGACAGGTCGCGGGCCTTGACCGTATCCTGCCACTGGATGTCGAAGACGTCGCGCAATTGGCGATGGATCTGTTTGTCCAGAATGGGGGTGCAGACCTCGACGCGACGATCCAGATTTCGTGCCATCCAGTCGGCCGAGCCGATGTAGGCCACCTCGTTGCCGTCGTTGCAGAAGAGAAACATGCGGGCGTGTTCGAGGTATTTGTCGACGATGCTGATGGCTTGAATCTGTTCGCCGATTCCCGTCTCTCCGGGGCGCAGGCAGCAGGCTCCGCGGACGATCAGCCGGACTTCGACGCCTGCTTCCGAGGCGCGGTAGAGTCGTTCGATGATCTTCTCGTCGGTCAGCGAGTTGCACTTGGCATGGATGTAGGCACGGCGTCCCTTGCGGGCATTGCGGATCTCGCGGTCGATCAGCTCCATGAACGACTGGCGCATGTAGTAGGGCGAGACGAGCAGGTGTTTGTATCGGAAGGGTTTGTGGCTGTTCGACAGAAACCGGAAGACGTTGCGTACGTCCTCGACGATCACCTTGTGTGCCGTCAACAGACCGAAATCGCTGTATATCGTGGCCGTATCCTCGTTGAAGTTGCCCGTGCCGATGTAGGCATATCCACGCAGCCCGTTGCCCTCGTGGCGTTCGACAAGGATGAGTTTGCTGTGCACCTTCAACTCCTCGATCGTGTGGATCACGCGCACGCCTTCGCGCTGCAGCAGGTCGGTGTGTTCGATATTCTGCTCTTCGTCGAAGCGGGCTTTCAGTTCGACCAGCGCGGAGACCTGTTTGCCGTTTTTGGCGGCATTGATCAGCGCATTGATGATTTTCGAATGTTCGGCCGTGCGGTAGAGCGTGATGGCGATGCTCTCCACGCGTGGATCGATGGCCGCCTCGCGCAGAAAGTCGATCAGATGTTGAAACGAGTGGTATGGGTAGTTGAAGAAAAGATCCTCCTTGCGTACGACACGCAGAATGCTTCGGAAAGGTTCGATGTGCGGATGGCGCAACGGTTTGGGGTTGACGGTCAGCAGATCGGGTCGTACTTTCGGAAATTTCATCAGGTCTTTCATCTGATGGTAGCGGTCGCCCGGATAGAGGGTCTCGGGATCGCGCAGCCCGAATTTCTCGGCCAGCATACCGAGCAGGTCTGAGGGCATCGTGCGGTCGTAGACCATGCGGACGGGGCTTCCGTAGCGGCGGTTCGAGACTCCGTCGGCCACGCGTTCGAAGAGGCTCTTCGAGACGTCGTCGTCGATGGTCAGTTCGGCATCGCGTGTGATCTTGAACGTGTGGACCGTGATGTGGTCGTAGTTGAACATGAAGAAGATGTCGTCGATCATCAGTCGGATGATGTCGTCGACAAAGATCAACTCGCTGCGTCCCTCTTCGGTTGGCGGCAGGACCACGAATCGCGGACAGGCCTTGCTCACCGGGATGCGGATGACGGCATAGCGTTCCGTGCCTTTGTCGCAACTCATCTTCACGCCGAGATAGGCCATGTCGTCCGGCAGGAAGGGAATGGGCGTCGACTTGCGAAGGATGAGCGGTACGAGACGCGGCGAAACGACCGACGCAAAGTAGTCGGCGCAGAAGGTGCGTTGTGTTTCGGTCAGGTGTTGTTCATCGACGACGAAGATCCCCCGCTGCTCCATCTCGTGGAGGATGTCGTTGTAGGTCTCGGTGAAGAATTCCTGTGAGGCATCAATTTGTCGGTTGATTTCGGTGAGCAGCGTGGTCGGGGTATATCCGCCGAGCAGTTGCTGAGGCCGTTCCTTACGTTTGGGGCGGGTCAGACGCATCAGATTGGCGATGCGGACCTTCGAGAATTCGTCCTGATTGTTCGAATAGATCCCCAAAAACTGCAGACGCGAGAGCAACGGTACGTTCCGGTCCTGTGCCTCCTGCAGTACGCGGCGGTTGAACGAGAGCCAACTCAGTTCGCGGTTGTTGAATTTATACTCCATGGTTCGTATGCGGTTTCGTAAGCAAAGCGACAAAATGTTCTTCGGCCGAGGCAACCCAGCGGCGGAAGTCGTCGCTGGATGCGGTGCCCCGATTTTTCAGATAGGAGGCAAAACGCTCCAGGTCGAACGTGTCGGAGATGATTCCGGCTCCTGTTGCGGCGGCATCGGCGGCATTGATGCGTTGTTCGATGTGGGCCGGAATAAGCATCATGGGTTTTCCGTGGTACATGGCCTCACAGACCGATTCGAATCCGGCTGTGGTGATGTAGCCGCGGCAGTTGCGCATGTATTCGAGGAAGAGACGGTCATCGAGTCGATGAAATGTGAGCCCCTTTTCGGCTTGCCACTCAGCGGGGGCATCGGCCTGGTCCCAGAAGAGGTGTACCCGACACGCGGGATGATCGGCACACCAGCGGCGCACCTCGTCGGCAAAGCCGTTGTTGACCATGTAGCCGAGAATGAAGTCGCCTGCCGAGGCCTCACCTTCGAGGGCTTCGGGACGCAGCAGCGGCGGAACGACGTGTACGTGTTGCTTCGGGTCGTCCTCCATGGGGCGGAACGACAGTCCGAGCAACTCGTTGCATCCGCAGGCTGTCATACGGGCGTGCAGACGCAGCAGCCAGCCATGAAAACCGGTCTGGCGAGAAAATACATAATCCCGGTGTCCCAACAGGAACTGATGTCCAATGCCGTACATCGGAACCCGGATCCGGAAGCGTCGCATCGCCAGGCTGGCAAGCAGTTCGTAGAAGTTGATGATGGCGTCCGGTTGAAGTGATTCGATGCGGTGGCGCACCAGCTGCATGCTGCGTTCGTAAGCGGCCAGCCGCGAGGGCGAGGCATTGGTCAGCAGCGTGCGAAACATGCTGATGCCGCGGTTGTGGCGGTCGAAGGCGAATTGTGGTGAATCGAACAATTCGACCGGAGCCCCAATCTTGTCCAGAAAAAAGCCGGGTAGCTTGCGGTGCGGACTTTTGCCGACCAGGGCACCTACGACCTCATGGCCGTGGCGGCGGAGCATGCCGGCCAACGACAGGGCCTGGGTCAGATGGCCGCGGCCTTCACCCTGAATGATGAACAGATAGCGCATGGAATGTTGTTTGGCGGGACAGATTATTTTTGTTCGGTCGGATGGTAGTGTGCGATCTCCCAGTTGCCGTCGTAGTCCTCGGTCAGGGCGGTCAGCGACTCCACCCAGTCACCCGAATTGAGGTAGAGTATGTCGCCGATCATGCGTTTGTCGGCCTGATGGATGTGTCCGCAGATTACGCCGGTACACCCTTTTGCCTTGGCGATACGGACCAGATGGTTCTCGTAGTCACTGATGTAGGAGACGGAGGCTTTGACCTTCTGCTTGATTTTCTGCGAGATGGAGTAATAGGGCAATCCCTTTTTCACGCGTCGGCGGTTGTAGAGCCGGTTGAACCACATGAGCAGCGAATACCCCACGTCGCCGATTTTTGCGAGCCATTTCATCGATGACGTGACGTGGTCGAAAATGTCGCCGTGCAGTACGTAAAAACGCTGTTCGCCGCTGATGTAGATGTAGTCCTTCAGCACGGTGATGTTGGCAAACTGCAGGGGCAGCAGCCGATCCAGAAAGTCGTCGTGGTTGCCGCGCAGGTAGATGATCTGCGTATCGTGGTGAATGTCAAGCAGCCGGCGGATGAAGTTGGTGTGGCGTCGTTTCCATTTTTCGCGATGTCCGCGCAGCAATTCCCATCCGTCGATGATATCGCCGCAAAGGATGAGCGTGTCACACGTATTGTACTTGAGGAATCGGTTGGCCTCCTTTGCCTTGGACCATTTCGAGCCGAGGTGGATGTCGGACATCA
>CALUII010000019.1 GCA_944320665.1 uncultured Alistipes sp. | reverse complement strand
GCCGTCAGCATGTTCGAACGCAGGCCGATGATGCCGCGCGAGGGGATGTCGAACTCCAGACGCACGCGGTCGCCGTTTGTGGTCATATTGGTCAGTGTGCCCTTGCGCTTGGTGGCCAGTTCGATCACCGTACCCGAGCACTCCTCGGGGCAGTCGACCGTCATCTCCTCGACGGGTTCACACTTGCGGCCGTCGATCTCCTTGATGATGACGTGCGGCTGCCCGATCTGCAGCTCATACCCTTCGCGGCGCATGGTTTCGATCAGCACCGAGAGGTGCAGCACGCCGCGGCCGAAGACGTTGAAACTGTCGGCCGACGGACCCGGTTCGACACGCAGCGCGAGGTTCTTCTCCAGTTCGCGGTCGAGGCGCTCCTTGATGTGGCGCGAGGTGACGTATTTGCCGTCCTTGCCGAAGAAGGGCGAGTTGTTGATCGTGAAGAGCATCGACATCGTCGGTTCGTCGATGGCAATCGGCGGCAGCGGTTCGGGATTCTCGTAGTCGCAGATCGTGTCGCCGATCTCGAATCCTTCGACACCCATCACGGCGCAGATCTCGCCGCAGGGGACCTCGTCGACCTTCTTTTTGCCAAGGCCCTCAAAGGTCATCAACTCTTTGATCTTGCACTTTTGCATGGTGACGCCGTCGCGCTTGGCCAGCGTGATGTTCTGTCCTGCGCGAAGAGTTCCGCGAGTCAGCTTGCCCACGGCGATACGGCCCGTGTAGGACGAATATTCGAGCGAGGTGATCAGCAACTGAGGCGTACCCTCGACTACGGCCGGTTCGGGGATCTCGTCGATGATGGCGTCGAGCAGCGGCACGATCGAGTCGGTCGGTTCGTTCCACTTGTGCGACATCCAGCCCTGTTTGGCTGAACCGTAGATGGTCTTGTAGTCGAGCTGCTCCTCGGTAGCGCCGAGCGAGAACATCAGGTCGAAGACCTGTTCGTTGACCACCTCGGGGCGGCAGTTGGGCTTGTCGACCTTGTTGATGACGACGATGGGTTTCTTGCCCAGAGCGAGGGCCTTCTGCAGTACGAAGCGCGTCTGGGGCATGGTGCCCTCGAAGGCGTCGACGAGCAGCAATACGCCGTCGCACATGTTGAGCACGCGCTCGACCTCACCGCCGAAGTCGGCGTGGCCCGGGGTGTCGATGATGTTGATCTTGTAGTCCTTATAGATGACCGAAACGTTCTTCGAGAGGATCGTGATGCCGCGTTCGCGCTCCAGATCGTTGTTGTCGAGGATCAGTTCGCCGGCGGCCTGTTTGGCGTTGTCGCGCAGGATGTGGCCCGCGAGAATCATTTTGTCCACGAGCGTGGTCTTGCCGTGGTCGACGTGGGCGATGATGGCGATGTTGCGGAGTTTTTGCATAGAACAGATTTTTATGGCGCAAAGGTAACAATTTATCACGAAAATTATACTACTTTTGTTTCTTACCGCATGAGGTGCGGGCGCTTTTTTCGGCCTTTTTTTCTCTGTCAGGAAGATGAATCTCAGTTTCGATATCGGGCAACGGAGCCGCATATGCATTGGCCCCGTTGCGGAGTGGCTGCCCCGGCTGGCCCCGGTCACGGGGTGTTTCGTGGTTACGGATGCCGAGGTGCAGCGATGCCATCCGTCGTTGGGCGTTGCGGCGTGGCCCGTGGTGCAGATCGGACGCGGAGAGGCGTGTAAGACCCTGCAGACCATCGAGGAGGTTCATCGCCGGCTGCTGGCTGCGGGAGCCGACCGTTCGTCGTTTGTGGTGGGGATTGGCGGAGGTATTGTGACCGATGTGGCGGGTTTCGCTGCGGCGACCTACATGCGTGGGGTGCCCTTCGGTTTTGTGGCGACGACGCTCCTGGCTCAGGTCGACGCCGCCATCGGCGGAAAGAACGGCGTAAATGTCGACGGATACAAGAATATGGCCGGAACCTTTACCCAGCCGCGCTTTGTGGTGTGCGATCCGGCCTTGACGGCCACGCTCCCCGATCGCGAATTCCGCGCCGGGCTGGCCGAAGCGCTCAAGGCGGCATTGGTGGGCGATCGCACCCTTTTCGAGTTGATCGAGGGGGTATCATATGAGACCCTGCGCAGCGACAGGGAGTTGCTGACGCAGGTGGTGGCTCGAGCCGTCGGCGTGAAGGTGGGGATTGTGAACCGCGACGAGAGGGAGTCGGGCGAACGACGTAAACTCAATTTGGGCCATACATTGGCCCACGCCATCGAGAAGTGCTCCGATGCGATGAACCACGGTGAAGCCGTGGCGGTCGGGATCGTGCTTGTTGCGCAGGCGGCCGTGCACCTCGGAAGGCTCTCCGCAACCGATTGCCGTCGGATCGAACGTGTGTTCGAGCAACTTGGATTTTGTCTGGTGTCTCCCGTGCCGATGGATCGTCTGCTCGAGGCTGTGGCGGCCGACAAAAAGTGCGAGCGGGGCACGCTGCACGTGGTGCTGCCGACGTCGGTCGGCAGTTGTGAGGTAAGCGATCTGCCTCTGGCTGAGTTCCGGCGGCTGATGCTCACGGTGGCGGCGGAAAAGTTCGGCGAGAAGTCTCTGCCAAACGCAGTAAGTCGGACGGAGGGGGCGGGGGAGAAGTCGGTGCCGGCGTTTGCGTGCACCGACTGGACGACCGACAAAGGCTTGGTGGTGTGTATCCGGCCTCTGCGGGGGGCGGAGCGGGCGTTGCTGACCGAATTTCTCTACGAGGCAATTCATTACCCTGAGGGGACGGCCCCGCTGCCGCGTACGGTAATTCAGCATCCCGATCTGTGGCGCTATGTCGAGGCGTTCGGTTACGGGGAGTTCGACGTCGCCGTGGTGGCCGAAATTGACGGCACGGTGGTCGGAGCGGCGTGGGTGCGTCGGATGCATGGGTATGGGTTTGTCGATGCGTGGACTCCCGAACTCTGCATGGCACTCTATGCTCCGTGGCGCGGTCAGGGGATCGGGACGGAGTTGTTGCGTCGTTTGTTGGACGAGGTGCATCGGCGGGGAGTGGACCGGGTGTCGCTCTCGGTGCAGCGGACGAATCCGGCTGTGCGACTTTATCGGAGGGTCGGATTTGTGACGTGGCGCGAATCGGCCGAGGAACTCATCCTGATTCGGACATGGGGCTGATGGTGAAAAACGAGAAAGAATAAGGCCCGACTGCTCCAGCGAGCAGTCGGGCCTTATTTATGTGAGGAGTGCCGTGTGTCCGGCAGGTTCAGCCCATGCCTCCTGACGTCAGAGCATGCGCTCGCGCAGGGCATCAGCGTAGCCTTCGGGCATCGGCTGGCGGGCCACGCCCGTCTCGACGGCAGCCTGGGCTACGGCCGGCGAAACCGTCCACAACAGACGGCGGTCCAGAGCCTTCGGAATGAGGTATTCACGTCCGAACTCGAGTGCCGGCAGGTCGTAGGCCGCCAACACTTCATCGGGCACCGGCGTCCGGGCCAACTCGGCGATTGAGCGGGCCGCAGCCAACTTCATCTCGTCGTTGATCGTGCGGGCGCGGACATCGAGCGCACCGCGGAAGATGTAGGGGAAGCCCAGCACGTTGTTTACCTGATTGGGCATATCCGAGCGACCCGTGCAGACGATGGCATCGGGACGGGCCGTGCGCGCTTCGGTGTAGTCGATTTCGGGTATGGGGTTGGCCAGGGCCATGATCAGGGGGTCGGGAGCCATCGTGCGCACCATCTCGGCCGAGAGCGCTCCGGCTTTCGATACGCCCAGGAAGACGTCGGCGTCGCGGATTGCCTCGCTGAGCGTCGTGAAAGGTAGTTCCGTTGCGAATTCACGCTTGAGCGGGTTGAGGTCTTCGCGACGTACGCTCACCACGCCGCGGCTGTCGCACAGCACGATCTGCTCGCGTCGTACGCCCAGGGCGACGAACAGCCGCACGCAGGCGATGGCCGCCGCACCGGCGCCGTTGACCACGATGCGGATCGCATCGAGCCGTTTGCCCGTAAGATGCAGGGCGTTGATCAGGGCCGCTGAAGTGATGACGGCCGTTCCGTGTTGGTCGTCGTGCATGACGGGGATCGAGAGTTCGTCGCGCAGGCGGCGTTCGATTTCGAAACACTCCGGGGCCTTGATGTCCTCGAGGTTGATTCCACCGAAGGTGGGGGCGATGTTCTTGACCGTCTCAACGAAGGCGTCGGGATCGGTTGTCGCCACTTCGATGTCGAACGAGTCGAGGTCGGCAAAGGTCTTGAAGAGCATGCTCTTACCCTCCATGACGGGTTTCGCGGCATCGGCTCCGATATTGCCCAGTCCCAGAACGGCCGTGCCGTTCGAGATGACCGCCACCAGATTGCTCTTCGCCGTGTAGGTGTAGCTCAACTCGGGGTCGCGGGCGATCTCGATGCAGGGGGCTGCTACACCGGGCGAATAGGCCAGCGACAAGTCGTATTGCGTGGCATAGGGTTTGGTTGGTACGACTTCAATCTTTCCGGGACGGCCCTCGCTGTGGTAGTCGAGGGCCTGTTGTCTATACTTGTTGTCTTCCGTCTCTTTCATGATAGCATCTTATTGAGTTTGGATGCGGCAAAGGTAAAGATTCCG
Source organism: uncultured Alistipes sp. (assembly GCA_944320665.1). Taxonomy (GTDB): domain Bacteria; phylum Bacteroidota; class Bacteroidia; order Bacteroidales; family Rikenellaceae; genus Alistipes. Next base: position 27,121 of record CALUII010000019.1, on the reverse strand, counting down.
ATCCGAAAAACGGGTATCCGACGGAGAATTTTTCATGACATGTGGTTACAGATTCTTGATCTCCAGAGGCTTGCGGTCTATGTAGTTGGTGAACCGGAATTGGGGCATGCCCAATGCCATCCCGGCATGAATGGTTCCGTCGATTCCCAGTTCGCGGCAAAACTCCCCGGCCTTGCCGTGGCGTAGGGCCATGTAGACGAAACCGGTCCAGAATTGACTGACACCCAGGCTTTCGGCCATCAACGATCCGTTCTGATAGGCCAGGTTGGAGTCGATGACTCCAAAGGCATTGTCGCGCGGCGTGTGGATCAGCAGCAGTGCCGTGGCGCCCCGCAGAATCATGTCGTTGCCCTGCGCATATTGGTCGATCATCCGGTGGAACGAGGGCAGATAGCGGTAGCCGTAGGGGTAGAGGCGGCGGAGGATCGGACGCAGCAGCGGGTTTTCGAGCCGTCGGGCAACCGACGCGAAGGTGTCGAGCGTGAAGCGGGTTACGTAGCGGAGCTTTTCGGGATCCGTGATGAGGGTGAAGGCTACCTGTTGGCGATTGCTGGCCGTGGGGGCGCGGTGTGCGGCCTCGAGGATGCGTTCCAGGTGTTCGGCCGGTATGGGGCGGTTGCTGAAGGCGCGGTTTGACCTGCGCGAACGACAGAGTTCGAGTATCGATTCGGGAGAGGGAAGCTTCGAACGGTCGATCGGATGGAGTTTCTCGGGCGGAAAAAGTTCGTGATGCATGGCCGAAGTGGGGCAAACGGCGACGCAGTGGCCGCAGTTGCAGCAACTTTCGGGATGGGCGACGATCGGTGAGGAGCCGTCGGGGGATGCGACGAGGACGAGCGAAGGGCAGACCTTCACGCATTTGTTGCAGCCGATGCAGGTGGTTGTGTCGATGTGGATATTCATCATGGTGTCTCAAAAATTTTTTTGTGGTACGTGATGCAAAATCCGGGCAAAACCGGTTGTATTGCGGCGATTGTCCTGTTTCAGTAGGTGTGCGGGACGGTTCCGGGCGGCGGAGTGTAGGTCCGTTTGTCGGGAAGTCCCGGTCGGAGCCGTGGCGGCGCCCTTGTCAGAAGAGGCGTCCGTTTCCGCTCGCATCCGGGGCCGTGAATCCCAGATGCCGGTAGGCCAGTTCGGTGGCTTCGCGACCCCGCGGAGTACGCTTGAGGAAGCCCTCCTTGATGAGGAACGGTTCGTAGACCTCTTCGATCGTGCCGGCCTCCTCGCCCACGGCCGTGGCGATGGTGTTCAACCCCACGGGGCCGCCCTTGAACTTCTCGATGATCGTGCCGAGGATGCGGTTGTCCATGTGGTCCAGTCCGCGCGAGTCGATGTTGAGAGCCTCGAGGGCGAAGCGCGTGATGGGCAGGTCGATGTGTCCCTCGCCCTTGACCTGGGCGAAGTCGCGCACGCGGCGCAGCAGGGCGTTGGCGATACGCGGCGTACCGCGCGAACGCAGCGCCACTTCGCGTGCCGCGTCGTCGTCGATCGTCACGTCAAGGATCCGGGCCGAGCGGCGCACGATACCCGAAAGTACCGTGGCATCGTAGTACTCCAGATGGCACTGGATGCCGAACCGGGCGCGCAACGGCGAGGTGAGCAGGCCGCTTCGCGTCGTGGCGCCGATCAGGGTGAAGGGGGCCAGTTCGATCTGGATCGATCGGGCCGAGGGGCCCTTGTCGAGGACGATGTCGATCTTGTAGTCCTCCATGGCCGAGTAGAGGTACTCCTCGACGATGGGGCTCAGGCGGTGGATCTCGTCGATGAAGAGTACGTCGCCCGGGTTGAGGTTGGTGAGCAGTCCGGCCAGGTCGCCCGGCTTGTCGAGCACGGGGCCCGACGTCACCTTCAGTTGGGCGTGCATCTCGTTGGCGATGATGTTGGCCAGGGTGGTCTTGCCGAGGCCCGGGGGGCCGTGCAGCAGGACGTGGTCGAGCGAATCGCCGCGCATGAGGGCGGCACGGATGAAGATGCGGAGGTTCTCCACGATCTTATCCTGTCCGGCGAAGGACTCCAGCTCCTGCGGGCGGATGCGGTTCTCGAATTCGAGATCGCTTTCGGTGTTGCGTACGATGGACATATCGTCGGCAAAGATACGTAAAAAACCCGAATGCGGCTTCCCGCCCTTCGAAAAAGATCGGATGGCATCGGACGTTCGGTTTTTGACGGGCGGAATGTTGGGACAAGTGGAGAAAAATTTGTATTTTTGCCCCACAAGTTACATCGCACATCTGATTACGACACTTATGGAATCCAAACCGATGCTCTACAATACGCTCACTCGCCGCAAGGAGGAGTTCGAGCCGATCAATCCGCCCCACGTGGGCATGTACGTCTGCGGGCCGACCGTCTACGGCGATCCGCATCTGGGCCATGCGCGTCCGGCCGTGACCTTCGACCTGCTCTTCCGCTATCTGAAGTCGCTGGGATACAAGGTGCGCTACGTGCGTAACATCACCGACGTCGGTCACCTCGAGCACGACGCCGACGAGGGCGAGGACAAGATCGCCAAGAAGGCCCGCCTCGAACAGCTCGAACCCATGGAGGTGGCACACTACTATACGGAGCGTTACCACCGTGCGATGGATGCACTCAACGTGCTCACACCGTCGATCGAACCTTGTGCCTCGGGCCACATCATCGAGCAGATCGAGTTCGTGAAGCGGATCCTGGCCGACGGCTTCGCCTACGAGTCGAACGGGTCGGTCTACTTCGACGTCGAGGCCTATAATCGCAAGTACCACTACGGACGCCTCTCGGGCCGCAACCTGGAGGACATCGTGGCCAATACGCGCGAACTGGACGGCCAGAGCGACAAGCGCCATTCGTTTGACTTCGCCCTCTGGAAGAAGGCCGCTCCCGAACACATCATGCATTGGCCTTCGCCCTGGGGCGAGGGATTTCCCGGCTGGCACATGGAGTGCTCGGCCATGAGTACGAAGTACCTCGGCGAACGTTTTGACATCCACGGTGGCGGCATGGACCTCATGTTCCCGCACCACGAGTGCGAGATTGCCCAGTCGACGGCCGCCTTGGGACACGATTCGGCCAAATACTGGGTCCACAACAACATGATTACGATCAACGGTCAGAAGATGGGCAAGTCGCTCGGCAACTTCATCACGCTCGACGAACTCTTCAACGGCACGCACCGCCTGCTGGCTCAGGCCTACTCGCCGATGACGATCCGCTTCTTCGTGCTGCAGGCCCACTACCGCTCGACGCTCGACTTCTCGAACGAGGCGTTGCAGGCTGCCGAAAAGGGACTCGACCGTCTGATGAAGGGAATAGAGACCCTCGGCAAACTGACTCCGGCGCAGGTCGCCGCCTCGACGGCCGATCCGGCCGATCTGGAACGTCGTTGCGCCGAGGCCATGGCCGACGACCTCAACTCGCCGATGGTTATCTCGGCCCTCTTCGATTGGGTGCGTGTGGTGAACCAGGCCGCCGAAGGGCAGCAGCAGTTTACGGCAGAAGATCTTGAAAAACTGAAGGATATATTCCATCGCTATACGTTCGATATCCTCGGTCTGCGTGACGAGAAGGCTGCCGGTGCAGCCGCCGGACGCGACTATGTCACGCCGCTTGTCGAGATGCTGTTGGCCGAACGCATGAAGGCCCGTGCGGCGAAGGATTGGGCCGCATCGGACCGCATCCGCGACGGATTGGCCGCTGCCGGCATCCGCGTGAAGGACCGCAAGGACGGGTGCGACTGGGAACTCGAATAATGCACGGATGCTTCGTCCGCGACGGAGCGAATGGTTCTGGTATTTCGGGAAAGCTGGCCGGTGACGGCCCTTTCCCGAGTTTTTGGTTTTTTTAGTTGGGCGAATTTAGGAAAAAGGAGAAGAACAATTTATGACTGCAATCAAGGGGGCTGCAACGGAACTCGGTACGGAACGAATCCGCAAGTTGCTCGTGCAATATGCCGTGCCGGCCATCATCGCGATGACGGCCTCGTCGCTTTATAATATGGTCGACAGCATCTTCATCGGACACGGTGTCGGCCCGTTGGCCATTTCGGGCCTGGCGTTGACCTTCCCGCTGATGAATCTTGCGGCGGCCTTCGGGTCGCTGGTCGGTGCCGGTGCCGCAACCCTCATCTCGATGCGGTTGGGGCAGAAGGATTATCAGGCTGCACAGTTGATTCTTGGAAATGTTCTGGTACTCAACCTGATTATCGGTATCGCCTTTGGGGTGGTCGCATTGATCTTTCTGGATCCGATTCTCTATTTCTTCGGTGCAAGTGATGCAACGATTGGCTATGCTCGTGATTATATGAAGATCATCCTGCTGGGCAATGTCGTCACACACATGTATCTTGGCCTTAATAATGTCCTGCGTGCTTCGGGGCATCCGCGAAAGTCGATGTATGCAACGATCAATACGGTGATTATCAATGCGATACTTGACCCGCTCTTTATCTTTGGATTCGGCTGGGGAATCGAGGGCGCGGCTATTGCCACGATTCTGGCTCAGGTCATTTCGCTGGTGTGGCAGTTCCAGTTGCTCTCGAACAAGGAGGAGCTGCTCCATTTCCGTCGGGGAATCTATGGCTTGAAGCGCAAGATTGTCGGCAATATCTTTGCAATCGGCATGTCGCCCTTCTTGATGAACGTGGCGGCGTGCTTCATTGTGATCCTCATCAACAAGGGACTCAAGGAGTATGGCGGCGACCTCAACATCGGTGCCTATGGTATCGTGAATCGACTGGCCTTCTTCTTCGTGATGGTGGTGATGGGTATCAACCAGGGCATGCAACCCATTGCGGGATACAACTTCGGTGCGCGGCAGTTTGACCGCGTGCAGCAGGTGCTCAGACTGACGATCGTCGGTGCCGTCTGTGTGACCACGGGCGGCTTCCTGCTCGGAGAGTTGGCACCGCGGCTGGCTGTATCGGCCTTTACGACCGATCCCGAATTGATCCGCCTGTCGGCCGAGGGGATGCGTATCGTCTTCATCTGCTTCCCGATCATCGGGTTCCAGATGGTGGTGACGAACTTTTTCCAAAGTATCGGGATGGCCGGTACGGCGATCTTTCTCTCGTTGACACGTCAGTTGCTCTTCCTGTTGCCGGGCTTGATCTTCCTGCCCCCGCTCTTCGATGCCTATACGCAGTGGGACGGAAGTTGGGGCGTGTGGTGTGCCATGCCGTTGTCGGATTTGCTGGCTTCGGTGACGGCTGCCTTCATGTTGGCCTACCAGTTCCGCAAGTTCCGGCGGAAGTACGGTGCTCCGGCGCCCCAGCTTGATAATTCACTCAAATGAACGATACTATGCAACACGAGGATCATAAATTCTATATCAATATCGGACGTCAGCTCGGCAGCGGCGGTAAACTCATCGGGGAGAAGATCGCACGTCGTTTGGGGATCAACCTCTACGACAAGCAGCTGATCAATCTGGCAGCCGAACAGAGCGGCATCAGCACCGAGTTCTTCGAACGGGCTGACGAAAAGGAGTCGCACAGTTTCTTCTCGACGTTGCTGGGGTACCTGCGCTCGCCGTTTGCGGGCGGTGAGGCGGGGCTTACGAACGGCGTGCTGAGCAGCGAGGCCCTGTTCAAGATTCAGAGCGACGTGATCCGTGACCTGGCTTCGCGCGAGTCGTGCGTTTTTGTGGGGCGGTGTGCCGACTACATCCTGCGTGATTCTCCGCGGGCCGTCAATGTCTTCATCTCCGGTGAGCGGAGCGACCGCTGCGACCGCCTGTGTCGGCTGCACGGGATCTCAACGGCCGAGGCCGAGGAGCTGATGACCCGCACGGATGCCAAACGTGCGTCGTATTACAACTACTTCAGCCGCGGCACGTGGGGAATGGCCTCGACCTACCATCTGTGTGTGGATTCGTCGGTGCTGGGAATCGACGGCACGGTGGATTTCATTCTGGAATTCGTGTCGCGCAAACTGGGCGTGCAACCGCTGCCAGACCGTGCGGAGGCCGGAGACGTGAAATAATCAAGAGACGAAATACGAACTACATGATACTTGCAGATCAAATCCGCGAATTGGCCGGACGTGCCGACCAACTCGAACGGTACCTGAACATCGAACAAAAACGCATCGACCTTCGCAACGAGGAGGAGAAGACACAGGAACCCGACTTTTGGGAGGATCCTGACAAGGCCCGCAAGCAGTTGCAGAAGGTGGCCTCGATCAAGTCATGGGTCGAGGAGTACGACGCCGTGCGCAAGGATGTGGAGGACCTGCAGCTTATGCCCGACTTCGTGAAGGAGGGGGTGATGACCGAACAGGAGATGGACGACCACTATGCCCGGACGCTCGAACGAATCGAGGCCCTCGAGATGCGCAACATGTTGCGTCGCGATGAGGACAAACTTGGGGCTATTATGGATATCAATGCCGGTGCGGGCGGCACCGAAGCGCTCGACTGGGCGCAGATGCTTGTGCGTATGTACACGCGTTGGGGCGAGGCCCACGGCTACAAGGTGCGCACGGTCGACTGTCAGCCCGGCGAGGAGGTGGGCATCAAGTCGTGCACGTTGGAATTCGAGGGGGAGTATGCCTACGGCTACCTGAAGAGCGAGAACGGCGTGCACCGTATGGTGCGTCTGTCGCCCTTCAACGCCAACAACAAGCGTCAGACGACCTTCGTGTCGGTCTTTGTGTCGCCGGCCGTGGATGATACGATCGAGATCACGGTCAATCCGGCCGACATCGAGTGGGATACGTTCCGTTCGAGCGGTGCGGGCGGTCAGAACGTCAACAAGGTGGAGACGGCCGTACGTCTGCGTTACCACGGCAAGGATCCCGATACGGGCGAACCGGTGGAGTTCCTGATCGAAAACATGGAGACCCGTTCGCAGTTGATGAACCGCGAGAATGCGATGCGCATCCTCAAGTCGAAGCTCTACCAGCGTGAGTTGGACAAGCGCATGGCGACGCAGCAGGCGCTTGAGGCGACAAAAAAACGCATCGAGTGGGGCTCGCAAATCCGTTCGTATGTCTTCGACGACCGCCGTGTGAAGGATCACCGTACGGGTGTGCAGACGTCGGATGTCGAGGGGGTGATGAATGGCGACATCGACGCCTTCATCAAGGCCTATCTGATGGAGTTTGGCGGCCAGGAGTAGAAGCAGGGTATTGTCTGTGATGAAACGAAGGATTACCTTATGGAGCATGACGGGCTGCATGGCGCTGTGGGCGTTGTTGCAGCCCGTTGTCGTGACGGCCGGCGGTGCGGGTTGTGGACGGATGGACTGCAACAACCCGGCGGTCGGAACCGTGTGTCGGGTTGAGGAGCCGACCCTGCACTCCGGTACGGAAACGGGCGGAGACGAGGCGGTGCGGCAGGGGGACGTGCAGGTCGGCATGTGCGATACGGCGGCCTATTTCCCGCTGTTGCGCGGCCGGCGTGTGGCCGTGCTGGCCAACCATACGGCCGTGGCCGAGCTGGGGGGTGAGCCGATTCACCTGGTCGACTTGTTATATGAACGCGGGTTTGACGTGCGGGCCATCTTTGCACCAGAGCATGGATTCCGCGGCATGGCCGATGCCGGCGAGGCGGTGCAAAACGGATGTGACGCCGCGACAGGCATTCCGATCCGGTCGCTTTACGACGGGCGGACACTGCGTCCGTCGGACGAAGCGATGCAGTCGTTTGACGTGCTGGTGGTCGATATGCAGGACGTAGGGTTGCGCTTCTATACCTATTATATCTCGATGCTCCGCATGATGGAGGCGTGTGCCGATTTCGGTCATGAGGTCGTGGTGCTCGACCGTCCCAATCCCCACGGTGAGAAGATCGACGGTCCGCTGCTCGATATGCGCTATGCATCGGGGGTGGGGGCACTGCCGATCCCCGTGCTGCATGGGCTGACGATGGGCGAGATTGCCCGTATGGCCGTGGGCGAGGGGTGGTGCTCACCGTGCAAAGTGACGGTGGTGCGCTGTCGCAACTATACGCATGCGACACTTTATACGCTGCCCATTGCACCGTCGCCCAACCTTCCGACCCGACGTTCGGTGTGGCTCTATCCGTCACTCTGCCTCTTTGAGGGGACGGTGGTGAGCGTTGGCCGCGGTACGGATCGTCCATTTGAGGTGTACGGCCATCCCGAGATGAAGGGGTGCAGCTTTTCGTTTGTGCCTCACGCAACGGCCGGAGCCAAGAATCCGCCCTACGAGGGGCAGCGCTGTTATGGAGTGGATCTGAGTACGATGCCCGATTCGGTGGCACGGAACGTGGGGTTGGATCTGAACTACGTGATCGAGGCCAGCCGCAACCTGGGCATGGGTGAACGGTTCTTCAAGCCGATGTTCGAGAAGTTGATCGGTGTCGGCTGGGTGCGGCAGATGATCCTCGACGGTGCTTCCGAGGCGGAGATCCGGGCCCGTTGGCAGGCCGACCTGGAGACCTATCGCGAACGCCGGAGCGGCTATCTGCTCTACGATTGACGTGTGATGTCGGCGGACGGCATTTGACAGCAGGTCGCGTAAGGTGCCGCGTTGCGGTTATGAAACGAGGCGTGCTCGTTCCCGTGGTGGGAGAGCACGCCTCGTGCGTTTGAAGCGCGTAATGCTTCCGCGTTGCTTATTCCGAAACGATAGCTTCGTTGGGGCAAACGCCTGCGCAGGTACCGCAGTCGATGCACTTGTCGGCGTCGATCACGTAGATGTCGCCGGCCGAAATAGCCTCTACGGGGCACTCGCTGATGCACGTGCCGCAAGCTACGCAGGAATCCGTAATTTTGTAAGCCATGATTGTAAAGTTTTAGTGTGTGTTGAGTGTTTTGTGCGGGCAAAGATAATAAATTACTTAATAATATCAAATCCCGTGTAAGGAATCAGCGCCTCGGGAATGCGGATTCCTTCGGGCGTCTGGTTGTTTTCGAGCAGTGCGGCCACGATGCGCGGAAGGGCCAGTGACGATCCGTTGAGCGTGTGGGCCAGCTGTATCTTCTTGTTTTCGTCGCGGTAACGCAGTTTCAGCCGGTTGGCCTGGAACGATTCGAAGTTCGATACCGACGACACCTCAAGCCAGCGCTTCTGAGCCTCGGAGTAGACCTCGAAATCGTAGGTCAGGGCCGATGTGAACGACATGTCGCCGCCACAGAGCCGCAGAATGCGGTAGGGGAGTCCGAGTGAGCGGACGATCGATTCGACGTGGGCCACCATACCGTCGAGTGCCTCATACGAGTGTTCGGGCAGGCTCAGCTGCACGATCTCCACCTTGTCGAACTGGTGCAGGCGGTTCAGACCGCGCACATCCTTGCCGTAGGACCCGGCCTCGCGGCGGAAGCAGGGCGTATAGGCCGTCATCTTCACCGGAAAATCCGACTTGTCGAGAATCACGTCGCGGTAGATGTTCGTTACAGGCACCTCGGCCGTCGGAACCAGGTAGAAATTGTCAACCGTAGCGTGGTACATCTGTCCCTCCTTGTCGGGCAGCTGTCCGGTGCCGAATCCCGAGGCCTCGTTGACCATTACGGGCGGTTCGACCTCGAGGTAGCCGGCACGCGTATTGCAGTCGAGGAAGTAGTTGATCAGCGCGCGCTGCAGGCGGGCACCCTTGCCCTTGTAGACGGGGAATCCGGCTCCGGTGAGCTTCACGCCCAGGTCGAAGTCGATGATGTCGTACTTGCGGGCCAACTCCCAGTGCGGCAGCGGGTTCTCGGGCAGTTGCGTGTAGCTTTCAACGAGTTTGACCACCAGGTTGTCCTCGGCCGTACGTCCCTCGGGCACGATGTCGGCCGGGAAGTTGGGCAGCGTGACGATTACGGCCTGCAGGGCATCGGCCACCTCCTTTTGCTCGGCGGCGAGTTGGGCCGAGTGGGCCTTCATGTCCGTGACGAAGCGTTTGCGCTCCTCGGCCTCCTCGCGACGGCCCTGGCCCATCAGCATGCCGATCTCCTTGGCGGCCTTGTTCTGTTCGGCCAGACAGTTGTCCAGTTCGGCCTGAAGGGCCTTGCGTCGGTCGTCCAGCTCGTCGATGCGGTCGAGTGCCTGGGCGGCATCGACCCCTTTCTTGGCCAGTTTGCGGATCGCGGCCGCGCGGTCCTCCCTGAGTTGCTTCAAAGTTAGCATCTTATTCTGATAATTTTGCGTTCTCTTACGAAAGGCAAAAATACAAAACTATTCCCAATTCGCACGCTTTTTCGCGATTATTTCCGTACTTTTGCGGACGTGCCGCGCAGGCACGCCCAAACCATTTCACTACACATGAGATACATCGAACTGTTGGCTCCGGCGAAGGATGCCTTGTCGGCTTTGTCGGCCATTGAGGCGGGAGCGGATGCCGTATACATCGGAGGTGCCCGTTTCGGAGCGCGCCAGGCGGCCGGGAATGCCGTCGGGGAGATTGCGCGTGTGGTGGAGTATGCCCACCGTTTCGGCGTGCGGGTGCATGCCACGCTCAACACGCTGCTCTACGACGACGAACTTGCGGAGGCCGAACGCCAGGCCCGCGAATTGATTGCTGCCGGAGTGGATGCGCTCATCGTGCAGGACATGGCGCTGCGGCGGATGGATCTGCCCGTGGAACTGCACGCTTCGACCCAGGTGCATACGATGACTCCCGAGCGGGCACGGTTCCTCGAACAGTGCGGTTTTGCGCGCGTCATCCTCGAACGGGCCATGTCGCTCGACGAGATACGTGCCGTGTGTGCCGCGACGCAGGCCGAGGTGGAGTGTTTCGTCCACGGGGCGATCTGTGTCGGATACAGCGGCCGCTGCTTCCTGTCGCGGTCGATGGGACCCCGCAGCGGCAACCGTGGCGCATGCAGCCAGCCGTGCCGTCTCACGTGGGATCTGACCGACGGAAACGGACGGCGTTATATTGCAGGCAAGCACTTGTTGTCGGTGCGCGATCTGAATTTGTCGGCCCGCATCGGCGAGTTGATCGACGCGGGGGTCACGTCGTTCAAGATCGAGGGGCGACTCAAGGACATCAACTACATCCGCAACGTGGTGTCCTACTACCGTCGGGCGGTGGACGAGGCGCTGTCCGTACGGCCGGCGTGCCGGCGTGCGTCGGTCGGCGAGAGCCGCCCGGACTTTGAGCCCGATACGGCAAAGAGCTTCACGCGCGGCGAATCCGAATACTTCTTCGATGGCCGTCGCGCAGGGGTCGCCTCGTTCGATACGCCGAAGTCCGTGGGCGAATACGTTGGCCGTGTTGTCTCGGCCGACCGGCGCAGTTTCCGGCTCGATCGGCCCCATACGCTTGCTGCGGGCGACGGCATCTGCTTCGGCGGCCGCGGCACACAGGTCAATGGCGTCGAACAGGGACGCATCATGCCGGACCGGATGGAGGGTATTGCCGTCGGTGTGGAGGTGTACCGCAACTACGATCGCCGGTTCAATCTGGCAGTCGAGCGCAGCCGCATGCGGCGTGTGATTCCGGTGCGGGCCGAATTCGAGGCGTCGGCCGAAAGGTTGCGGGTGCGTTTCACCGACTGCGAAGGGGTGGCGGCCGAGTCCGAGTTCGGCGGGACATTCGAGCCGGCAAAGGATTCCGCAAAGATGGCCGAAACAGTGCGTGCGCAGCTTGCCAAGAGCGGTGATACGATCTTCGCGGTGCGTGAGGTCGTCGGGGCCGACGGTCGGTGGTTTGTGCCGTCGTCGGTGTTGGCCGCACTGCGTCGCGAGGGGCTCGAACGGCTGTTGCAGGCACGCCTGGCGCGGCCGATGGAACACCGCATTCTGCCCGAGGATCGTACGGCCCCTTATCCGACAGAGGAGCTGGCGCCGCAGGACAACGTGACCAATCGTCTGGCCGAGGCTTTCTACCGCGATCACGGCGTAAGGAAGATTCCACAAGGGCTCGACTTGGCCCGTACGACGGTCGGCAGTTGCGTGATGCGTACGGCCTACTGCCTGCGCCGCGAACTGGGCGAGTGTCTGCGTGAGCATCCGCGGCTGAAGGGGCCGCTCTACCTGGAGCACGGCGCGTCACGCTACAGGCTCGAGTTCGACTGCACGCGGTGCGAGATGTCGCTTATCGACGAGAGTCGTAGAGGTTGAATATATTGAGTTGAGAAGAATCATATGCAGGAGATGTTGACCCCCGATTTCGGGGATTATGAATTGATCGATACGGGCGATTTCGAGAAGCTCGAACGCTTCGGCACCTTCGTGACGCGGCGTCCCGAGCCGCAGGCCATCTGGCGGCGCAGCCTGCCCGAGGAGGAGTGGCGCCGGCAGGCCGATGCCTCGTTCGTGCGCAAGAGCCACGGCAGCGACGAGAGCGGTCTGTGGACCATGTATGCGCGACTGCCCGAACCCTGGACCGTGCGATACGATTACGGGGCGATGCATCTGCGGATGCGTCTCGGACTCACGTCGTTCAAGCACGTGGGCATCTTTCCCGAACAGGCAGCGAACTGGAACTTTATCTACGACCGTACGCGCACGTTGGTCGAGCGTTCCGAGCGTCAGGGAGAGACTGCACCGCGGTTGCTTAACCTCTTTGCCTATACGGGTGGCGCTACCCTGGCGGGATGTGCCGCCGGGGCGGGGGTGACGCACGTTGACTCGGTGAAACAGGTGGTGACGTGGGCCCGCGAGAACCTTGAGATGAGTGGTCTGAGCGGCGCCCGCTGGATTATGGAGGATGCCCTGCGTTTCGTCCGGCGCGAGGTGCGGCGCGGCAACCATTATCAAGGTATTATCCTCGACCCGCCGGCCTATGGCCGCGGCTGCAACGGCGAGAAGTGGGTACTCGAGGAGAACATCTGCGAGATGCTCGAGTGCTGCGCCCAACTGCTCGATTCGGGCGAGGGGGCGTTCCTTGTGCTGAACCTCTATTCGATGGGCCTTTCGGCGACGTTGGCTCGCACGGCCGTGCGTCAGATCTTTGGCGTGGCGCAGGTCGAGCAGTGGGGCGAACTCGGGTTTCCCGATCGCGCCGGAAAGGTATTGCCGCTCGGGACTTACTACCGTATGGTGCGGTAGTGCGTAACTTGTAATGAAAAAGCAGACGGCCCGCTCTCCTCGCGAAGAAGATGGCGGGCCGTCTCTGTGTAACGTGCGGCTCAGATCAGCGTCGGGAAGTAGTAGATGCCGATGCCGGCCAGGGCCGAGAGTACGATCAGCAGGATGGGGTTCACCTTGCGCCACGACCCGATCAGCACGCCGCCGAAGAGGATCCAGCTCCAACTGTCGATGAAATTGTCCTCGCCCGGAGCGTGGGTGTGGGGGAAGATCAGCAGCAGGGCTGCGGCGGCAATCATGCCGATCACTACGGGGCGCATGCCGCGCATGGCCCCTTCGACCAGACGGTTCCCCTTGAGCTTCATGAAGAAACGCGCTACGAGGATCATCAGCGTGAGCGACGGAGCGCAGACGGCCAGTGTCGCAATGGCCGATCCCAGCAGCCCGCACCACGTGTGTCCGGTCTGCAGGCCGACGGTGTAGCCCACGTAGGTGGCCGAGTTGATGGCGATGGGGCCGGGGGTGATCTGCGAGATGGCGACGATGTCGGCGAATTCGGCATTGGTCATCCAGGCGTGCTGCACGACCACCTCGTTCTGTATGAGTGAGAGCATGGCGTAGCCGCCTCCGAAGCCGAAGAAACCGATCTTGAGGTACGAGACGAAGAGTTGCCAGAGTAGGATCATGATGTTGTGGAAAAATTACGGAATGACGAGGTCGGTGATCTCCAGCCGGCCCTTGTGCATGCGGGCGCGGATCGGGATGATGACGCAACGGTTATGGTAGGTGTCGAGATAGGCCACGGCATACCATCCGTCTGCGACGGGCGTGACCGTCAGTGTAGGCAGTGACTGCTTGTTGAAGTCCTGAGCACGAACAAGCAGATCGCAGCCGGTTGCGGCGGAGCCCTGTTCCATCTTGCGGCGAGCGGCATCGCTCAGGGGTAGTGCGGGCTTTTCGATCACCTCGTTGTAGCTGGCTGAGAACCAGCGGGTGTACTCCTTGTAAAATTGCTCCAGCGCTGCCCGAGTCGGGTCCGAGTCGGGATCTGACGTGTGTCTTTTGGTCTGGAGAGGCACCTCGCAGCGTGGAGCGGCCATGTCGGCCTGGAACGGTGCAAAAAGCAGGAGCCCGCAGAGCAGGAGGGATTTAAGAATCGGAGTCGGTTTCATGCGTTGGGCCCTTTTTTGCGTTTTTCGGCTTTCGGGGCGATTGACAGCTCCCATGTAATGCCGGCGATGGCCGCAGCGGCGAGGATGTAGATCGGAGACCATCCCAGTCCCCAGATAGCCAACGCCGTGGCGATGATGATGACGAACATGCTCCAGTGCATGCCGCGTGCCAGCGAGATCACCGGACCGATGATCAGTGCCACGACGGCCGGACGCATCCCCTTGAATGCGGCGTCAACCACCGGATTCTGGCGGAATCCGGCGAAGAAGAGCGCAATGAGCAGGATGATGGCGAACGAGGGCAGCACCGTGCCGCACAGGGCCGCAACGGCACCGCGGAAGCCGTGGAGTTTGTATCCGACGAAGACCGACGTGTTGACGGCAATGGGGCCCGGGACCGACTGGGCCAGGGTCAGCAGATCGAGGAACTCCTCGCGACGGATCCACCCCGTGCGGTCGATCACTTCGCGCTGGATGAGCGGAATCATGGCATAGCCGCCGCCGAAGGTGAAGAGACCGATGCGGAAAAAACTCCAGAAGAGTTGCAACTGGGGGTGACGTGTTTCATTCATGGTTGGGTGCGGGGGTGTGAGGTTGTTGGGTGTTGACGACCGAGACCATCACCGTGGCGGTGATGGCGGCCGTCTCGGTACGCAGCCGTTGGCTGCCGAGCGAGATCTCCTCGAATCCATGCTCGAGGGCGAGCGCCACCTCTTCGGGTGCGAAGTCCCCTTCGGGGCCGATCAGGATCTGCACGTCTTCGTGCGGGAGCAGCGAGTCGGCCAGGTAGCGCTTGCCTGCGGGCGACAGGGCTGTGCCGCAGTGGGCAATCAGGCGGCGTCCCGCAAACGGCGTCGTGACGAAGGCGGCGAACGGCGTCAGGGCGTGCAGTTCGGGCCGGTAGGCCTTGAGCGACTGTTTCATGGCAGCCGTAATCACCTTGGCGGCCCGTTCGGGTTTGAAGACGTGGCGCTCGCTGCGGGCCGTTTCGAGCGGCACGAACTCCGTGACACCCACCTCGGTCGCCTTCTCCAGGAACCATTCGAAACGGTCGGCGTTCTTGGTCGGGGCGACGGCCATCGTGAGGCGGTAGGGCAGCGGCTCGAACTCTGTCTTGCGGTCGACCACCTCGACGCGACATCGGCGCGGGTCGGCCGCAACGATGCGGCAACGGTAGAGTGTGCCGCGGCCGTCGGTCAGGTGCACCTCGTCGCCGCACGTGAGGCGCATGACGCGGATGCAGTGCTTCGACTCCTCCTCGTTGAGGGTGTACTCGGGCGGGCAGAGGTCCGGCGCATAAAATAGTAGCATGCCGTGGAAAAATTTGGAATCTTTGACTAACTTTGCGCAAAGGTAAAAAATTTAAGAAAGATTAGAAAATCGATGAGACTTCGCCTGCGATTATTCTCTTTGTTGTTGCTTATGATAGGTGCTGCTGCTTGCAATGCGGAGAAACAGGCCGGGGAGAACCCTCTGTTGGCCGAATGGGATACGCCCTACGGCATGCCTCCGTTTGACCGGATCCGTCCGGAACACTACCTGCCCGCCTTCGAGCAGGCGATGGCCGTGCATGAGGCCGAGATTGCGGCCATCGTTGAGAACCACGATGAGCCGACGTTCGAAAACACGATGTTGGCTTACGACGCCTCAGGTAAAATGTTGACCCGTCTGGGGCTGCTCTTCGGAATGCTTTCGGCATCCGATGCCGATGCCGAGATGCAGGCCGTGCAGGAGCAGTTGATGCCGCGGTTGGCTGCGCATGAGGACCGCATTCTGATGAACAAGGCGCTTTTTGATCGCATACGTAATCTTTATGACCGGCGTCGTACACTGGAACTCGATGCCGAGCAGATGCGTCTGCTCGAGAAGACCTACGACCAATTCGTGCGTGCGGGGGCCCTGCTCGATGTCGAGGCGCAGGAGCGACTCCGGCAGATCAATGCCGAGTTGTCATCCACGCAGGTGCGTTTCGGACAGAATGTGCTGGCGGCAAACGGAGCCTTTGAACTGGTGCTCGAAGGTGGCGACATGGAGGGACTGCCGTCGAGTTACCGTGATCTGGCCGAGGAGAAGGCCAAAGCCCGGGGGTTGAAGGAGAAGTATCTGATCACGCTCGACAATCCGTCGCGTCTGCCCTTCCTGACCTATGCCAACCGGCGGGATCTGCGCGAGAAGATATACAAGGCCTATGTTTCGCGTTGCGCCTGCGACAGCCTCCATGACAACGACAGTCTGGTGAATGTTTTCAGCCGGCTGCGGACCGAGAAGGCGCGGCTGCTGGGCTATGATTCGTATGCACACTACGTGCTTGCCGAACAGATGGCCCGTACGCCTGAGGCGGCCAACGAATTGTTGCAGCGCGTCTGGGAACCGGCCCTTGAACGGGCTCGCGAGGAGCTCGTCGAGCTCGATTCGATGCGACAGGCCGACCGTAAGGCGGAGGGTGCGTTCGAGCCCTGGGACTGGTGGTACTATGCCGAAAAGTTGCGTAAGAAGGAGTATGCACTCGACGAGGAGATGCTGCGTCCGTACTTCTCGCTCGACAACGTGCGTACGGGAATCTTCTTCCTGGCCAATCGGCTCTACGGGGTCACGTTCCGGCCCATCATCACGCCGGTGTATCATCCCGACGTGATGGTCTACGAGGTGCTCGATGCCGATGCCTCGACGCTGGGGGTACTCTGTTTCGACTTCTTCCCCCGTCCGGGGAAGAGCAGCGGCGCCTGGTGCGGCAACTTCACCGAACAATACTACGACGATTCCGGTCAACGTGTGGCTCCCGTTGTGGGCATCGTCTGCAACTTCACACCCCCGACCCAGAATGCTCCGGCGTTGTTGTCGCTTGATGAGACCACTACGCTCTTTCACGAATTCGGCCATGCGCTGCATTTCCTTTTTCAGGACGTGAAGTACCGCGGATTGACCGATGTCGAGGGTGATTTTGTCGAACTGCCTTCGCAGATCATGGAGAACTGGGCGCTCGAACCCGAGATGCTGCGTCAATATGCGACGCACTACCGTACGGGAGAGGTGATTCCCGATCCGTTGATCCGCAAGATTCGTCAAAGCATGCACTTCAACCAGGGGTTTGCCGCGACCGAACTGGTCGCTGCAGCCCGTATCGACCTCGATCTGCACAGCCGGACCCGCTACGAGCCGTTCCGTACGGATGAGTACGAGCGTCAGCTGACCGATTCGTATGGACTCATTCCGCAGATCATGCCCCGATATCGATACCCCTATTTCAGCCACATTTTCGATGGCGGGTATGCGGCCGGTTATTATTTCTACATCTGGGCCGAGGTGCTGGACAAGGATGCCTTTGCGGCCTTCCGTGAGAGCGGCGATCTGTTCGACCGCCGCCTGGCCGAATCGTTCCGTCGCGAGATCCTCAGTCGGGGCGGAACGCGTGATGGCATGTCGATGTATCGGGCGTTCCGCGGCGGGAATCCCGATGAACGGGCCATGTTGCGTGCGCGCGGCTTCTGCAATGAACCCGATTCGTTGGTGCAGGATTCGTTGCAGCGGACAGAGCTGAGGATCGATACGGCTCGCGTCCGTCGGGTGCAGCCCGTACGTGTGGTGGAAGGGGAGCTCCTCGATGAAAAGTTGTGAACGTAATTTTTTATAAAAAACAAGTATGAATTTTGTAGAAACCTCCATGAAAAAAATTTTTGCCGTGATGTCATTTACAGCCTTGGCAGCTTGCGGCGGCGACGGGATGCCCGTTGCGCAGTTGCCCGAAATCGACACGTCGAATCCCCTGCTGGCCGAATGGGGCACGCCGTTCGATACCCCTCCGTTCGATCAGATCCAGTTGGCAGACTATAAACCTGCCTTCGAAACGGCCATTGCCTGTTCGCGTGCCGAGGTTGAGGCCATCGTGAACAATCCGGCCAAACCGACGTTCCGCAATACGATCGAGGCTCTGGAGCGTCAGGGTGCTCTGCTGTCGCGTGTGTCGGGTCTCTTCTTCAATCTGCTCGAGGCCGACGGTACGGACGAAATGCAGCAGCTGGCCCTGGAGATCCAGCCCGCGCTCTCGGAACTGTCGAACGACATATCGCTCGATCCGGAACTCTTTGCCCGGGTGAAGTATGTCTATGAGCATCCCGAGCGCGGCCTCTCGCAGGAGCAGAAGCGTCTGCTCGAAAATACCTACAAGGGTTTCACGCGCAGTGGTGCCGATCTGTCGGCCGAGGATAAGGAGCTCTATCGTCAATATACCTCCGAGTTGGATTCGTTGACCTTGCAGTTCGGTCAGAACGTGCTTGCTGCAACCAATGCCTACACGCTGCACATCACCGATCCGGCTGTGGTAGCTGAACTGCCCGATTTCGTACGTGAGGCCCTTGCGGCTGATGCCGCAGCCCGCAACGTGAAAGGATGGGTGGTGACGCTGCAGGCTCCCAGTTATGTCCCCTTCATGACCTATTCGTCGAACCGGGCCCTCAAGGAGCAACTCTGGAAGGCCTACAATTCGCGTTGCATCGGTGGCGAGTACGACAATACGGGACTGGCCAAACGAATTGCCGAACTGCGTCTGCGTATTGCCCAGCTGTTGGGGTATGAGACCTACGCCGACTATGTCCTCGTGGAGAAGATGGCCGGTTCGCGCACCCGGGTAGAGGAGTTTATGAACGAACTGCTCGACAAGACGCGTGACCATGCTCTCGGCGAGTACAAGATGATGAATGACTATGCTGCGACGCTCGGTCTCAAGGGGCAGTTGATGCCCTGGGATTGGAGCTTCTACAGTGAAAAGTACAAGAAGGAGCATTATGCCCTCAGTGACGAGCAGGTGAAGCCCTATTTCCAGCTCGACAGCGTGCGTAACGGCATCTTCCGCCTGGCCAACAAACTCTATGGCATTCATTTCCGTCCGGCACCCGAGGTGACGACCTATCATCCCGATGTGACGGCTTATGAGGTGACCGATGTCGACGGATCGCATCTGGCGGTGCTCTATCTGGACTTCTTCCCGCGTGCAACGAAGCGTGGCGGGGCCTGGATGACCGAATTCCGCGGTGTACACTGCGAGAACGGGGCGGAGACCCGTCCGCTGGTGTCGCTCGTGATGAACTTTACCAAACCGACCGACAACAAGCCCGCGTTGCTGACCTTCCAGGAGCTGACAACCTTCCTGCACGAGTTCGGACATGCGCTGCACGGCATTCTGGCCAAGGGCGAGTACGAATCGCTCAACAGCCCCAATGTTTATCAGGATTTTGTTGAACTCCCCTCGCAGATCATGGAGAACTGGGCTACGCAGAAGGAGTTCCTCGATATGTGGGCCGTACATTATCAGACGGGTGAACCCATTCCGGCTGAGTTGGTCGACCGAATCGTGGCTGCACAACATTATCTGGCGGCTTATGCCAACGTACGTCAGTTGTCGTTCGGTTTGACCGATATGGCCTGGCATACGCTCACGGAGCCTTATGCAGGCGATGTGATCGAATTTGAGACGCGTGCCGTGGCTCCGGCTCAGATCCTGCCGCTGGTGGCAAATACGGCATTGACACCGTCGTTTACGCATGTTTTTGCAGGCGGATATGCGGCCGGATATTATGGCTACAAATGGGCCGAAGTGTTGGAGGCTGATGCCTTCTCGCTCTTCCGCGAAAAGGGCATCTTCAACCGGGAGGTGGCGCAGTCGTTCCGCGACAACATCCTTTCGCAGGGCGACCACGACCATCCGATGAAACTGTATGTGGCGTTCCGTGGCCACGAGCCCAGCACGCAGGCGCTGATCGAGAAGATGGGGCTCGCCGCTGAGGAGACGAAGTAGGCGGCGCTTTCAGAGAGGGCGTACAGCCCGAAACGGTGCGGATATCCGGAACCTCCCATTGAGGAGGCAGGCGGGTACCCGCACCGATTGTTTTTGCGGGGGTGCATGATTTTTGTGTTCGTATCGGGGTGCTGCGGCCGTATGACGGAGCGGAGAGCAGGAAAAGGCCCCCAAAGGCACCCAATGGGGGCGCTGGAGCACAGGGTGAAAAAAAACGAGGAGATCGTTGTGACCTCCTCGTTTCGAGTTGAGCTACCAGGATTCGAACCTGGAATAACAGGACCAGAATCTGTTGTGTTACCATTACACCATAGCTCAGTACCGATGTTTTGGTGATGCAAAAGTAGAACTTATTTTTGCTTTTGCAAAATAATTCAGCAAAAAAATTGTATATTTGTTTTCGACCTTGTTGCCGATGGATGTGTTGCGGAGAGGCAAGGTGTTGTGAATCAAACGATAAAAAGAGATTTAGCTATGGGACTTAAATTTCGTCTGATCGTCATGAACTTCCTGCAGTTCGCCGTGTGGGGATCCTATCTGGTGTGCATCGGCAATTTCCTCGGCCGTGTCGGGCTGGGGGATTACATCGCCTGGTTCTATGTAGCGCAGGGCGTCGTGTCGATCTTTATGCCGGCAATTATCGGCGCCATTGCCGACAAGTTCGTCGAACCGCAGCGTCTGCTCGGCATGTCGCACATCGTGGCGGCAGCCTTCATGCTGTTGGCGGCATATTTCGGTTACGAAGCTACCCAATTGGCCGCTCAGGGGTTGCCCACGTCGATCGGCCCGATCTTTATGAGCTACTGTCTGAGTGTGGCTTTCTACATGCCGACGATTGCCTTGTCCAATACGGTGGCCTTCTCGATTCTCAAGCGAAAGGGATACGATACGGTGAAGGATTTTCCTCCGATCCGCGTCTTCGGAACCGTGGGCTTCATTGCAGCCATGTGGTTTGTCAACTTCGTCAGCTTCGGAGTGACCGGCGAGCAGAACGTGGTCGAGAACGGCGTGTCGGTCGTTCGCGAAATTCCCTTGGCAGCCCAATTTACCTACATGCAGCTGATCGTCTGCGGCGTACTCGGGCTGTTGCTGGGTGGGTATACCTTTACGCTGCCCCGCTGCCCGATCGAACGCGCTGCGGCCGATGAGCACAAAACGTTGGCCCAGCGTCTTGGACTGGATGCTTTCGTACTCTTCAAGCAGAAGAAGATGGCGCTTTTCTTTATCTTTTCGATGCTTTTGGGTGTGTCGCTTCAGATAACGAACGGGTATGCAACACCCTATATCAATAGTTTTGCTGCCGTGTCGAAGAGCTGGTTTGCGGCCAACCCGACGTTGCTCGTCTCCGTATCTCAGGTTTCGGAAGCTCTTTGTATACTGATGATCCCGTTCTGCCTCAAGTATTTCGGTATCAAGAAGGTGATGCTTATGGCCATGGTGGCTTGGGTGTTGCGCTTCGGTTTCTTCGGTATCGGTACGACGGAGAGCACGATCGGTATCGTCTTGCTGTTCCTCTCGTGCATCGTTTACGGTGTGGCATTTGACTTCTTCAATGTCTCGGGTGCGCTTTTCGTCGAGCAGGAGGCGCCGATGCCCATGCGCGGCAGTGCTCAGGGGCTGTTCATGCTGATGACCAACGGAATCGGGGCTTCAGTCGGTACGTGGCTGGCCGGAAAGGTGGTCAACCATTTTTGTGCCTGGGAAGGCGGATACCTGCTGGCGCGTGAGGGGGTATCGGGCGGTTGGCCCGCCACGTGGCTGACCTTTGCAGGTTATGCCCTTGTGGTGGCTGTGGTCTTTGCGGTGGTTTTCAAGCACCGTCACGATCCTGCCGAGCGTCTTGCCGCAGATGCCAGGCGATAGTGCAGGGTTTTTATAGGGTCGTCGGACCCGGATGAAGTAAAAAATACCCCGACGTGCGATTTCCGTACGTCGGGGTATTTTTATGTGAAGCCTTGGCGGCTTGGGCGGCGCTGTCTAGAATGAAGAGAAACTGGACCAACTGGTGTTTTTCTCGGCTTTGGCCTCGATGTCGTCCGGCAGGTTGGCAAAGAAGTCAAATCCGGTATAGCGCTCCACTTCGTCCACCGATACGGCGTAATTCGTGTAGGCTGTGTCGCTGTATACGCGGTGCTCCATCCAGATACCGACCGCCATCGCATCGGTAATGGCGCCGTTGCTTGCGCGTTTCACCTTCAGCAGAACCTTGTAGTAGTAGTTCGGCACGGGGCATTTTTTTGAGTCGTGTTTTGGCTGGATGTAGGTCACTTGCTCCTGCATCCCGGCGCGGCTCAATACGGCACCCGTTGTGACATAGACCGTATCGGCCGATGCCTGGGCTATGCTGCGGACTCCATTCTCCAACTGGCTCCAGATGCTGCCGTTGAATCCGTTCTGGATCTGGGGCGTTGAGTTGGTGGCATAGAAGGTTTGGCTCTGCATCGTGCTGTTCGCATTGCGGTCACCGTTCGGAATCTGGTGCCCGCGCGAATAGATGGTCGAACCGTAATTGACGCCGTAGCTGCCGTTCCAAACATTGATTTGATCGTCAAGATCAATGCCCGGAGTCGATGACCACGAGTCCGAACGTCCCGATCCGATGTGTCCTGCCGCAAGCGGATAGGCAACCCAATAGGCCGTGAAGGTCGATTTGTCGTAGTACATCGTGTAGTTACGCGCTTTGCCGGCATAGAAACTCATCGTTACGGTCGATGATACCGAACTCTTGGCCGGCAGTTCATACCACGACGTGTGGTCGGTCAATACGGGCTGACGTTCAAGCGTGCGGAATGAGGTTTCCGTACTGGTATATTCCGTTCCGTTGGCCGAAGCGTAGGCCCGTACCGAATAGTCCGTGTCGGGCAGCAGGCCGGTAAGTGTGGCGGTTGCCGTGGAACCAAAAACCGAAGCGGCTACACGCGAGGTGTAGCTGCTTTCGGTTGCGGTTTTGAAGGCGAATCCCACCACCGTTGCATCGGTTACGGAGCACGATACCTCCGCACTGTTGGCCGTGATCAGTCCGATCACCGGCATACCGAATCCCGGGGTAGGGTCCGGGGTGGGATCGGGATCCTCCCCACCCCCCGTTCAATCGGTCAGGCGGTAAAGGTCGACTGCGGTACCGGTCGTAGAGGTGTAATAACGGAATTTACCGGTATTGCAGCGCATTGCGTATTTATTTGCCAATGTGAGCGAAATGCCATTTTCTGGATCGAAAGTGATCGTGTGGATTCCTCCTTCTGGCCCAATGGCAAATGTTTTGCTACTAACCGATGCGATGTAGTTGCCATCAGCTACCTGGATCAGGTATCCTTCGCCCGATTTGATAAGCGTGCAGACGTAGGGTTCCACATCCGACGACGCTCCGATTTGTTTGTCGGTTATCGTTACGTTGGCACTTCCGCCCCATGTTCCGTCTAGAACTCCCATGAAGCAATTCGTGGACCCGTGTCCCACAATCAGGTATTTTCCGCTCCAATCTGTCAGATCTGTCTCAACCAGCTGATAGTAGGACGAAACCTGTGCCAGCTGCGATACGGTGATGGTAGTGGTGGTGCCATTGGCCGCAGATGTGAGGGTGATCCAGCCTTCGCGTGCGTCAGCGGTCTTATTGGCAGCAACACTGTAGGTAATGGTCTTGCTGTCGGTATCGACACTGGCTGCCGTGACGATCGTACCGTCGCACGTAGCCTTTGTGTCGTCAGACTCCGTGAAGGCCAGCGGTTCATACGTGCTGGTTGCGTCGCTCACACCGGCAGCAGCTACGCCTGCGATGTTGTCAGCGAGCAGAACGGATCCCGTGTAGACCGTAATACCCGTAATCTGAAGCGTACCGCTCGATTTGAGGTATCCCGTTGTGTAGTTGCCGGCTTCGTTGGCGACATTGATCAGGAACGAGGTGGCACCGGAGCCCTCTTCGGCTTGGGCGATCGGGTTCGATGTGGCATTTTCCGTGTTGAACATCAACGAACGGGTCGCAGTTGTGGAGTTCGTCGTAACCTCGATCAGAGAGATGTTTTGTGCGAAAAGCGGCAATTTGATGTATCCCTTGCTGCCATTGAGTTGGAGATTGCCCTGTTTGTAGGCCCGGATTTCCCAAGTGCCCGACGCATTGGTGTAGTATGCCGATTTGTCGTATGAGCAGGTAAGATCGGCTACCTCGGCGTAGGTCAGTGTGGCAATGCGTGCCGTCGAGGCCTCTTCACCCTCACCTTCGATGCCGGTCATGTCCACCGTGAACGAGGCGACGTCACCCGAGATGAACGACAGGGTCTGAGCGTCGGTCAACGTTACCTGTTTCGTGTAGCTCTTGTTCTGGTCGGAGAGGATCGTTACCGTAAAGGTTTCGCCGGCGGCAAGTTCGCACGGCAGGCAGGCAAACCATACGGGGAACGATGCCGGATTGAGTCCCTCGACTGCAGTATAATCGAGCGTCAACAGATCCGAGGCGCCATAATAGCCCAACTCAACAATTTCGCCCGTAGCCAGATTGAGGTAGCTGCGACCCGCCAGTTTCTTGTCCGTAGCCTGGAACGTAACTTTGGCAACCTGTTCGCCCTCGGCCAGATTGAGATTCGTAATGGTCATCTTGGCCAGTGCCGAAACGCGGCCGAAAGCAAATTTCAATTCCGAAGCCTGAGCAGGCTGTGCAATGAGTTGTGCGATCATCAGATCGGCTTCCGGGTCATAGCTCGTGGCGGTCGGGGTCTGTTCGGCCGGGAGCGTCACCTTCACTTTTTCGTAGTTGGCGTAGTTGTCCGTAATGAGGGCGCTCTTCGGATATACGGCGACGTACTGATAATCCGAGCCCGAAGTGTTCTCCGTGAACGAAACGGTGAACGATGCGGAGCCATCGCCGGCCAACTTGTAGTCTTGGTCATTTGTATAGCGGAAGACAGGGGCTTGGCCATCGATCATTTCGCCGATGTAGAGAGCCTCGCCTTCGGCCTGCCACGAGATCTTGTTGTTCTCGTCGATCTGGGTGCGGGTATCAGCACCTGAGGCTGTGACGGACATCACCACCTCTTTGCCCGTCAGGGCAGGATCTTGGGTCGCCTCTTCCTTGCTGCAACCCGTTAATGCGGCCGCAGCTGCTGCGACACACATCATCAGATATTGAATTTTTTTCATGACTTCTTCTTTAATGTTTGTGTGAGTGAAGAGTCGTGGTTTTTAGAACGGACCGAATTCGTTGTTGTCCGGATCACTTCCGGGGAAACCCGAGGTGCCGAATTCGACCGATGCAGCAAATCCCTGTTCGGTCGAAACTTCCAGCGTTTCGATCATCGGAGCCAGGTACTCGATCTTCCCTGCTCCATGTGTGTAAGACGTTTTCATAAAATTTTTGAAAAAATTATGGTTGAATGTATTGACGTTTGTGCGTTGGGTTGATTCATCCGCTTTATTACTCTAATGAGTATATAGTATACGCCAAAAGTACTGAAAATGTTTCGGAATGTGTACGCCTTTTTGATGAATAATCTGTTACGTTCGGCCAATGGGGCGGTTGGCGTATGCGTAATCCGTTGACCTGTAGCGTGCTGTGAGAATTGCGGGGAGTGTGTCTCCGTTGCGGCCGGAGGGAGCATGCGGCGAGTGTCAGAACATGTTGTCGTACATGGTCTGGCTCTTGTCGTACTTGATGTCGGCCAGCGAGGCGGCCTTCACGCCGATGTTGAAGCTCCAGCTCCTGTGGTAACCGAACGGGATCCACGTGAATGACATCTGCCAGCAGTGCAGGTCGCGAGTGATGCTCACCGACGAGGTGGTCAGCTCCCCTTTGGCTATGTCGAAGCCGCCCTGGAACGTGATACCGGTCTTGGGCGTGAGGTTGAAACTGCCGTTGAAGTTGATGCTTTGCTGTACGTTCTTCTGGTAGCCTGTCGTGCCGTTGTTTACGTACGAAATACCGTAGTTGATGCTGTAATTGAAGCCGATGTTCCACGGCAGCGAAAAGTCGTAGTAGGTCTGGGCCATGTATTGACGACGCAATGCCGGATCCATCTGACCGTAGGGGTCGAAGAAGGGGTTCTGGTAGAGCGGGTCAATGCTGTTGATGTCGTTGATGGCCGGTGTGGAGTTGTCCTCGCGCGATTTAAATGTATAGCCGAACGACCAGCTGGCGCTGGTAACACGGCCCGGAAGGCCGCGGCGCCACATCAGTTTGTTGATGCGTTGTCCTTGAGGCGTCACTTCATAGGGGTCGAGTGTGGCCGAGAGGTTGATGCCGAAGTTCTTGATGATGGTCGAGCGGAAACGTACCGGGATATTCGACAAGCCCATCGAGTCGGCAATCAGATTGTAGGAACCGCTGAACGAGAGTTCGTCGATCAGTTTGACCTTCTTCACGCCTGAGGTGTCCCGTTTGCTCAGCACCTTCATTTCGAGCGTTTGTGAGAGCGAAAAGGTGAGTGAGGCCGCCTCCTTGTTGGTGGGGACGGAGTAGGCGTTGTTCGAGAAGGGCGAGTAGATCTGCACGCCGCCCGTCGAGTCGGACTGTACGACTTGTTGGTATCCGCGCGAGAGTTTTGAGTAGTCGGGATTGTAGCTGATACCGATCGTTGGGGTGATCGTATGGCGCACAGCCTGCAGTTTGCGATCCTTCTTCTTGGAGGTGTACATGCCGTACAGGATGGTCGATGCCGACATGCTGGCGCTGTAGTTGTAGAGGCGCCAGAATCCGAATTCCGGGTCGAGGTCCTCGGCCCGGTTGGTGACGGGGTTGTAGGCCTTTTCGACCTTCTTGAAGAACCAGCGTTCCGTGTAGTTGAACGAGGGGGTGAAGTTGATGTAGTTGAACAGGTTGAACGAGGCTGAAACGGGAATGGTGTGTTCCACGCCGTTTTTCATGCTCTTCAGTGTCTCGCTTGAGAAGAAGTCCGACTCCTGGGTGGTTACCGTATTGTTCAGTTTGCCCGTATACTGCATGGTGATCTTCTCGTACCAGCGTTCCTTGCCGATCATCTCCTTGCGCTTGAAGGGTTTGAATCGTGAGACGTTGAACGTCAGCGACGGGAACGTGGCCGTAATCTCCTGTGTATTGGAGTTCTGCGACACGGCCATCTGGGTCGACAGCGAGAAGGGGGTGCCGGCCCAGCTCTTCGAGTAGGAGATCGTTGAGTTGGTCTGGGTCGAGAGAATGTCGTTGAGCGTCGTGGCCGAGTACTTGCTGTAGCCGCTGGTGGTGAAGTTCACCGAGGCCGAGAAGGTCGACCCGGGGTTGGCTTTGGGGTCCTGCGAGTGAGTCCAGAGGATCTTTATGTTGT
>CALUII010000018.1 GCA_944320665.1 uncultured Alistipes sp. | reverse complement strand
GCTGCGTATCTCCCTGAAAGCCCAATAGTTTACATTATTCTTCCTAAATCCATCCGAAATCGGGCGAGTTTGCGTATCTTTGCCCCACTTGTTGTTAACGGCACATACTGCACACAATGGCTAAGGACAAACTTTCACGCTACCTGATACTGATGCTCAAGGGCTGCGCCATGGGAATGGCCGATGTCGTACCGGGCGTATCGGGCGGTACGATCGCATTCATCTCGGGCATCTACGAAGAGTTGATCGAATCGATTCGAAAAATCAACCTCGAAGCATTGCGACTGCTCGCCAAAGGACGTCTCACCTCTCTATGGCGTCACATCAACGGATCGTTTCTCTGCTCCGTACTGCTCGGTATCGGCATCTCGATCTTCTCGCTAGCCCGACTGATGACCTATCTGCTCACGCACCATCCGATCGAAATCTGGTCGTTCTTCTTCGGACTGATCATCGCCTCGGCTGCATTGGTCGCCCGGGAAGTGGGACATTGGAATTGGCGCACCGGCATTTCGCTGATTGCAGGCATCGCCGTAGCCTGGTGGATTACCGTAGCCTCGCCGGCCGAAACCCCGAATGACTGGTGGTTCATCATGCTGTCTGGTGCCATCGCCATCTGTGCCATGATCCTGCCGGGGATCTCGGGCGCCTTCATCCTGTTGCTGATGGGCAAATACCACTACATCATCGGAGCTGTCGGAACGCTGAACATCCCGATTTTGGCACTCTTTGCCATAGGAGCCGTAGCAGGCATAGTTGCCTTCTCGCATCTGCTCTCGTGGCTGCTTAAACACTGGCATGACTGCACGATTTCCGTGCTGATGGGCTTCATGATCGGCTCCCTGAACAAAGTGTGGCCTTGGAAACAGACCGTCGAAACCTACATGGACAGCCACGGCAAACTGGTCCCGCTGATCGAACGCAACATCCTGCCCGGACACTTCGAACAACTCACCGGCAGCGAAGCGCACTTGTGGCAGGCCGTAGTGCTCTGTCTCATCGGCTTCTTCGTCATCTACGCCCTTGAACTGGCTGCCCGGATCGTGGTGCGCAAACGAGCATGAAACTCTACGGATTGATCGGACACCCGCTGGGCCATTCGGCCTCAGCCCGATATTTCGGTGCGAAATTCCACGCCGGGGGGTTGACGGAGTGCCGATACGACCTTTACGACCTGCAGCGGATTGAGGAGCTTCCCCACCTGCTGGAGGAGCATCCGGATTTGTGTGGATTCAACGTTACAATCCCGTATAAGGAGCAGATTCTCCCCTACCTCGACCGACTCACCCAGGAAGCAGAACAAATCGGGGCCGTAAATTGTGTCCGACGCGAAGGGGAAAAGCTCATCGGATACAACACCGATGCCGACGGATTGCGCGATGCATTGGATCTGCTGCTCGAGGGGGAGACTCCCCGGGCCGCTCTCATCCTCGGTACGGGCGGTGCTTCGCGTGCCGTGCGTTATGTCCTGCACGAACGGGGTATCAGCAGCCGGACCGTCTCTCGCCAAGCCCTACGCGGCGACCTCACCTACGCCCAACTCACCCCAAAATTGCTGGGCGAGTACCCCCTGATCGTTCAGGCCACCCCAGTCGGCATGTGGCCCCATACGGACGACAAGCCCCCGCTTCCCTACGAGGGCATCACACCGCAACATCGGTTGCTTGACTTGATCTACAATCCCCCCGTCACCCAATTCCTGGCACATGGTCAAATACATGGGGCCCGGATACTGAACGGCGAATGCATGTTTCGCACTCAGGCCGAAACCTCGTGGCGCATCTGGAACTCACATCCGTAAAACATGCGCCCATAACGAGCGTGTGCCCGCAAAGGGTTTCCCGAATTTGGAAATTTGGAAACAACTTTCTACCTTTGCCGCACATCCAACTCGGAAACCGAAGAAAAAAATGAAACAGTCGCTGATGATACCTATCCGTAAGAGATGCACCGCAGGTTGCACCTCCCGGACGGTTCATGTCCACTGGTTCAGCGGCTTCATCTGAGGTTTCTCTCCAGCCGGTCTCACGGTCTGCCCCACTCCCCACACATCCACCCAAGCTGACACCGACACATAGAGGTTGCAAAAAATCGTGTACTGACGTCCGCTTCGACGCGTAGTTCGTGCATAGATGCATCCCACGATATGACCGGTCAGCCATAAAACGCAACGACGTGTCACGTGCCCATCGTTTCATGCGGCACAGGAGCAGACCGAACAAGCAATCAGTCGCATACCCCAGACCGGCTTTCCTCCCCACACACCTACCGAGTCCTCCTGGTCCGACACCCCGAATCCGGCCTACATCACCAGACTTTGGCGTGAACAACCCTGCTGCGTGCCGTCGCCGGACAAAAAGGGTAGCTGCGTATTCCGGGCAACGTCCCCACAGGCCCCGACACCGGCACTCAGACTGAGGATCGTGTGCAAAGCACCTATTTTGTTTATAAATTAATAAAAACCAGTATTAATCGTATGTTCCGTATCGTATTGCTATTGATTGCCGGAGCAGGAGTCGGATTTCTGGCCCGGCGTTGCGCGTGGACGCATCACACCGAACGCGCCGCACAAATCCTTATTTGTATTCTGCTTTTTGTATTCGGCATTTCGCTTGGTAACAACCGGGAACTGCTGCTTCACCTGGATCAATACGGCTACCACGCCTTTACGATCGCCCTGCTGGCCACATTGGGTAGCCTGGTGGCCGCAGCGGTGGCTCAACGACTTTTTTTCAGGAAAGGAGGTCGCTCATGAAAGGAAATTTGTTGACATTTGGATGTTTTGCAGCGGGCATTCTCATCGGACTGACTGGCTCCGTACCCGAATGGATGCTCCATTCGGCCCTGCCCTCCACCCTGCTCTCGCTGCTGATCTTCACGGTCGGCATCGGGCTCGGATCGAACAGCGAACTACACAAGATTATACGTTCGTTCAGTCCGCGCATGCTGTGGCTGCCCCTTTTCACAATCGGCGGCACGTTGCTCTTCTCGGCACTTGGCACGTTGCTGCCCGGCGGGCGCAACCTGTGGGAATGTCTTTCGGTCGGAAGCGGATTCGGGTACTACTCCCTTTCGTCGATTCTGATTGCAGACCTCTGTCAGCCCACACTCGGTGCTCAGGGGGCTGCCGAATTGTCGACCATTGCCCTGCTGGCCAACGTCACGCGTGAGATGTTGGCTCTGTTCTGCATCCCGTTGTTTGTTCGCTACTTCGGTCGTCTGGCCCCAATCTCGGCAGCCGGCATCAACTCCATGGATGTCTGCCTTCCGCGCATTGTGAGTGCCACGTCCAATGGTACGGAGTTGATTCCACTCTGCATCCTACATGGCATTGTGCTCGAGATCAGCGTCCCGATACTCATTCAGCTCTTCTGTTGAACGATGCGCGCCACAACGCCAAAATCCCGACCTCCGCATGCCCAGGGTCGGGATTTCGCATAATGCAGCAGAGCAGGTTAACGATGGTGCAACAGTGCCTTGGCCTGTTCGTAATCCGCATCACTCACAACCAACTGCGCGGGCGTGGCAAGAGGAAAATTCATCGCCATATGCTCGTTGCGGATCATTGCCTCGATCCCTGCACTCTCGAGAATCGATTTGGCAATCTGCGCCTCGGTCAACGTATTGTATTCTTCCAATACGACTAATGTCTCGTCTTTCATAATATTTTGGTTTTGCAGGTTTTCCGATTTCCGTTGTATAAAATTAACTATTTCGCCAAGAATTTGCAAGCTGCCGGCTCTGTTTTTTCCGAAATATTATTCGTATCTTTGTAAGGATTTACGAATAGCTCAACACAACAAACGTTCCATGCCCGAGTTCGTCCATCTGCACGTCCACACACAATACTCCATCCTCGATGGAGCCGCCGCGGTCAAGCCCCTCATCAAGCGGGCAAAGGCCCTCGGAATGAATGCCCTGGCCATCACGGACCACGGCAACATGTACGGCGTGAAAAACTTCCACGACACGGCTGTGGACGAGGGGATAAAGCCCATCCTGGGTTGTGAGGTCTATGTGGTGAAGAACCGCTTCGAAAAGGACAAGGACGAAAAGGCCGGCGACCACCTGATCCTGCTGGCCAAAAACCTCGAAGGGTACCACAACCTCTGCAAGATGGTCTCCTACTCCTTTACCGAGGGCTTCTACTACAAACCCCGCGTCGACAAACAACTGCTGCAGGATTACCACGAGGGGCTGATCTGCTGCTCGGCCTGCTTGGGCGGCGAACTGCCTCAGGCCATCATGCGCAACGACCTGGAAGAGGCCGAACACGTCGTGCAGTGGTTCAAGGGGGTCTTCGGCGAGGACTACTACCTCGAAATGCAACTCCACCCGTCGGGAGACCCGCAGAAGGATGAAGAGGTCTACCAGAACCAACTGCGCGTAAACAAGGTCATTCTGGAACTGGCGGCCAAATACGGCATCAAATACATCTGCTCGAACGACGTACACTTTATCCTCGCGGAGGATGCACCGGCGCACGACCATCTGATCTGCCTCAATACGGGTCGAGACCTGGATGATCCGACGCGTATGCGCTATACGTTCCAGGAGTATCTGAAATCGCCCGAGGAGATGGCGGCCCTTTTCCCGGACCACCCCGAGGCCCTGGCCACGACACTCGAAATCGCCGACAAGGTCGAGGAGTACACGCTGGCTCATGCCCCGCTGATGCCGAATTTCCCGCCGCCGGCTGATTTTCACATGCCGCTTGAAGAGTTGCGCGGCTCGTTCGTCAAGAAACTCAAGGACGAAGCGTTGTTGCAGCGCATCAATGCCTGCACAACGGTCGAGGAGCTCGAAGCACTGGTGGCCGACAACAAAGAGCTCTCCGACAAGCTGATGGTAGCCAAACAGTACTGCTACCTGCGTGACCTGACCTACAAGGGCGCCCACCTGCGCTATCCGGGCGAGGCGTGGACCGAAAAGGTCGAAAAGCGTATCGAGTACGAGCTCAATACGATTGAGTGGATGGGCTTCCCTGGATACTTCCTCATCGTGTGGGACTACATTCGCGCGGCCCGCGAGATGGGCGTGTCGGTGGGCCCGGGTCGAGGTTCCGCAGCCGGTTCGGTCGTGGCCTACTGTCTGAAAATCACGAATATCGACCCACTCAAATACGACCTGCTGTTCGAGCGTTTTCTCAATCCGGAACGTATCTCGTTGCCCGATGTCGACGTGGACTTCGATGAGGACGGACGTGCCGATGTGCTGAGGTATTGTGTGAAGAAATACGGACAGAAACGTGTCGCACAGATTGTTACATTCGGCACGATGGCCCCCAAGATGGCCATCAAGGATGTGGCGCGCGTCGAAAAACTGGCCTTGTCGGAGAGCGACCGTCTCTCGAAACTCGTCCCCGACAAGATCACACCCGACAAGAAACACGGCGAGACGCCGTTCGATTTCGTATACAAGGAGTCACCCGAACTGGCAGCTGAACGCGAGTCCCCTAACCCACTGATTCGCAATACGCTCAAATATGCCGAGAAACTCGAAGGCTCGATCCGCCAGACGGGCGTGCATGCCTGCGGCGTGATCATCGGACAGGACGACCTCGAAAAGTTCGCGCCGATGGCCATTGCTAAGGATGCCGATCTGAATGTCGTGGAGTTCGAGGGCAAGGAGGTCGAAAGTGTCGGTCTGATCAAGATGGACTTCCTCGGTCTGCGCACCCTGTCGATCATCAAGGACGCCGTACAGAACGTGAAGGACGTGCACGGGATCGATGTCGACATCGACAATATCCCGCTTGACGATGCACCAACTTATGACGTCTTTGCACGAGGCGATACGACGGGCCTCTTCCAGTTCGAGTCGCCGGGCATGAAGAAGCACCTGCGCAACCTGAAACCCAACCGGTTCGAGGACCTCATCGCCATGAACGCGCTGTACCGCCCCGGCCCGATGGAGTACATCCCGAACTTCATTGCCCGCAAGCACGGTCTGGAGCCCGTGACCTACGAGATTGCCGACATGGAGGAGTACCTGAGCGACACCTACGGCATCACGGTCTATCAGGAGCAGGTGATGTTGCTGTCGCAGAAACTGGCCGGATTCACGGGCGGCGAGGCCGATACGCTGCGTAAGGCCATGGGTAAAAAGAAGCGCGACGTGCTGGACAAGATGAAACCCAAATTCATCGAGGGATGCAAACAGCGCGGCCACGATGAAAAAATTTGTGACAAAATCTGGGGCGACTGGGAGGCATTCGCATCATATGCCTTCAACAAATCGCACTCGACGTGCTATGCCTATGTAGCCTACCAGACGGGCTATCTGAAGGCCCACTACCCGTCGGAGTTCATGGCCGCGCTGCTGAGCCGAAACCTTGCGGACATCAAGCAGATTACGCTTTACATGAGCGAATGCAAGCGCATGGGTATCCGCGTATTGGGCCCCGATATCAACGAGTCGCGCCGCAACTTCTCAACCAACAAGGCCGGCGACGTACGCTTCGGCCTGGCGGCCGTCAAGGGAGTCGGAGAGGCGGCCGTCGACAGCATCATCGAGGAACGCACGAAAAACGGGCGTTTCAAGGACATATACGACTTCATGGAGCGCGTGAACTTCAGCGTCGTAAACCGCAAGTGTCTTGAGAATATAGCCTATGCCGGCGGATTCGATTCGATCAGCGGCTTCCACCGCTGCAAGTTCTTCGGAACGGACCAACGCGACAGCAGTGGCGCCACCTTTGTCGAACAGTTGGTTCGATACGGGCAACGCTGGCAGGCCGAAAAGAATAATGCACAGCAGAGTCTGTTCGGCGGAGGCGGAACAGTCGATATCCAACGTCCCGTAATTCCGACGTGTGCCGACTGGAGTCAGCTCGAAACCCTTACGCGCGAACGAGAGATGATCGGTCTCTACCTTTCGGCTCACCCGCTGGACGATTACGCGGTGATCATACGCCACATGTGCAAGACGCAGTTGACGGATCTCGAAAACCTCGAAAATCTGCGCGGACAGGAGATCGCTGTGGCTGGCATGGTGGTCTCGGTGCAGAATCTGGTGACCAAAACCGGCAAGCCCTGGGGTAAATTCACCCTCGAAGATTACAACGGAACACATGAATTCGCCCTCTTCAGCAAAGATTACGAAAACTTCCGCAAATACCTCTTCGCAGATTACTTTCTCTTCATACGAGCTAAAGTTCAACCCCGTCCATACAATGAAAAAGAGTTGGAACTCAAGATCGTATCGATGGTTCAGCTGCAGGAGCTGCGCGACACGATGATCAAGGAGATGCATGTGCAACTGGCAATTGAAGAGATCACCCAGGATCTGATCCGTGAACTCACCGAAAAGGTCAAAAATTCGAGTGGTACGACCCTGCTGCATCTGAATCTCTATGACCGCGATGCTAAAGTGGGGCTGAACCTTTACTCGAAGTCGTACAAAGTGAGCGTGACGTCGGAGTTGGTCTCCTATTTGGACAACAACGACATCAAGTATACAATTATGTAAAACCAATAACCTTTTAAAAATTTTACAGTTATGGCATTAGCAATCACCAACGAGAATTACAACGAAGTCATTTCGACCGAACTGCCCGTAGTTATCGACTTCTGGGCCGAATGGTGCGGTCCCTGCCGCATGCTGACCCCGATCATTGAGGAGATGGCCAAAGAGTACGAGGGTAAAGCCGTGATCGGCAAGTGCGACGTAGAGGGTGCTGACGAGATCGCTGCCAAATTCGGCGTTCGCAACATCCCGACGATCGTCTTCCTTAAGAACGGCGAAGTTGTCGACAAACAGGTCGGTGCCTGCAAGAAGGGCGACCTCGTAGCAAAACTCGAGAAGCTCTTCTAATCAGCAAGTTACACGCCACACACCCCGTCCGTTATGGACAACAGGGTGTTAGAGACCAACGCAAATGCCGCAAAGTCCTTCCGATGCGTCGGAAGAGGCTTTGCAGCATTTGTTTTTACCGACGGCCAGGCGACCTGCCACCCACAACTGACATTCTGTCATACGGAACGGGCTGGCACACCGTTTGTGCACACAAAGTGCGGAAAAACAAACTAAAAAACGAGATACTGCACTATGAAAAATGGAAAAATCGGAGTTACCACCGAAAACATCTTCCCGGTAATCAAAAAGTTCCTTTACTCGGACCATGAGATCTTCCTGCGTGAGCTCGTATCCAATGCCGTCGATGCCACCCAGAAACTGCGCACACTGGCCGCTACGGGCGAAATGCATGAGGAACTCGGCGACCTGACCATCCATGTCACCGCCGACAAGGAGGCAAAAACCTTGACCGTCACGGACCGTGGTATGGGTATGACGATGGAAGAGGTGGACAAATACATCAACCAGATTGCCTTCTCGGGTGCCGAGGAGTTCATGGCCAAGTACCAAAACCAGGCCATCATCGGACACTTCGGTCTGGGCTTCTATTCGTCGTTCATGGTGGCCGACAAGGTTGAAATTATCTCCAAATCGTACAAACCGGAAGCCAAAACCGTGCATTGGAGCTGTACCGGATCGCCCGAATTCGAGATGGAGGAGACCGACGAGGCACACGACCGTGGAACAACCATCATCCTGCACCTTTCGGAGGATTGCCTCGAGTTTGCGGACGAGGCCCGCGTACGCGAACTTCTGCGCAAATATTGCCGCTTCCTTCCTGTTCCCATCGCCTGCGGCAAGGTCAAGGAGTGGAAAGACGGCAAGTACGTTGATACGGAGAAGGACGAGATCGTGAATGATACCGATCCGCTTTGGACGCGCAAGCCGGCCGACATCACCGAGGAGCAGTACAAGGAGTTCTACCGTGAGCTCTATCCGCTGGCAGACGATCCGCTCTTCTACATCCATTTGAACATCGACTACCCGTTCCACCTGACCGGTATCCTCTACTTCCCGAAGATCCACAACAACTTCGAGATCCAGAAGAACAAGATTCAGCTCTACTCGAACCAGGTCTTCGTGACCGACCAGGTCGAGGGCATCGTTCCCGAATACCTCACCCTGCTGCACGGCGTAATCGACTCGCCGGACATTCCGCTGAACGTTTCGCGAAGCTACCTGCAGAGTGATTCGAACGTGAAGAAGATTTCGAGCTACATCACGCGTAAGGTGGCCGACCGTCTGCAGGAGCTCTTCACCACGATGCGCAAGGACTACGAGGAGAAGTGGGACGACCTGAAGATCTTTATTGAATACGGCATTCTGACCGACGAGAAATTTGCCGAGAAGGCCGAAAACTTCATGCTTTGGAAGAATACCGAAGGCAAATATTTCACGGCCCAGGAGTATGAGGCCCTGGTCAAGGAGCAGCAGACCGACAAGAACAAGACGCTGGTCTTCCTCTACGTGGACGACCCCATTGAGAAGGCATCGTTCGTCGAATCGGCCCGCAACCGCGGTTACGACGTGTTGGTGATGGACGGCCAGTTGGACAACCACTACATGGGCTGGTATGAGAACAAACACAAGGAGCAGCGTTTTGCCCGCGTCGACAGCGATGTGGTGGACAAACTGATCCCGAAGGAGGAGACTCTCAAGATGTCGCTTACCGAAGCACAGCAGGAGTTGTTGCGTCCGGTCTTCGAAAGCCAGATGCCCAAGGACGAGAAGATCCATTACCAGATCTCGTTCGAGCCCATGGCTGCCGATGCCGCACCGGTGGTCATCACGCAGAATGAGTTCATGCGCCGTATGAAGGAGATGGCTGCCATGGGTGGCGGCGGTATGAGCCAGTTCTACGGACAGATGCCCGACAACTTCACCATCGCCGTGAACGGCAACCACCCGATCGTGATTGACGTACTTGCGGACGTTGAGAAGGAGTACGGCGACAAGTTGAAGACCATCACCAAGAAGATTGATGCAGCCGTAGCCGAGGAGCAACGTTTCGACGAGGTGATCAAGGGTAAGAAGGAGGAAGAGTTAACGCCCGAGGAGAAATCGACGCGCGAGGAGCTTTCGAAGAAGATTGTCACCCTGCGCGACGAGCGCACGCAACGTCTGACCGAAATCGGCACCCAGAACAAGCTCGTACGTCAGATCATCGACCTGGCTCTGCTCTCGAACGGCATGCTGAAAGGCAAGCATCTTACGGAGTTCATCCAGCGTTCGATCTCTCTGATCGAGAAGTAAGCCTGCTCACTCTCCGGGTAAAGAAGATCCGGCTGTCTTTCGGAAGAAGACAGCCGGATCTTTCTATATTCACCGATAACAGTACCGTATCCAGATACTCTCCGGCACTCAGCTCACGACAATTAGGCCTCCTGCCAGCGCTCCTCAAGCATCCGGAGAAACCACTCCGGGCAACGGCAGGGACGACGCGTATCACTATGAATGAATCCCAGGACAGTCGTACCCGTATTGATCAACTCATCGTGCTCGTTGCGAATTTCGTATCGGAACGTGATGCGAGCCCGCGGCATTTCGTCAATCACAATACGCACGGTGAGCAACTCGTCATATAAAGCCGGCCGCATGTATTTCGACTGCACCTCAAGAATCGGCATCATGATTCCCCGACGCTCCACCTCGGCGAACGACATGCCGCACACTTCGCGCAGGAACTCGCTTCGAGCTGCCTCATAGTAACAGATGTAATTCGAATGGTGCACAATACCCATCTGATCCGTATGCTTGTACCACACACGAATTTTACACTCGTAAGCTATCATAATTTATGTTTGAAAGTGATATTCACCCGTTTTTCCGGCTCGACGGCACACGTCTCTTTAGAGATGCAGGCTGACTTGGCCCGCAACAAAGGCATCTCCGCGTTTTTATCGCGCAAGAGACGCAACACTCCGTCCGGCCCGATCATCAGTCGAGCCTCTGCCCCATCAGCCTCTACGGCATAGAGCCCAGCCGGAGGCAACAATTTGCGCGGTTCGTCCATGCGGACAATACCTTCATCCACACATTCACGGCCAATCAGCAAATAGGGATGCGACATCAGACGGGCAGCCCGTTCCATCTCTCCACGCGCAATCAGATCGCGCAAAACCGTTGAGCTGACCTTTTCGGAAGCAACGTCATACTCAGCAATTCGCACCACGCGGAACCCACACTCGTCGTGCAGGCGTTCCAAAAGGGCATAATCGCCCTCGTTACCACACCCGAACCGGTGATTATACCCCACCACCAACGTCTGTATGCCCACCTTGCCAATCAGATAGTCTCGCACGAACTCTTCAGGAGACAAGCGGCTGAATGCTCGATCAAACGGGATGAGAATCAGATGATCGATGCCGGCCTGTTCGAGCAGCCAGGCCTTCTCCTCGGTCGAGGTGAGCAGCCGCAATCCCTCATCGCATCCGAGCGTAATGCGCGGATGGGGGTCGAACGTCAGCACGACACTCTCCCCGTCCCTGTTCCGGGCCTCTTCGCGCACACGGTCGAGCAACAGGCGGTGCCCGCCATGCACGCCATCAAAAGAGCCGACCGTTGCAGCCGGACATCGCAAATGCGGCAATGTGTCGAATCCGTAGTGAACTTTCATTCCGAACCGCGTTCGTTCTCCTCGCTCTCCTTGACGAAATAGGCCACCTTTTCGAGCAGCGTCGTAATATCGTAATTCTCCACGACGATTCCCTGCGGGAAGTTCAACGGTGTGGAGGTAAAGTTTAGCACGCCGCGGATACCGGCATTGATAATCGGCAGCACCAACGAAGGAGCCACCTTCGTGGGTGAAGAAACAATCACCAGGCTGATGTCCAAATCCTCCGCTATCTCCTCAAAGCGATCCATGTGGTAACACGGAATGCCATCAATGGTCTGCCCTACTTTGGCCGGATCGACATCAAATGCAGCCGTGATGCGCAATTTGAGGCCCTTGCCGTTGAAGTATTTGGTAATGGCCTGGCCGAGGTGACCCATGCCCAAAACAGCCACATTCATCGGTTGCGGACTGTCGAGGATGTTGCTGATGAAGTCGATCAATACCTTGACATCGTATCCCTTCTTTGTATCGCTCGAAAAGCCGATCAACATCAGGTCTCGACGCACCTGCACGGCCGTAATGCCATGAATACCTGCCAGTACGTGCGAAAAAATGTGGGTAATCCCCTGCTTGTGACACGAAAGCAGTGTCCGGCGATACTCGCTCAGACGTTCGATGGTCTTTTCGGGGATTGCGTTACCGATATTCGCCATGTATCTTGTCTGTCCGTTTACATAGGTTACTTGACGTCGGCTGCACCGCGTGACACCGAGCCGCCTCGCGGCCCCAGCGGACAGCCAACCGACTACTCGATCGTAATCGAGAAGTCTTCGTTATAATTGACTCGCGTCCAATTTTGGTTCACGTGATTCGCCCGTCCAGGCTCCTGACCGAAACGGTAAGTAGTCTGCAACGGCGTATAATTGCGCTCCTCCAGATCGTACTGTATGTCATCAAACATAGCCCGTGCGAAGATCACAGCCGCATCATACCCACGATAGGAGTAGAGCGTAGGCAAAGCGCCGAAAGCCCGAATGTAGTCGCTGTCGAAACGGCACACGGCCTCCGAATCGCGCTTTGCGTGATAGGTGGAGAGGAAGACGATGTGGTCCTTGAAAAAGACTTCGCGGCTGATGTTGTTGTAGCGATTCCAACGGGCATTACCCAGCACCGTAAACTGCGGCGGAGTATATCCGCGCGACACGATGCTCGTATTGGCCGAAGCGAGGGCTGCCAGAATCCGATCCACATCCAGTTCGTTATCGGCCATGATCACGAAAAGGTTTCGGTCACGGTTGTGCAGCAGAGGGGTCAGATCACTGGGGCTTTTCCCCTCACCGCGCCGTTCCACCACCGAAGCATGCTCGTAGACATAGCGATGGGTA
This sequence comes from uncultured Alistipes sp., assembly GCA_944320665.1. Taxonomy (GTDB): domain Bacteria; phylum Bacteroidota; class Bacteroidia; order Bacteroidales; family Rikenellaceae; genus Alistipes. The sequence goes on along the minus strand of CALUII010000018.1, from coordinate 19,975 downwards.
CGCACCTCGCGATTTCCGACCAAAGTCCGCATCTCGGTTTCGAAATCGCGATCCGTCTTGTCCGTATAGATAAAGGTAATTCGCTCGCAACTGTCGATCAATTCACGTGCCTTCTCGTACTTCCGATCTGCGACAGGGGCCATCTGGAAGAGCACCTCACTCTGCGTCTGTTGCATGTCCGCCAGCGGGGTCACGACCGGGATGCCTTTGGACTCGGCATAACGGACGACCGGGGCAAGAGGCTCTTCGTACACCGGCCCGACGATCAGATTTGCGGCACGGAAAGCCTCCTCCTCGACCATGCGACGCACGACATCGGCGTTGCGTTCCGTATTGTACAGATCGAGCTGCACGGAGTATCCCGCGCGCTTCACGCTATCGAGTCCCACGAGAAATCCCTGATAAAATTCGAGGTAATTCGAATTGGGTCTTCCATTTACCGACAAGGGAAGCATCAAAGCCACACGCAGGGTCTGCGTACGATCGAGCGGCATGAAATTCACCCCACCCAACGTCTGTCCCATTTGCATACCTGGAACATCCATCGTATCTCGCTGCGGCAACACACCGTACAACCCCTCGCTACCCGTTTGGGAAGGTTCTGCAGACTCCACAGCCGGACGAGGCCTTGGGTTCGCAGACTGGTTCTCGGACCGATAGCCCTTTCCCGGGACCTTGATAATCGCGCCGGCCTTGAGTTCACCCGGCTGCAAACCGGCATTCAGCACCGACAACTGCTCTTCGGTCGTCCCATAACGATGCGATAACGAGTAAAATGTCTCCCCCTTTTCCACCAAATGGTAGGCTACACCGTCCTCGGCCACACTGTTCAGATCGTTGCGATATTGCTCCCACTGAGCCTGCACCTCGGCAACGGACTCCATACCGCGCTCGTTGCGGCGAATCAGAATCTGGTCACCCGGATGCAAACTGATGGGATCGAGCGTCGGATTGTCGGCAATGACCGTCTGAAGCGGAATGGCGTAGCGACGTGAGATGGCATAGAGTGTCTCTCCCTTTGCCACGACGTGTGTATCGAACGTCTTGCGCAGTTTGCGAGCCGAGGGTGTCTCTTCGACCTTCGAGGTATAGGGAATTTTCAGTTTTTCACCGGCCCGCAGCCCTGCAGCAGCCGAGGGGTTCGAACCGACGATCACCTGCTCACTCACGCCGTACGTACGAGCCAAAGAATAGAGCGTTTCGCCGCGTTCGATCGTATGGATGTAATACTTCGCGCCGTCGATCACCACGACCGTCCGGGACTTGCCTCCTGCTACGACCGCCGCGCTCCACAGCAACAGCGTCAACAACACACACCACCTCTTCATGGCTACATCACTTCGGGTTATTCTTGTTTCGGAGCCGCAGTTCCGTGATTACCTTCTTCGTATAGAGCGGGAAATCTCCGTTCATCATCCAGGCATAGTAGCTGGGCTCCTGTTCGAAGACTTCACACACGGGACGGCCCTTGTGCTTGCCGAATCCGAAGACCTCCACCCCTTTGTCGTTGTAGACGATACGTCCGGCATAATCAACAGTTTCGCCGCGAGCCGAGTAGTCAGCCAAGGCATCCACATCGTTCTCCAGATCGGGATACCGATCCAACTGAGCCTGCAGCACCTCGTACGTAGCGGCCGTATCGGCCGCAGCCGAGTGGGCGTCTTCCAAATCCTTGTCACAATAGAACTTGTAAGCCGCCACGAGCGTGCGCTGCTCCTTCTTATGAAAGATGTTCTGCACGTCGATAAACCGCCTCCGTTTAAAATCCACCTCGACACCGGCACGCAGGAACTCCTCCACGAGCATCGGCAGATCGAACCGATTGGAATTGAATCCTCCGAAATCGCAACCGCGGATGAACTGTTCGAGCGACTTTGCCACCTGGGCAAAAGTCGGACAATCCTTCACATCCTCGTCCGTAATGCCGTGGATGGCCGTAGCTTCGGCCGGAATATGCATCTGCGGATTGATCTTTCGGGTTTTGGTGATCTCCTCGCCATCGGGCATGACCTTGATCATCGAGATTTCGACAATGCGGTCACGCGCCGTGTCGACCCCCGTGGTTTCGAGGTCGAAGAAGACGATCGGGCGTTTGAGTTTCAGTTTCATGTTCTCGTGGAAATCTTTCGGGCGTGACGCACGTTTAGGCGTTGATCATCATCGGCATGAGCAGCATCAGCGTCGAGCTGGACTGCTTGTCGTCATATACCGGTTTGAAGACACCGGCACGAGTCGAATCAGCCAGTTCGATGACTACGGTCGGGGTCTCGATATTGGCCAGGATTTCGACCAGGAACGTCGATTTGAATCCGATCTCAATGGCCTCACCGTCATAGCTGCACGAAATCGTTTCGTTGGCCGAAACCGAGAAATCAATATCCTGAGCCGTCAAATTGATCCGGTTGTCGGCAATATCCATGCGGATCAGGTTGGTCGTCGGGTTCGAGCAGACGGCCACACGTTTGATACCGTTGAGCAGTTCGATGCGGTCGACGAGCACCTTGTTGGGGTTGTTGGCCGGAATAACGGCGTTGTAGTTGGGATAGGTACCCTCGATCAGACGGCAGACAAGCGTATGACTCTTCAACCGGAACATGACGTTCTTCGAATCAAATCCGACGGTGATAGGTTCCTCCTCCTTCAGCAGCACGGACTTGAGCAGGTTGGCCGGTTTCTTGGGCAGGATGAACGCTGCGACGACCTCGTTTTGAATTTCGGCCTCGTATTTCACCAGTTTATGGGCATCGGTGCCGACAAATGTCAATGCATTCTCGCTGAAGCTGAAATAGATTCCATTCATCACGGGACGCAACTCGTCATCGGCCGTTGCGAAGATCGTCTTGTTGATACCATTGACAAGCAGGTCGACATCGAGCGACATCTCCTTTTTTTCGGCGCTGAGCTGCGGTACAGCGGGATAGCTCACGGCGCTGGCGCCGGGAATCGAAAGCGAACCGCTCTTCCAACTGATCCGAATCTCCCAATTCTGGTCATTTACGTCGATCGTAAGGGGTATTTCCGAAAACTCCTTCAGCGAATCGAGCATCAGCTTGGCCGGAGCTGCGATTGTTCCTTCGCTCTCGACCTGGTCAACGGTAATCGAACCGATCAGTGTGGTTTCGAGGTCCGACGTGGTAACTCTCAGCTCGTTTCCGCTGAGCTCCATAAGGAAATAGTCGAGAATGGGCAATGTATTCTTGCTGCTGATGACCTTGCCCGTGGTCGCCAACAGCGAGAGCAGGGCCGAACTGGATACGGTAAATTTCATGTTTTTTCGGTTGTTACAAAAATCTTCTATACTCTTGACAATTCATATCATATTTTGCCCGAGGCGGCGAGGCGGCGGGGGGGGGCTACAACGTCGCCAGGCGCTCCAGCGCCATGTCAATCATCCGCTCCACAAAGGGCTTGTAATCCGTGCAGGCATCCAAAGCCACACGCTGGGCAATGATCGTACAGATGGTCGCCGCGCGGTGCCCCATGAGGGCAGCCATTCCGGCCAATGCCGAACTCTCCATCTCGAAGTTGGTGATGCAACGGCCTTCGTATCGGAACGATTCGATCTTCTCGTTCAAATGCGGATCGAGCGGTTCGAGACGCACCCAACGGCCCTGAGGACCGTAGAATCCGGGGGCAGCGATTGTAATGCCCTCGCGTGTCACGTCCCGGAACAACGCCGTCAGCTCCTTGTCGGCATCGATGAAGTAGGGCTTCGGGAGCAGTTCGTTCCACCCCGTATGCTGCATGAAGGCACGCTCCATCTCCAGATCGCAGACCTCGTTACGTCCCTTGTAGTAATTGAGCAAGCCGTCAAATCCGACCGACGTGCGGGCAAAGAGCTGTTCACCGACCTTGATGTCGGGTTGCAGTGCACCCGACGTTCCCAGGCGCACGAGCGTCAGCCGACGCTTTTCGCTCCGTTCCTGACGCGTAGCGAAATCCACATTGGCCAATGCGTCGAGTTCGGTAACGCAAATATCGATATTCCCGATTCCGATACCGGTCGAGAGCACCGTCATACGGCGTCCTTTATAGGTACCGGTCACGGTATTGAACTCCCGGTTCGAGACACGGCACTCGATCTGATCGAATCGTGCCGCCACCAGGGCCACACGTCCGGGGTCGCCCACGAGAATCACCGTATCGGCCATCTGTTCGGGACGCAGGTGCAGGTGGAAGATGGAACCGTCGTCGTTGATAATCAGCTCGGAAGATGGAATCGTTCTCATAATGTTGCGGTTTTGATTTCGATAATTGGCATAAAAGTAATATATTTACCTCGAATAACAAAAAAATCCGTGCGATTTTCATATTTATAGGTATCAAACTTTTCAGACTCATTCATCCCATGACACTGATCAAATCCATATCGGGCATCCGCGGCACGATCGGCGGCACAATCGGCGACAACCTCACGCCGCTCGACATCGTGAAATTCACCACGGCCTATGCCCGCTTCATTGCTAAACAGAAAGGCTCGAATCAATTGAAGATCATAGTCGGACGCGACGCCCGCATCTCGGGCCCGATGGTCGAGCAATTGGTTCTCGGCACACTGACAGGCTGCGGCGCCGAGGTCGTCCACCTGGGACTCTGCACCACGCCGGGCACAGAGTTGGCCGTCACGTACCATCAGGCCGACGGCGGCATCATCATCACCGCCTCACACAACCCGCGCCAGTGGAACGCCCTGAAGTTGCTCAATGCCCGGGGTGAGTTTCTGAGCGATGCCGACGGCAAGCGCGTATTGGCACTAGCCGACGACGAAACTACCCACTATGCATCGGTCGATACGCTCGGGCACATCACCGAAGACGCTGACTGCAACGCTCGCCACATACAACAGGTACTGTCTCTCGCACAAGTAGATACAGATGCCGTACGCAAGCGTCGCTTCAAGGTGGTGGTCGATGCGGTCAATTCGGTCGGAGGCATCGTCATTCCGGACCTGTTGCGGGCGCTGGGCTGCGAGGTGATCGAACTGAATTGTGCGCCGACGGGTGAATTTGCTCACAATCCCGAGCCGTTGCCCGAAAACCTTACGGAGATCTCGGCAGCCGTCGTTCGCGAAGGAGCCGATCTCGGAGTCGTTGTAGATCCGGATGTAGACCGCCTGGCCTTTGTCAGCGAAGACGGATCAATGTTCGTCGAAGAGTACACACTGGTAGCCGTGGCCGATTATATCCTCTCGCAGACCCGGGGGGCAACGGTCTCAAACCTCAGCTCGTCGCGTGCCCTGCGCGATGTAACCGAGCGGCACGGCTGTCATTACTACGCATCGGCCGTAGGCGAAGTGAATGTCGTGGCCAAGATGAAGGAGGTCGGTGCCGTCATTGGCGGCGAAGGTAACGGAGGCGTGATCTATCCCGAGTTGCACTACGGCCGCGACGCATTGGTCGGAGTGGCTCTTTTCCTGTCGCATCTGGCCCATACGGGGCTCTCGATGACAGCCCTGCGCCGCACCTATCCGGCCTACTTCGCGTCGAAGAACAAAATCGAGCTGACGCCGGCCATTGACGTGGATAAAGTGCTGCGCGAGATAAAGGCACGCTATGCAAATGAACAAGTAAACGATACGGATGGTGTGAAGATCGACTTTGCGGAGAGCTGGGTACACCTGCGCAAGTCGAATACCGAGCCGATCATCCGCGTCTATACAGAAGCCCATACGATGGAGGAGGCCGACCAACTGGCGCAGCGTTTCATCGGTGAAATACGCTCCATCTGCGGACTTTAACCCCAAGCCGAACAACCAATCCAAAACCATACCCAAAACAACCAAACCAATGGATCAAGTAAAAAGTTATATTGAATCACACAAAGATCAGTTCCTCAGTGAATTGTTTGATGTTCTTCGCATTCCGTCGATCAGTGCCCAGTCGGAGCACAAACCCGACATGCAGCGCTGTGCCGAGCACCTGGCCAAGGCCCTCGTCAAGGCCGGTGCCGACCGTGCCGAAGTGATGCCGACAGCAGGCAATCCGGTGGTCTACGCCGAAAAGATCATCGACCCGAAGGCCAAGACCGTACTCGTGTACGGCCACTACGACGTGATGCCGGTCGACCCTCGTGAGGAGTGGCGCACCGAGCCCTTCGAGCCGGTCGTGAAGGAGGGACGTATCTGGGGTCGTGGAGCCGACGACGACAAGGGACAACTCTTCATGCATGTAGCAGCCTTCGAGGCAATGTGTGCCACGGGTACACTGCCCTGCAACGTGAAGTTCATGCTCGAAGGCGAAGAAGAGATCGGCTCGGCGAGCCTCTATGACTTCTGCCGTCAGAACAAACGGATGCTCAAGGCCGACATCATCCTCGTATCAGACACCTCGATGATTTCGCTCGACACCCCGTCAATCACTTGCGGACTGCGCGGCCTGGCCTATATGGAGGTCGAAGTTACCGGACCGGACAAAGACCTGCACTCGGGCCTTTTCGGTGGAGCCGTAGCCAATCCGGCCAACGTGCTGGCACGCCTGGTAGCCAGTCTGATCGACGAAAACGGACACGTCACCATCCCGGGCTTCTACGACGACGTGCGCGAACTGACCCCTGCCGAACGCAAAGCCTTCAACAAGGTGCCGTTCAGCTTGTCGGCCTATAAGAAGTCGTTGTCGATCGGCGATGTCGAGGGGGAGGCCGGCTTCACAACCATCGAACGAACAGGTATCCGTCCGTCGCTTGACGTCAACGGCATTTGGGGCGGCTATATTGAGGAGGGGACCAAAACGGTCATCCCGTCGAAGGCCTCGGCCAAGATCTCGATGCGTCTGGTGCCGAACCAGGACTTCCGCAAGATCAGCAAGCTCTTCGAGAAGCATTTCCGTGCCATCGCCCCGAAAAGCGTAAAGGTGCAGGTGAAATCGCTCCACGGAGGCATGCCCTACGTTGCCCCGACCGACATGCCGGCTTACAAGGCTGCCGAGAAGGCCATCGTAGCCACGTTCGGCAAAAAGCCGCTGCCATTCTATTCGGGCGGTTCCATTCCGATTATCAGCGGTTTCGAGGCCATTCTGGGCATCAAATCTTTGCTCATCGGCTTCGGACTTGCCGAGGACGCCATCCACTCGCCCAACGAGAGCTACGGCCTCGACCAGTTCTATAAAGGCATCGAGACCATCCCCTATTTCTACAGATACTTCGCCGAAGAGAAGTAGCAATCAACCATTGGAATCGCCCGGCCGCCGTCCGGGCCGAAACATTCTGCACACAAGAAGCGGCATTCACCTATCCCAAGGAGCGAGTGCCGCTTCTACTTTGCGGTCTCGTCTCGGGAGCTTCGGGTGGCTTTCCGGCGATGCCCAAACAACACGAACCGCTCATCAGTCGATCCGGCTGCAGTCGAAGCACCCCGTTAAAAACGGAAGCATCTCTAATTGAGACGGGATAGAATTCGCTACATTGAATTTATATTCGTATATTTGCACTTGTCAAATTGCAAAACAACATGTGCGGAATTGTAGGTTACATCGGGAAGCAACCCGCTTATCCCATTCTGATCAAGGGACTTCACCGTCTCGAATACCGCGGTTACGATAGCGCCGGTCTGGCCCTCGTCAACGGAGCCGGTCAACTCAACGTCTACAAATGCAAAGGCAAGGTCGCTGCATTGGAACATTTCGTCGAATCCAAAGATCTTGACGGTACTATCGGCATTGCCCACACCCGCTGGGCAACACACGGAGAACCCAACGACGTCAACGCCCACCCTCATTGCTCCGAATCGCAGAACATTGCACTGATTCACAACGGAATCATTGAGAACTACCGGGTCTTAAAGGACGCCCTGATGGCCAACGGCTATACGTTCCGTAGCAGCACCGATTCGGAGGTTCTGGTCAATCTGATCGAATACATCCGTTCGACCAACGGATGCACGCTACTCGAAGCCGTGCAACAAGCCCTCAAGCAAGTAATCGGCGCCTATGCCATTGCCATCATCGAAAAGAACAATCCCGATGAAATCATTGCGGCCCGCAAAAGCAGCCCGCTGGTAATCGGCATCGGTCAGGATGAATACTTCCTCGGGTCGGACGCCACGTCGATCATTGAATATACGAATGATTTTGTCTATGTAAAGGATGGCGAAGTGGCAGTCCTTCACCGCGGCCAGCCGCTCAAGATCGTCACGCTCGACAACGAAGAGAGTCGTATCGACATCAAACAGTTGGAACTGAGCATCTCCCAACTCGAAAAGGGCGGTTACCCGCACTTTATGCTCAAGGAGATCTACGAACAACCCAAGACGATCATCGACTGCATCCGCGGACGAATCAACCCCTCCAATCTGGAGGTCAAACTCTCGGGCGTAATCGATCACCGCGACAAATTCATGCAGGCCAAACGCATCATCTTCGTAGCCTGCGGCACCTCATGGCATGCGTCGCTTATCGGCGAACATTTGATCGAAAATATCTGCCGCATACCGGTCGAAGTGGAGTACGCCTCGGAGTTCCGCTACCGCAACCCCATCATCCACCCGGATGACATTGTGATCGCTGTTTCGCAATCGGGCGAAACGGCCGATACGTTGGCGGCCGTGGAACTGGCACACAAGGCCGGAGCCTTCGTATTCGGCATCTGCAACGTAGTCGGTTCGTCAATTGCCCGCTCAACCGACACGGGCGCCTACATTCACGTGGGTCCCGAAATCGGCGTGGCATCGACCAAAGCCTTCACCGGCCAAGTGACGGTCATGGCCATGCTGGCCCTGACCATCGGCAAGGAGCGTGGCACAATAGACGAGACCTATTATCATGAGGTATCAAAGGCACTGCTTGAACTGCCCGAGACATTGACCGAAGTGTTAAAACTCGACGACCAGATCAGCGATCTGTCGAAGATCTTCACCTACGCCCACAACTTCATCTATCTGGGACGTGGCTATAACTATCCGACCGCTCTCGAGGGTGCTCTCAAACTGAAAGAGATCTCCTATATCCATGCAGAGGGCTATCCCGCCGCCGAGATGAAACACGGTCCCATTGCACTGATCGACAACGAAATGCCTACTGTTGTCATTGCAACTCCGGATCACACCTACGCCAAAACCGTAAGCAATATGGAGGAGGTAAAGGCCCGCGGCGGCCGCATCATTGCCGTAATCGCCCGAGACGACGAACAGGTGCGTCGTATTGCCGATTACTGCATCGAGGTGCCGGTCATTACGGAATGCCTGATGCCGATCGTGGTGAGTGTTCCGTTGCAACTGCTGGCCTATTACATTGCGGTCTACAAGGGACGGAACGTTGACCAGCCGCGCAATCTGGCCAAATCAGTCACTGTAGAGTAACTGCCGATAGAAACACATCCCCTCGGGTGCGCACAACAAAACGTGAAAAGGGAGGCTACGAAGAATTTCGTAGCCTCCCTTTTCACGTTCATCCGGAGCAGTCACTCCCCGTCCGTCAGTCGACACGACAACCCCAACCGGATGTCCCGTTATTCGCCTCCAAAATTGGAAAGAATATACTCTTCCAACGTAAATTCCTTAGGCACATCGGGACGATCGAGCGAGACGATCTGTGTATCAATCACGAGCGGTTGCTGCTCAATCACCAGATTCTGCAGGAAAGCCTCAATTTCATACCGATTGTCAGCCATCGGCACCACAGCCATCTCATGCCCGGCATTGACTACGGAGTAGAAGGCATGCGGTATCCGCATCTGTGTCAATTGAGCCGCAATATATTCCGACCCAAAGAATCCGGCTCCCATAGCACGTATCGCCCCATAGGGGACATTGCGATCGGCATCGCCATGGAAAAGCAGCATCGGCGCCGGATGTCGATTCGTTCCCCAGTCCAAGTCATTCCCTGCAGCAAAAATGGCTCCGGCAAACGAAATGACACCGGCATAATTAAACTCCTCAGGCAATCGCTGCGTCGCATGCGGCGATCCATTACACAGATCGTATTCGGCATGTAACACCGTTATAGCGCCGGCACTCGACCCGCAGGTAACTATTCGACGGGGATCGATCTGCCACCCGTCTGCTTGGGCCAACAGATAGGCCGTAGCATCATAAAGGTCCTCCACAGCCATCCGCACGCTGGCTGCAAACAGCAGCGGGAAACGTTCCATACTCAAATCGCCGCGAGCCACTGCGCTTTTCAAACCGAGACGATAATCGATCGCCGCCACCGTAAATCCCTTGCGGGCCATGTGTTCGAAAAAAGGCAGATAATCAGCATTATCGCGCTCACCCCAGGCAAACCCGCCACCGAAGACAAAAATCATGCACGGCGACGCCTCGTCGTGCCGCATCGAAGCGACCCGATAGCGATCCATACGCAACGTGTCACTGCCCTTTACCGCATAGACGAACGTGCTCTTCTCGACATCGTTCGTGGGCATCAGTTCATTCATAGTCGATTTTTCCTGAGCCAGGAGTGTGCCTGCCGTAGCACAGCAGGCAAACAACATCCAAAAGATTCGTTTCATATAACATTTTCCAATAAATTCGCGTCCAGCAAGCACGCCCATTCTGCACAGGTGAAAAAACCGTGCCGATCGCGAGTCGCACATACGTCACACCTCCCGATCGGCACAGCTCCTTCTCCACAATGGATTGCACTATACGCACGAACGCCTATATGACAATCGCCCGAGGCGCCCCATGCAATTCCAACAGCCATCTTTCCGACTCACCGCATCTCATCGTATGCAAACTGCACAGCCCGATTCAATATCGCCACCAGATGATGTGTCCGTCGGAACTCCCCGATTACCCGTTCCAGCAGATTCGGCGCCAACAGATAGGCATCATCCATGGGCCGCGTCACAAAGAGATCCTTCTGCCGCAACAGGGCATCGTATTCCGTTCCGCGCGGATATCCAGTCGGTGTACGGCGCAAGCAATTGACCGTATTGAGTCGGAAACCCTCCGCCTCATTCATAGCCTCCACGATTTCAGCCCCGTGATCCAGAATTTCATCCCGCACAGACCGTAATACGACCGGTTCGGGGCAATAGATACCTGCGGTCAAACCGCTTCCCATCGACAAGCGCTCATCAACCACCGGCTCGACATGGAAATAATACCCCGCATAACCGGCCTTCTTGCCACGAGGGGCCACGATCGCACCGATATAGGTCTTGTACGGAGACTTATCGGGACTGAACCGCGTATCACGCGCAATACGATAGATACAATCCTGAGGTCGGAGCCCCTTGACCGAAGGGTCGAACGACGCGATTCCGTCGATCAACCCCTCGGTGAAGGTGCGGAACTCCTCGCGTACAGCCTCCCAACGCCGACGATTCGCATCGAACCACGCCCGGTCGTTGTGATCATGCAGCTCGTGTAAAAAAGAGACAAGCTCCTTCATTCAGCACTACTACCACGCAAAAAGCGGGTACTCGGCCATCATCGCATTGACATCCTTGCGTACGGCTGCTATATTCTCCTCGTTCTCCGGGTCGCAAAGCACGCGGTCAATCAGGCCGACGATATAGTCCATCTTGTCCTCCTTTACGCCACGCGTCGTGATAGCCGGCGTACCGAAGCGCAGACCCGACGTCTGGAAGGGCGAACGGCTGTCGAACGGCACCATATTCTTGTTTGTGGTGATATCGGCTGCCACGAGGCACTTTTCAGCCAGTTTACCCGTCAGGTCGGGGAACTTCGTGCGCAGATCGACCAGCATCAGGTGGTTGTCCGTACCGCCCGACACAATTTTGTATCCGCGTTTTACGAAGGCCTCGGCCATTGCCTTGGCATTCTTCTGTACCTGTTTCTGATACTCTTTGTATTCGGGTTCGAGAGCCTCACCGAAAGCTACGGCCTTGGCAGCAATCACATGCTCAAGCGGACCGCCCTGGATGCCGGGGAATACGGCCGAATTGAGTACCTGCGACATCATCTTCACCACACCCTTCGGCGTCTTGAGTCCCCACGGATTCTCGAAATCCTTACCCATGAGGATGATACCGCCGCGCGGACCGCGCAGGGTCTTGTGGGTCGTCGAGGTGACGATGTGGGCATATTTCACAGGATTTTCCAACAGACCGGCAGCAATCAGACCGGCCGTATGAGCCATATCAATGAGCAGCAGGGCACCTACCTTGTCGGCAATCTCACGCATGCGCTTGTAATCCCACTCACGCGAATAGGCCGATGCACCACCCACGATCAGTTTCGGCTTGCACTCGAGTGCCTTCTGTTCCATTTTGTCGTAATCGATCACTCCGGTAGCCTCGTCAAGCTGATAGCCCACGGCATTGAAATACATGCCCGACATATTGACCGGCGAACCGTGCGAAAGGTGACCGCCGTGAGCCAGGTCGAGACCCATGAAGGTGTCACCCGGCTTCAGACAGGCAAAGAAGACTGCCATGTTGGCCTGCGCACCGGAATGGGGCTGCACGTTGGCATACTCCGCGCCGTAGATCTTGCAGAGGCGCTCGATGGCCAGACGCTCCACCTTGTCGACCACTTCACAACCGCCATAATAACGCGCGGCGGGATAGCCCTCGGCATATTTGTTCGTGAGCACGGAACCCATTGCCTGCATCACCTGGTCGCTGACAAAGTTTTCGGAGGCAATCAGTTCGATGCCCTTCATCTGGCGCTGACGCTCTTCGGCAATCAGCTCGAAGATTTGAGTGTCTTTTTTCATATAATGTATGAGATTATGGTTGCGTGGTGTAAAGATAGTAATATTTGCCGAAATTCCGCGCCCCCGCCGGCAAAACCGAAAAAAATTTAGTACCTTTGGAGCAAATTATTCGACCGGGATGACGACTCGCATCATGCATGCGACGAAAGGTGCAAGGAAGCGGGTATCCACTCCCGACCGGAACGAGATGGATACAACAGAGAACACTTATTTATAAAAAAGCTCAGCTTATGAAACTACTTGAAGGGAAAGTTGCCGTTGTGACGGGTGCCGCCCGCGGCATCGGCAAGGCCATCGCACTTCAGTTTGCCCGTGAGGGCGCCAATGTGGCATTCACCGACCTGGTAATCGACGAAAACGGCAAGGCTACCGAGGCCGAGATCGCCGCCCTGGGCGTCAAGGCAAAGGGCTATGCCTCGAATGCAGCCAACTTCGAAGAGACGCATCAGGTGATCGACCAGATTGTCAAGGATTTCGGACGCATCGATATCCTGGTAAACAATGCCGGCATTACGAAGGATGGACTCATGATGCGTATGTCTGAAGCACAGTGGGATGCCGTACTGAACGTCAACCTGAAATCAGCCTTCAACTTCATTCATGCCGTTACGCCCATCATGGCACGTCAGAAGAGCGGTTCGATCATCAACATGTCGTCGGTCGTAGGTGTCAGCGGCAATGCCGGACAGTGCAACTACTCGGCTTCGAAAGCCGGTATGATCGGTCTGGCCAAGTCGATCGCCAAGGAGATGGGTTCACGCGGCATCCGCGCCAACTGCATCGCCCCGGGCTTCATCCTTACCGATATGACCGACAAACTGCCTGACGAGGTGAAGGAGGGATGGTACAAACAGATTCCGCTGCGTCGCGGCGGTACGCCCGAGGAGGTAGCCAAGGTGGCTCTCTTCCTGGCATCGGATCTCTCGTCGTACGTGAGCGGACAGGTGATCCACTGTTGCGGTGCCATGAACTGCTAAACGGCACCATACACTCCGGGATCAAAGCCTGCATGTCGGCTTCATCTACATACGGAAGCCCCGAACGACCAAGCGTTCGGGGCTTCCGCATATAATTATGCACCCTGTTGCATGTTGCATCTTTTTGTGTATATTTGCGCAGATTCGAATCTCCAAAATCGATATATGACATGAAACGACTCGGACTTCTTCTGCTTGCCTGCACAGCATTCCTGACGGCTCAACCCCAGGAGCTGCCGACCATGAGCCTCGACGCAAAAAGCATGGCGATGGGCGGTGTCGCCACCACGACGCTCGCAGCCTCTCATGCCGTATTCAACAACGCCGCCAGCGCCCCCATGTCCCCCATGCAGGCACAACTCTCGGCCAGTTACCTCATGCTCGAAGAGTACAACTGCTACACGGTCTCGGGGTTCTGCAACATCGCCTCACGCAATTCGCTGCTGGCCGGATGGCGCCAATTCCGTCACGCACCGGGCGATAACGACATGATGATCGATCTCGGTTACGCCCGCCGCTTCGGAGAACGCTGGTCTCTGGGAATCGTAGCACGCTACACCCATCTGCGGCGCCCCGATGTCAGCAACAACGATGCTTTGGCTGCCGACCTGAGCGCCCTCTACCTGTTGCCGCTCGAAGAGGTGGGCTACTACTCGAATCTGCGTTTCGGTGCCAAACTTTCGAATTTGGGCGGCTGGTTCAACGCCCCGCTTCAGGGCAAGATGTTGCCGGTCGGCTTAACCGTAGGCGCCGCCTTCGACACCTTCATTACCGACGCTCACGAAATCACCGTTGCAGCCGACCTGGGCGGATACTTCAATCCGGCCCATATCCGGAGTTTCCAAGGTTCGGTCGGCGCCGAATACAACCTCATGCAACTCGTTCAGTTCCGCTGCGGCTACCACTACGGCGGTGACACGGCATACTCGCCCAACTACGGATCATTCGGCGCCGGCATACGCTTCCTGCATCTGCGGCTTGACTTTGCCTACCTGGTAGCCGAGAAGCATTCGTGGGCTCACAACGCCTGCTCGATCAGTTTCGGATTTGACTTCTGATCTCCTCCAGCAAACCGGCACACCCCTCTTCCAACAGATCGAGCACCAGTTCAAAACCTTCGTGCCCCTCGTAATAGGGATCCGGAACATAGGTCCGTTCGGAATGAGGACAGAATTCTGTCATACGGAAGATCTTCTCGGCACAATCACGTGATGGAGCCAACCGATGCATGTTTTCGTAATTCGTATCGTCCATCACCACAATACGATCAAACTCATAGAAGTCTTCGCGGCGTACGGGTCTCGCCCGATGCATCAGCTCATACCCCCGGCGAGCGGCAGCCACCCGCATCCGTGGGTCGGGTAATTCTCCCCGATGGCCGGCGTATGTTCCAGCCGAATCGACCTCGATCCGCTGCTGCAACCCCTGCTCTTGCACCATGTGACGCAGAATCTCCTCGGCTGCCGGTGAGCGGCAAATGTTACCCAAACAGACAAAAAGCACCTTGTACGTATCACTCATAATAAAAAGATATTGTAAAAAATTATTGATCACCCCTCGTCCTCCATCCGCCGAATCGGCCGATACGGGCTGCGGCCCCGCAAAGGTAACGAATCCCAATAAAAAGGCTCGCATTTCATACGCTCTGTTTTCAGACAAACCATCGTACGGAAATGCAAACAACTACATATAAACACTTTACAACCATAATCCGATTCCACCCACGCATTCTACCCTTTCCGCCCCGCCTGTTTATTCTTCCCGGGCCATCATTCACCACGACGCATTCGTCTTCGGGCCCGCACAGTAGAATAGAACACGAATGCGGCCTGTCGGACAAGCGTATTTCATGATTTTGTTATACCTTTGCAATCGTAACGTAATTCGTGAAGTTGGATTCTAACGTGAGAAGAGAACTATTTATGAAAAAACATGCATCAATCCGAGCTTTGCTCCTCCTCGCACTGTTGCTCCCCATGAGCCTCAATGCCCAGCAATTGCCCCGTAAGGTGAAGAACGTCGAACTGATTAGCCTGGAAGGCCAACCGGCCCGCCTGCCCCATTTCGGCGACAAGAACCTCATGATCTTCTACGTCGATCCCGATCACCCCAAACAAAACGAGGCATTTACCGACGAACTCGAACGCAACCACCGCGCCGCCGGAGAAAACATCTACAGCTTCGGCGTCATGAATCTGAAAGACGCGCCGCTCGTACCGAACGGAATGGCCCGAAACATCGCCCGCAAACGTACGATCGAAAATCATGCAACCATTCTGGCCGACGAAAACCGCATTCTCAGCACCGCCTGGGGATTGGGCGACTGCAACAATCAGTTCGTACTGCTGCTGGTCTCCAAAGAGGGCGAATTGGTCTATGTCCACAAGGGAGAGATATCTCCGGCCGAAGCTGAGAAATTCTACAAGATCGTAGACAACTACCGATAAATGGGACGTCAGCGACCGCCTAAAAGTTTCCGCCGACGACGGGCCATGGTACGCAACCGAAGCAGGTTCTCTACCCTGCTTTCGGTTTGCTTTTTCATTGCCCTGATCATCCCCAACTGCGTGCTGGCCAACACGGAGGGATATCCGCTTTGGACGGTCGAAGCCCTGATTCTGCTCCCCCTCGGATTCTATATGGTCTGGAGTGTGGCCCTGCCGCGCTCCGGAGTGATGATCTGGCTTGGTTTTCCTTTATTGGTACTGGCTGCATTTCAGATCGTATTGCTGTATCTATTTGGCAATTCGATCATTGCCACCGACATGTTCACCAATGTTCTCACCACGAATCCGGGTGAAGCGGGCGAATTGCTTTCGAATATTTATCCGGCCATCCTGCTGGTCTGCCTGATCTATGTACCGCTGCTCTGGTTCGCAGCCCGCGAGATTGCCCACCGGCGTTATCTATCGACCACAACTCGCAAGAACCTCTCACTGATTGGCTGTGCCCTGATGTGTATCGGCGGACTGTCGCTGTGGACGGCCCATCGCTCGGGCGAGGAGCACGTACTGCGCAACGATATCTTCCCGGTCAACGTAATATACAACATCAAACTCTGCGCTCAGGAGTTCCGCCTGATGCAGCACTTCGAGGAGACATCGGCCCACTTCACCTTCGACGCCCACCGTGCCCCCACCTCCGTAGCTCCAAGCGAAAAGGAGATCTATGTTTATATCATCGGAGAGGCCTCACGCGCAATGAACTGGCAACTGTGGGGTTACTCACGGCCGACCAATCCCGAACTTTCGACCCACAACGACCTGATCTGTTTCCGGAACATGCTCACACAGAGCAACACAACCCACAAGAGTGTTCCGATGATTCTTTCATCAGTCGATACGGACGAACATTCCGAACTCTATCGCCGCAAGGGACTTCCGGCTCTCTTCAACGAAGTCGGTTTCGAAACCTGGTTCATCTCCAACCAGTCGCCCCAAGGCGCCATGATCGACAAATTGGCTCATGATGCCGATCATCTGCTCTACATCCGGTCACCACGCTACGACATGCAGTTACTCGACGAACTGCAACGGGCCATCGAAACAAGTTCCGCCTCCAAGATGCTCTTCATTCTGCACTGTTACGGCTCACACTTCAGCTACCACCAGCGCTATCCGCGCGAAGCAGCCTGTTTTATGCCCGACGACGACGTCGCCATCGCCGTGCAACACAGGACCAAACTGACAAATGCCTACGACAATTCGATTCACTACACAGATCACTTCCTGGCTTCGACGATCGCCTACCTGCGCGGACTTGATGCCAATGTGGCCCTGCTCTATTGCGCGGACCACGGAGAAGACTTACTCGACGACGAACGCGAACGATTCTTGCATGCCTCGCCGACAACGACCGCCTACCAGATCTATGTAGCCAGCCTGGCCTGGTTTTCGGATCGCTACCGACGCAATTTCCCCGAAAAGGTCGCAGCCGCAGAACAGAACAGCAATGCCCCCGCCACGACCCACGCCCTGTTCCATACGATGGCGGACATGGCCTCGATCGAAAGTCGATACCTTAACCCCGAAGTATCACTCGTCGATACGACCTACGACCGACATCGTCCGCGTCGCTATCTGAACGACCATAACGAGGCTGTACCCTTTATCGAAACGGGTCTCTCGGACCAGGATGTAGCCACGCTGCATCGGTACGGAGTCACGTTGTAAACAGGTCAAGGATTTCGTTTCCCCCCCCCATAGAAAAAGGCCGCAATCTCCTAGCAGAGATTGCGGCCTTTTTGACTTTTTTTTACATCAAATAAGCGTCACAACTATTTCGATGCTTCGAGCGATGCCTTGCGGAAATCCTTCATCAACTTCGAAATTTCGAGTGCAGCCTTACGGGCACGCGTACCGGCCGCCTTATTCCCCTTTTCAACCTGGGCCTCCGCATTGGCAGCGAAGACCTCGTACTGAGCCCGGATCTGATCTACTAACTCTTTCATAACGTGTCAAAAATTTTAGTTGGGTTTCACATTTGTGGCAAAGATAAGAAAATTATCCAATTTACAGCATCAAGCATCGCAAAAAACGTCATTTCGATACCGGGGGTAAAACGAAATGTATAAATGCGGAAGGGAACAAAAAGTAATGCATTAACCGACACATCAGCGAGTTAGCGGAACAGCACTCCCGGACACGCTGCAAAACGAAATGTGACTTTCGTGTTACTTCAGTGATACTCTTCTGTATGATCTGAACACTCCGTTCAACCCGGAATGTTACATTGCTACCGAGAACGCCTTAAAACGGCCTGTTTTCGGTAGCTTTTTTTGTGCGTGTATTTTCTCAAGAATACCGCACAGGCCCTTTCTACGCCCTATTCTGCCTATATTAGGCGTGTTTATGCCCGTATCAATTACTGCGCCCCGTCTGCGTGTTCAAAACACCGTTCAACTACCTTACAATCGACCTTCAAACGACCATGTCGGTACTCTTACCAATATGGTTGTTTGAAACTTTAGGGGGACATTTAGGGGGACATTTAGGGGGACAAAATTTCGGCCCATTAAAAACGAAATGTACACGTTAGGGGGACATTTAGGGGGACAAAAACGTGTAAAATTACGCGCTGTGGAATGGGGTTAAATACAATATTATACCCGTATGTGCACAGAATATGCCGTATAACACCCACTTAATGACAGGGATAAATACAATGGCAATGCACGTATATCGTTGAATATGCGTGCATTACGTTTGTGTGTATGCAAAATTCCTCTCTAAAAGTGCGCGCGACGTTCCGCACTACCCCATCGTGTTGAACCGGATGCTCGCCTTGATGAGGGCCAGCGCCTGGATTGAGTCTGCCGGGATATCCTTCGGCGAATGGTGTGGGTTGTGGCTTACGAGTCGGACAAAACGATCGTCGTCTGCCTTCTGGATGTATTTGATCGAGATATAGCTCTCGCCGTCAATGGTGAATGACAAAAGGTACATCTCGCCCCACAGTATTCCTTGGGATCCGTTGGGGATCTCCTTATACAATACAATATCGCCGCTCTTCAGTAACGGATACATCGAGTCACCCCGGACGTAGACGGCCCCATCGCAAGGTGGCAGGTTGGGGATTTGGATGTGAGATATGGGTGTAGGACGGTTGTGGTCGGCAAATAGAGCAACCAACCCCGCCGAGGCATCAAGTTCGTACAGCGGAACATTCTGCAAATCAATACGCCGATCAGTCTTTAAAGGAAACTGTTCGCCAATCTCTATGTTAGCAATTTGATCGTCCTCGGTAGTGAGCATATTCCCTTTTCCAGTTATAAGCCACACAAGGTTTAAATCAGGATAAACATAGCTTATTTTCTCGCATTTGTCCGAGCCTATATTCCCGCCTTTATCCAAATAGCCATTTGCTACACCTGTGGCCTTATAAAAGGAATATTTACTAATCCCTTTACGTTCAATAAATTCTCGCAAACGCTCTATTGCAGACATAGAATAATAGATAAAATTCTCGCACTTTCCTTTGTTAATAGGAAATATCCTATTATATTTGCATCGAGGTTTCAAACGGAACCTGTGAGGCAAATATACGAAATTATTGATTTTATGGCAAGAGTACTTGTAGAACATGGGGAGATCGTCAAGTTGGCACAATTGCTTGGGGTCTCCCGCAAGACCATCCGGGAAGCCTTGAGTGGCCAGACGAATACCCCGTTAGCTTGCAAAATACGCAAGGTGGCTCTCTCTCGGGGCGGCGTCTTCAAACCGACCCAAAATCCGGCACAGTTATGAACGAGCAGTGGATTATCCGCGAGAACTACGTCGGATCGGTGATATTCGGGATCCTGGCGTTCGGTGGCATCTTCGGAGTATGCGCCGGGAACCTGATCCACCTGTTTACGATTATTGCCAGCGGTTCGGTAAGCTG